>JAKADQ010000103.1 GCA_021820405.1 Thermoplasmata archaeon | reverse complement strand
TTCCTTCGACCTGGCAGTCCTCCCTTGCCTTTTCTCTCAAATCATGAAGAATGCCATCCACCACAACTGCTATGATGTCCCTGTTCTGTTTGAATACGGAACCATAGGTTTCTCCTTTTCTCACAGTTGTCGTTTTCTCAATCATAATTCACGTAATTGGGAACTTAAATTTAAAGAAATCTTTACTGAACTGTTACATTCTGGCAGAGAGCTTTTTTAATATTGAGACATCTCATTGTAATGATCATCAAACTTCTGTCATGGAATCTGAATGGACTGAGATCTGCGATCCAGAAAGGGCTCATGGATCTGGTACTTTCAAGCGATTATCATATCATGGCGTTTCAGGAGATCAAGAGTGATGGAAAGAATCTTCCGCTGGAATTCTCCACAAGTAGTTACCGGGTCATCACAAATTCGGCTAAGCGGCCGGGATACAGTGGAACGATGACCATCGCAAAGGATGATCCATTAAGCGTTTCGACGGAAATGAGTATGGACGAGGGAAGAGTCCTTACAACCGAGTTTGAGAATTTCTACCTCCTGAATTGCTACTTTCCAAATTCAAGAAGGGATCTTTCCGGGCTTGAAATGAAGCTGGATTTTGATCGTAATTTTGCAGAATACGCAAAGAGGCTCGAAAAGAAAAAACCGTTGATAATATGCGGAGACCTTAATGTTGCACACGCAGAGCTGGATATAGCAAGGCCAGATGATAACCATCAAAGTGCCGGCTTCACCGATGAGGAGAGAAAGTGGTTCACAGATTTCCTCAATGAGGGTTACGTGGATACATTCAGAATATACCACAGGGAAGGCGGTTACTATTCATGGTGGTCATATATGCACAATGCAAGAGCGAGGAATATCGGATGGAGAATAGACTATTTTCTGGTCAGCAGATCCATTGAAAATAAGGTGAAAGATTCCGGGATACTTTCAAACATCACAGGATCTGATCATGCACCCATATACCTAGTGATGGAATTCTGAATAGACACCGGAGAAGCGATCATAATAAAATATGAAATTTACAGGATCGAATGGAATTTTTCATCTACAAGGCTGATAAAATTCTCTGATCTCATCATTGCTTCCATCTGATCCATATCTCTGTATATGGGCCTGTCATTTTCCAGATAGGGGATCTTTTCCCTGATCTTCTCTTTCAATTTCATTGTATAGGGAGAATACCCTTCATGGGACAGATCCATTGCCTGGGTTGCCATCACAAATTCGGTTGCAATTATCCTATGTATATTGTCATTTATCTCACTCAGCTTGTTTGCCGAATTTGTCCCCATGCTGACATGGTCTTCCTGATTTGCACAGGTTGGTATGGAATCAGCCGATCCTGGATATGCAAGAATCTTGTTTCTATTGCACAATGCAGCAGCTGCATACTGTCCTATCATATATCCTGAATTCAGTCCGCTGTTCTTTATTAAAAACGGATCGAGGCCGCTCAGGGAAGCATCGGTGATCCTCGCAATTCTTCTCTCTATCATATTGCCAAGGTCGGTAAGGGCGATTGCCAGAAAATCACAGGCAAAGGCCACAGGTTCTCCGTGGAAGTTTCCTGTTGAGACATATTCTTCATTATTTATCAGAGGGTTGTCTGTGGTAGAATTCATCTCCGAGACAAGCACACTTTCCACATAGGAGATTGTGTCATATACAGCACCATAGACCTGCGGTGTGCATCTCAGCGTGTATGGATCCTGAATCTTAATTTTGTCCTGTTCCACAACACGATTGCTTTCCGAAAAGATCGAATACATTTTTGCCCCTATCAGGGATTGGCCAAACTGTTTTCTAGTTGAAAGGGCCCATGGAGTGAAGGCTTTTCTCGTACCTCTGAGGGCTTCAAAGGCCATCGAAAAGGACGCACTTGCCATTGCAAGGTTCTCCTTTGCCCTTATCAGTTCCACAGAGCCTATGCCGGTGATTGCTGATGTGCCGTTTATGAAGGAAATCGCTTCTTTTTCCCTTAGTACATAGGGCCTTATGCCATGATTGTGCATTATTTCCAGAGATGGTCTTCTCTTTTCATTCTCAATCATTTCACCCTCTCCGATAATGGCAAGGCACAGATGTGCCAAAGGAGCAAGATCGCCGCTGGCACCTACTGATCCCATTTCGGGTACATATGGATATAGATCTTCATTGAGCACTTCAAGAATCTTATCTATAAGATCGGGAGATACACCGGAATATCCCCTTGCAAGGCTATTTGCCCTCACGAGCATCATTGCCCTGACTTTTTCTTCAGACAGGGCTTTGCCAAAACCGCTTGAATGGCTTCTTATGAGGTTCAACTGAAGCTTTTCGCTATCTTCCCTATTTATTTTCGTATTCAGAAGACTTCCAAAACCGGTGTTTACACCATAAATAGCCTCGCCCTTCGATATAAGTTCGATCAATGAATTTCTGCTCTCAATTACCTTTTCCCTTGCTATGGGAGATAGAGAAACTTTCTCTTCTTTTTTGATTATTTTCTTAAGCATATCCATACTGAGATTTTCGCCATCAAGTTCCATGATGTCATAAGTCAAAGAGCTTTAAAAAGGAATCCGGAATTTTTATGCAACAATCATCTTTCCACTATCAACATATATGTCTTAAAGCATTCTCAATCAAAATCTTTAAACCAATAAGGTAATTTAGTGGTCACGGGGTCTGTAGCTTAGCCAGGTAGAGCGATGGACTCTTAATCCATAGGCCGGGGGTTCGAACCCCTCCAGACCCGTCCTCAATACGGTATAGTTTTTTTCAATATATCGGAAAATACGCTATCCCTAATACATAAAATCGTACATGTATAACGGTTTTTTACTCGGTTTCTTTATATACTCAGGGATCACTTTTTGGAATATATAATTAATTAGATAAAAATAATCGATTTTCTTAAAGGGAATAAATTACAATCTTATCCACCTTAATAAAATCTCTTTTTAGCCATGCCAATAGTATGTTTAAAATTTATCGTTAATTTAAAAACGATTTAAGAGTGTTGGTATTCTTCATGGTAAATTACCTAATAAATTGTGTTTGAATTATCACAGCTCGGAGTGTGGATTAAAATCAATTCCTCAAAAGGCAGATTTCCATGACCTTATCATAGATATCAGGATGATTAACCTTAAAATGTAATATCGTGCCTATCTCCTTCTGGCATAGTTCACAATAAAAGCCGTCCCTTTTATTCCCTGACAGCACGCCCATGGCCCGGTAGTGGAATTTCTTCTTAATCACCATGATCGATCCCACCTGTCTTCAGAGAAATAATCTAAAAGGACAAACACCAAGATAAGGGCAACTATTATGCCCAGCAAGGCTATACTTCCGTTAAGGATCCTGAAGTAAAGAGGAGAAAGGTCATTAAAATTGTTGGTCAGACTTCCCTCATAGGAATTCAGAATAATAATTCCAACAAATAAAACGAATGCCAATTTTATAAGCATTGTCGTCGATTTCCCTAACATTTCTCCCCCCTAACTAAAATCCCATTTCTTCTCCTCTCCTCAATTGCTCCAGATCCTCAGGGTTGGGCTCTTCGCCCCTATCCCTCATAAATTTAATCTGGAATCTCAGAGATTTAACCACATGGTAAACGTGGATTAAATTATGAACCTGCCTTTCATAATCTTCCTTCTCGAATGCCACTGTTGGTGGTAAAAAATACTCTATGGCTTTCTTCGGAATATATTTCCTT
>JAKADQ010000017.1 GCA_021820405.1 Thermoplasmata archaeon | reverse complement strand
TGAGTTGGCGGGATGGTATTGGGAGTATATTGAATACCGTAACTTCACCCGTTGCTGTTCTGGGTGTTCAATCTTACGCCTATGAAGCTTTAAACCGGGGATTAAAATTCCTTGAGTCTGATGATGAGAGTGACCTTAAAGAAAAGATCAAAATGGATATATCTTTGCTAAAGGACCGAACTTACTCTGATTTTACAGATGAGGGCGAAACATTTCCAGGGATAGCCATTGGAGGTGACGGAGTCTTAACAGATTGCATTACAAGTGAACCTGGGCATTTGATTTTCTCAGGTATCCTAAATCGTGAACAGGAAAGATCTATAATAGATAGGCTATTTGATGAGGACTTGCTAACTCCATACGGTATACGAACAATATCCACCTTAGATCACCACTTTGATTCAAAGGCCTATCAAAGAGGGGCAATATGGCCTAATGACAACTGGATTATAGCTTATGGTCTTAGAAAGAGAGGATATTTGAACGAATACAACGAAATTAAAAAACGAATGCTGGAATGCTCTGAACATCTGGGCGGACTACCAGAATTCATTGGCGTGGATAGAGACAACAATATAATACCAAGAAATCTAATGCGAATAGAACCCTGCTATCCTCAGGCCTGGTCGACCGGTACGGAGTATTATTTTTTAACACATTAGCTTCTTTTAATTGACATAAAAAAATGCTCTATATTCTAAATATGGCAAGATAAGTAAACCTTCTAAAAAATAAAGGATTTAAGAGTTTTAGGATACAACTATAAATTAAAAAAATTAGAGGCTTATGAGCCCTCAACTGGGGCGTATACTCCAGCCTCGTAATTGTTTGCCACGCTTTGACTGTAGAACTCTACGAGGTAATTGTACATTTCCTTGTTGTAGTGCGTCATTAAGGAGGGTATCTGTGTATAGCTCGTTACTCCTCCACTTTCAATGATTTTTACCCATGCTTTGTCCATTATGGTATTCCATTCCCCAATCCATGATACTGGGCTTCTTAGGAAAACACCACCTTTAATTGCTGCCAGTGAAGTATTAGATACTGTGTCATTGCTTGATTGTAACTTCATTCCTAATTTAGTCAGGTTTACTGATCCTGGCCATTGATAGTACATCATTGAGTATGTGTTTGATGCCAGACCAGTATAGGTTGCCCAGTATGATGTTTTATAGTCAGGTGAGAAGTAAGCACTTAGATTGTAGATATATTCCATCGCCTGAACGTCTCCACTATCGTTAAACAGCATAGGATTTCCACCAAATTGGACCATCCACTGATACATTTCAGTAGGCGTGCTAGCTCCTCCGTGTCCCTGGAAGTTAATCATGCCACGGCCATACTTTTGGTCGAGTATCTTTGCGTCGGTCATTAACTGTGTGTATGTTGTAGGTACGCTTGAGATCCCGGCGTTTTTGAGCGCTGTGTAGTCTACCCAAACCAGCGGTATATTTACAAGTTGTGTCAGGAAATAAACTCCCCCAAAAACATGAGACTCATAATTATTCAGATTGGTAATTGTACTAATTGTGCCTTCACCTGCGGTTATGGTCGTAGGATTAAGTGAGGCAAGATATCCGTCGTAGAAGAGAACGCCTATATCCAGATTATCAATTGTCATTACCACGTTGGCATGTGATCCGCTAGTTACCAAGGATGATACTTCCTCAACTATGGATGATGCAGTTATGAAACTTACCTGAACATTGATGTTCGGATACTTTTTCTCAAAATTGCTTATTACACCGCCCACGTATGACTGATCAGCAGCGCTCATACTGGTATAGTAGGAGACCGTAACCGTCCCATTTGATGGATCATAGATGAGAGGCACGGTCGAGCTTGGGGAGCTTGTATAAGAGCCCTGATCCACTGGTATAAAGCCTGTCGCTGCTTCACAGTTCTTCTGGACTAATGGATTCATAAGGTAAGCCATTAACTGAGCAGATGCTGCTGGCGCTGAACCACCCTTCATCTCCGCAATGACACACCCTCCAAGAAGATGCTCCGAATTAGCGGGTCCACTCACTCCAGTATAGACATAAAGCTGTTGGCTCGATGTTGATGTTGAAGGCTTAACCAAGTTATGATAGTCTAGGCCCACAAACGTACCAACAAGAACCACCACAATTGCCACAGCTATTACGCCGATAAGGAGATTCTTATTTTTTCCTTTTGGTTCTACTGGTTGTTCCATTTCGATCAAACATCATTACTAAAACATTATATTATAACCTTTTGATCGTTTATAAATATTTGTTAATATTATAATACTTGAGGTAGTAAAGATAATTTATTAATTTTAGCTTCATTCCAAATAAATTCAATAATTTTGGTTATTTCTAACAATGATAGATAAAATATCTTAAGAAATATAGCATTGCAAAAAAGCTAATAAGTGTCAGATCATACGTAATTATTACATTAGAAAATCTCTTCAGCACATTAAGGATAGATTGTTAATCCTCATGCCTTTAAATTCCGTGTGACAAAAGTATGTTTCAAAATTCGGATTGTAAAACACCCTAGTCATTTTTAAAACGAGTATCCGGGTATGAGAGTATATATTTTCTCTATATAACCCAACTTTAAAGGATCCTAAAAAAGGCAATTGACGGAATGCCAGATGTGAATAAATATAACACCGCAAGACACCGAAATATGGGAACTCAAGAATATATCCTAAATAAATCAAATTTAACTAATATTGCGTACTATGATGAAAGCGTACAAAATATAGTTAAATCGAATCACTCGTATAATCATATGTTATGAAAAGGCCCTAAGGAAGGGAGAGAATAAAAATTTTTAATGCTATGAAATTAATGCTGCATAAACCTCTATTTTCCGAAAAGATAAATTGGAAAACCTCTTATAACCAATACAAATTACCTACCAAAGACTTTAATAAATTAAAACCTTTAACGGTTTGAATTAATAGTCGAAAAGGTGAAAAAATGGCAGCACAGAAACCACATATAAATTTGGTTACAATAGGTCACGTCGACCATGGAAAGTCTACGCTAGTAGGAAGATTGCTATATGAGCATGGTGAGATCCCACAGCATATCATAGATGATTACAGAAAACAGGCTGAGGAGAAAGGTAAGGCAACATTCGAATTTGCATGGGTCATGGATCGATACAAAGAGGAGAGGGAAAGGGGAGTTACGATTGATCTTTCTCACAGGAAATTTGAGACAGACAAATACTACTTCACAATCATCGATGCGCCCGGGCATAGGGATTTTGTTAAAAATATGATAACAGGGACAAGTCAGGCTGATGCGGCAATGCTTGTTGTGTCGGCAAGAGATGGAGAAGGCATAATGGCACAGACAAGAGAACACGCTTTTCTGGCTAAAACACTTGGAGTTCAACAGCTTATTGTACTGGTTAACAAGATGGATGCCACCCAACCCCCATATAGCGAGAAGAGATTCAACGAAGTTAAGGAACAGGTTGAAAAGTTTCTCATTTCAGTGGGCTATAAGAATTACCCTATTATACCTATTAGCGGATACAAAGGGGATAACATAGTTAAGAAATCTGAAAACATGCCTTGGTTCAAGGGAACAACACTGCTTGAGGCATTAGAATCATTGAAGGTGCCTGAGAAGCCAACTTCAAAGCCATTAAGACTGCCAATCCAGGATGTGTACTCAATCACAGGAATAGGAACAGTTCCGGTTGGAAGAGTTGAAACAGGAATCATTAAGCCCGGGGACAAAGTCATATTCATGCCCGCAAATAAGCAGGGTGAAGTAAAAAGCGTTGAAATGCATCATGAGAATATGACTCAGGCAGAGCCAGGCGATAACATTGGATTCAATGTTAGAGGTATTGCTAAAAACGATGTAAAGAGAGGAGATGTATGTGGACCTTTAACCTCTCCACCTACCGTTGCCAAATCCTTCACTGCTCAAATCGTGGTTCTTAACCACCCGAGTGTCATTGCAGCAGGATACAAACCGGTGTTCCATGTGCACACGACTCAAGTTGCCTGCAGATTTGAAGAAATAATCAAAACAATAAATCCGAAGGATGGGACAACAAAGGAGGATAAGCCTCAATTCATCAAAACTGGTGACATTGCAGTGGTAAAAGTTGTTCCGGACAAGCCTATGGTAATTGAAAAAGTCGCAGAGTTCCCACAGCTTGGAAGATTTGCAATCAGAGATATGGGTCAAACCGTTGCAGCTGGACTCTGTCAGGACGTAGAATCTAAGTAAGGTGAACTAAGATGGTTTCATACAGGGCTAGAATATCTCTCAGCGGAACGGATCATAAAGTTGTGGATGACGTTTGCAGAGAGATCAAGGGCATAGCAGAGAGAACTGGAGTTGAGATTCATGGCCCTGTACCTCTACCAACTAAAAGATTGGTGGTTCCAGTTAGGAAGTCCCCTGATGGGGAGGGTTCTCCCACGTGGGACAGGTGGGAAATGAGAGTACACAAAAGGTTGATTGATATCGATGGAGATGAGAGAACATTAAAGCAAGTCATGAAGATTTCAATACCTGATGGTGTACAGATTGAGATACAAATGAAAAATTAATTTTTATTTATAATTTAAGAGAGTGGATTTTATGGGTCGAAAGGAAGATAATATTGCAAAGGCTAGCTTGCTTGTAACTAAGACGGACAGTATAAGGAACATAGGCATAGCCGCTCACATTGACCATGGTAAGACTACATTAAGTGATAATCTGATTGCCGGGGCAGGAATGATGAGCGAAGATCTTGCCGGAAAGCAACTGATGCTGGATTTTGATGAACAGGAGCAGGCAAGAGGAATCACGATAAATGCGGCTAACGCTTCAATGGTACACTCAGTTGACGGAAAAGATTTCCTGATTAATTTAATAGATACACCTGGTCATGTAGATTTTGGTGGAGACGTAACAAGAGCGATGAGGGCAGTGGATGGTTGCATAATAGTTGTTGATTCAGTAGAGGGCGTAATGCCACAAACAGAGACTGTGATAAGACAAGCCTTAAGGGAATTCGTTAAACCGGTGCTATTCATAAATAAAGTTGATAGATTGATTAATGAACTTAAACTAAACGGCGAAGAGATGCAAAAGAAATTCATTAAAATTATTAATGATGTCAATAGATTATTAAGTAAATATGCACCTGAAAATTTCAGAAAAGAATGGCAGCTAAATGTTGCCGACGGCAAAGTGGCCTTTGGATCGGCTTATCATAATTGGGCAATATCTGTTCCAGCTATGAAAACATATGGAGTGAATTTTAACGATATTGTTACCTATGTTAGAGGCGAAAAACAAAAGGAATTGGCAAAAAAAGCTCCTTTGCACAAGATTATCTTGAATATGGTGGTTCATCATTTACCAAACCCCAAGGAGGCACAAGCATATAGAATTCCAAATATATGGAAAGGGGATTTGGAGACTCCCGTGGGAAAGGCCATGACATCCTGTGACGGGCAGGGGCCACTCTCAATGATGATAGTTAAAATTATAGTGGATCCACACGCTGGCGAAATAGCGGTAGGAAGAGTTTTCAGTGGCACCCTTACAAAGGGACAGGAACTTTACATTAATGGTGCTTCTGGTAAATTCAAAGTGCAGACGCTTGCCATGATGGTTGGTCCTGACAGAATACAAGTGGATTCTATTGCCGCTGGAAATATAGCCGCAGTCATTGGACTTAAAAGTGCAATTGCAGGATCGACAGTTTCAGCAGCATCAGATATGGAACCTTTTGAGCCTATGACTCATTATACTGATCCGGTTGTAACCCTTGCAATTGAGGCAAAACACACATCTGATCTACCAAAACTTATTGAAGTTTTAAAAACAGTTTCAAAGGCAGATCCTTCCATACAGGTCAATATAAATCAGGAAACTGGAGAACATCTTATATCTGGTATGGGTGAATTACACCTTGAAGTTACGCTTTACAGAATTAAAAATGATTACAAAATAGATGTGACAACATCAGATCCAATTGTTGTATATAGAGAGACTGTTGAGAAGGTAGGAGGTCCTTTTGAGGGAAAATCTCCAAACAAACACAACAGGTTCTACTTCAAGGTCGAACCATTAAATGAAGAGGTTGTTGATCTCATTAAGGAAGGAACCATTCCCCAGGGAGAGAAGTTTAAGGATAAGAAAGGTGTGATCGACGTTCTTCAAAAGAATGGAATTGATAGGGATACGGCAAAAGGAATTGTGAGCGTTACCGGTGAGAATATCTTCTTTGATGTTACAAAGGGAATACAATACCTGGACGAGACTATGGAACTTCTTATTGAGTCGTTTAAGGAAGTAATATCCAAGGGTCCCTTGGCCAATGAGGGCGTGACCCACGTAAAGGCACTTCTCGTTGATGCAAAACTTCACGAAGACAGTATACACAGAGGTCCAGCGCAGGTTATTCCTGCAGGAAGAAATTCACTATATGGTGCTATGTGCCAGGGAAAGAGGATACTAATGGAACCAGTTCAAAAGGTATTCATAAATGTGCCCCAGGAAATTATGGGTTCAGTTACGAACGAAATACAGCAGAGGAGGGGGGTTGTCGAAGAGATGAACCTCGAAGGGGATGATATGGTAATTGTGGCAAAAGTCCCTGTTTCAGGTATGTTTGGTTTCGCATCTGCAATTAGAAGTGCAACCGGTGGGAAGGTACTTTGGAGTTCAGAAAACTCAGGTTATCAGAGAGTTCCCCCAGAATTACAGAAGGATGTTGTAGCTAAGATAAGGACAAGAAAGGGACTTAAACCAGAACCTTATGATGAGGCATATTACTCATCCCTATAATTTTTATTTTTAAAAGCATTGCCCATAGATGCCTTTATATGATGTCGTCTGTTCAAAGTGTGGATCTCCTAGGGATTCAAATAATATAGTTTGCAGTTCTTGTGGATCGCCCTTTCTAATTGAATTACATAAAGATTTTAGTGATAAAATTGACGAAAATTACCCATATATATCAAAAAGGCTCTTGAATATAAAATCTCACATACAGGATCAGGTCATAGACGGCATACATATGGAAGGTCTATTTTATACACCTACTTTGTCCTATAAGGATCTGGGCATGAACACCCTTTTTTCCTTTATACGTGAAAAAAACATAGTCCACAAGGGATCGCCAGTTTCTGAAGATTCATCCGGAAATGCTGGGGCATCCTTTGCATTTTTTTGTAATGTTTTAGGATACAGAGCTGAAGTATTTGTTTCTAAGAATGCAAATCCTGTAAAAATGTCCCAAATCAGGAATTACGGAGCTGCAATCCACAGAATAGAAGGCACAAGGGAGGATGTTGAATATCAAGCAAAAAACTCAGGTTACATATATTTAGGGCATCAATATTGGCCTGAATTCTATGATGGTTTTAGAACTATTTCTTACGAGATTTATCAGAATTATGATGAAATTCCAGAATTAATATATATACCATTTTCCACAGGGACTCTATATCTTGGAGTGTTTGAAGGTTTTAAACATCTTGCAGAGTCTGGAAAGATAGAAAAGATTCCTGAACTGGTAGCGGTACAACCCAAAAATGCATGCGGCATGTATAATTTAATAAAAGGGACTAACTATAAAAGGACTTCTTCCATTGCAGATGCGCTTACTGGTGTAACTCCTCTAAGATCCGAGGTTCTAAAAAGAATAATTGAAGATTACGGTTCAATCAGGATTATTAAAGAGGATGAGATTATTAATTCCAGGAATTATCTCCTATTTAATGGGATAGATATTGAATTCAGCTCTGCCATAGCTTTCTCAGCAGCCAGAAATGATAGAAATGGCCAAACAAAAATGGTTTTAATGACAGGACACGGGATGAAAAATATGAAATTAAATGATCAGGCGTCCGCTTTATGAACCAGTTTCTCACCATTTAGAGTCAGCGAATACGTCAGGTGTGCACCGCCTCTTTTGGCCAAAATTGAAACACTGCAGTATTTCTCTAGTGATAGATTTATTGCTCGCTTTACGTTCTCCTCTGAAATTTCTCCATCAATAATATAATGTATATTTGCTTCTTTTATAGTCTTTGGCTCAAACTCTTCCCTTTCAGCTTCGACTTCCACTTTGTATGATTTTATTTCCTTTCTCATTCTTGAAAGAATCAAAACAACATCTGCGGAAGAACAACCTCCCATTGCATATACCAGGAGTTCAGTTGGAGACAAGCGAGTGGTTTTTTCCAGAAGAGGATCTTTCATTATCAAAGTATCTCTGCCCTTTTCATCGCTTACAAATCCATTTCCAGGTTCATAATGAAAAGAGACTTTCATTCCCCTTCTCCCCTATCGACTCTTTTCAGCATGCTTCCAAGAACCTTTAAGGCATTTAACACTGCGGTAAGGCCGGAAGCAATTTCTGGATCCTTTAAAACTCCCATTAATCTCAGCAAAGAGAAATTTTCTGGTTTTTTTGCACCCTCTACCATTGATTCCCAGAGTTCATCACTGTTGTACAGTATGGTTGATAAACTTTCCTGTGAAGTTTTGTTAGACAATGATGCCATAAGAGCAACTATTAGATTTATCAGATTTATTCCACCCTTATGGAATTCAGGCTGGTCTGCAGTTTGCACTATTGTTACGGGATTTCCTGGTATAAATTGTTCAGCTAGTTTTTGGATGCTTTCCAGGTCTCCTGAATTTTTTAATACTTTTATCAAATTTAAGAGAGCAAGTATGGTTTTATCATCATCCATAAGTTCTCTTATCGCCATTTCAACTTGTTCGTTTTCATTATTTTCATTATTTTCTACCATTTTTTCACCTCAGATAAAGCCCATGGCATATGTACCAAAGAAGGATTCCTGCGAATATAGACCAACAAGATAGTCTGTTCTGCTTGCTCTTCCTTCCACAACTTTTCCGTTCATGTCAACAAGCAGATCAGATGCAGATTCTTTTCCCTTTACGAGAACGATGTCGTAAGTATAGGAATATATATCTGGTTCCGGATATCCTGAAACAGAGTTTGCTATTCTCGCCGATATAAAGTCTGCCTGAGTACGATTTAATTTCCAGTAATTTGTGAAATTTTTGCCTGCAAAGCCAATTACATATACGTTGTCAAAACCCTTTAGGGTTAGGTCTTTAATATTTACCTCAATATTTCCGCTGTCAGCTTTTGGAAATGAAGACTTCTCAACATATGGGTAATATGAAGAGGGCGAAAAAATTATTGGAATATCATATTTTAACGTTTTTCCATCCTTAGATTGAAGTTCCTTATTCTTCACGTTAATAGCAGAAAGCTCGAAATTTTTTACAATTTCAATTCCAAGTGATTTTAGAGTATTTTCTATAACAGTATCCATTCCCTCGATACCTGATGGAGATTCTCCTCCAAAGACGCAGGATATTTTTACATCCTTACTCAGGCCTTTTGAATCAAAAAATGTAGATATGTTTACTGCAAGGTTTACAGTATTTACCGGACTATATTTGGAAGTTGCATCATGGTAAATAACAATCTCTCCCTTCTTGAAATTAACCAGATCCTCTTTTAATTGAAGTGCTCCCTGAATTGTTTCTATGCTTCTTGCATCTTCATTATAACCCATAATTTTAGTTGTATCAGGGAATAAATAATCAGTCAATATAAGATAGTCATACCTTATCAATTTACCATTCTTAGTGTTTATTGTATTATCTTTAAGATTTATTGTAACTGGCTCATCTTTCAGGAATTGAACACTCATTCTCAGTATGGATTCCATACTCCTTATGGAGGAACTATGATCTATGAGAGAAACTGGGATGAATGGATTTGAATCGGTAAATTCAACTCGTTTATTTTTCCCTATAATTATTACCTCCACATCCCCTTTTTTGGCTCTTTGAACAATCTTATTTGCAACCATCACGGCTGACTCATCATCACCTAATACAACTATTCTATCAGCAATTTTCAATTAAACACCTCTTTTTTTTATCTGGAAATACTTACGGAAATTATTTCTTTGTATTATAATTTTTACAAAAATCATGTAAATGTGAGATTATTTATTCGTACAATGAATTTCTTTAAGAATATACGGATAAATACTTCATCCAATTTGCTTACCAATATTAAATAGGTAAGATTTCAATTCGTTAAATATGATATACGGGCTAAAGATTCATGGAAGCATAAATGAAAAAATGCAGGAATATTTGATTTCAAAGTTAGATTTTTGCGAAAGAAACAATAAAATTAAATCAATACTCTTCGATGTAAATTCAGGAGGAGGAAGTGCAACCTCTTCAGAGATGATATATAATCGTGTCCTTCAGGTGTCAAAGCATAAACCGATATATAGTGTAGTGACAGGAATGGCGGCATCAGGCGCATATATGATCGTTAGCCCTTCCAAGAAAATTTTTTCGATTAAAACAGGGATTATAGGTTCCATAGGAGTTTATTCAATTATGCCAGACGTCAGTGAACTCTTGGGAAAAATAGGCGTTAAAATCAGGCAGGAAAGACTGGGAAGCCACAAGAATGCCTATAATCCTTTCGAAAGCCCAGATGAGGAAAGTAGTAAAAAACAGCGGGAAATCATTGAAGGTATATACAATATTTTTCTTCAGACAGTGATAGACAATAGAAAGTTAAACGATAGTCAAATTTCCAGTATTAGGGAGAGCGATATATACCTGGCTGAATCTGCAAAGGGGTTAAACCTCATAGACAATGTATGTACTTATGAAGACGCAATACGCCAAATAATGAATGATACAGGGGAGAACAGCAGACCATATTTCGATGTACCCAAACTACCCATAATTTATAGAATAATTGGGAAGTTCATATAAATTTTCTGCTTTGAAAAATGAGTAAACTCGGCCAATGGATAAAAACGGAAGGTGGTCCATTAATTTTCTTGGGAATACGTTGAAAATACAAAATGCTAAACAACCTTAGTGTACTATTTAAATACTTTTTTTCAGAGGGGAATGCTAATTTTTAATAAATGGTTTTCAATTACCATATGATATGGATAGCAAGATCAATATTGTGGATAAGCAAAAAGATTCAATTACATTTGAAATAATGAATTACGACAATACTCTACTAAGGCCGCTTGTGGAGGAGATACAGAAAGACGAGCAGGTTACTGAATCAAGGTACTTTATCAAGCACCCAGTGATAGATAATCCAAGGGTGTATGTGAGAGTAAAATCCGGAAAGCCTCAGGCTGCCGTAAAGAGATCTATTAAAAGGCTAAGTAAGGTATTCGAAACATTATCCTCGGAGTTGAACAAAGAGCTTAAAAAAATTGATGAAGAAAACGTTATGGAAGCCAAGCAAAACTGAGAGCAAAAGATAGGATTGGTTCGGAAATTTTTAGTAGAACAGTATGGTGGCATCTCCGATTTCTCTGATGAGGATGTAAAATCCACCATACAATTAAGTGGAAAGGGTTCTTTTACAAAACTTGAGGATGAATTATTCTTAATTGAAACCGATGAAAAATGGATCAGAAATTTATCTTTTTTAAAGAGATATTCTAGATACATCTGTTGTTTAAGGGATCTTGAAGAGCTTAATGGAATAACTATCCCAGATGGAAAGTTCTACGTCAGAATTATAGACATTGAGGGATGCCATGGAACCGAATATGAAAGAGTCGCCGGCCAGTATTTGAGAGGAAAGGGACGTATTTCATTCGAAAAACCAGATTTTGTGGTATTCCTCTATCATGCAAATTTTTGGTATGTTGGTGTTCACGAGCTTCATATGAAACCACAAGATCCAAATAGCCGAAGAGCTCCAATGAGACCTTATTTTACACCAGTTTCAATGGATCCGAAATATGCATCTTTTCTCATTAATATGGGATATTTTCCCGAGGGAGCAAAACTTCTTGATCCATTTTGCGGAAGTTCTGGGATATTAATTGAAGCGGCCTTGAAGGGATATTCAATAACTGGATTCGATGTTGTAAATGAAATGGTTGTTGGCTCTAGAGTTAATCTAAGGTTTTTTGGAATCAAGGATTTTGATATCAGAAAACAGGATTTCATCAATTATGAGTCAAGGGAAAAATTCGATGGAATCGTTACTGATTTCCCCTATGGAAGAAGCTCGAAAATGACTCAGGGAAGAAATGATCTTTACTCGCTGGGTGCTCTTAAAATGAGCGAAATTCTGAATCCTGGATCCAGAGCCTGCATTGTTACGGACAATGAACAAAATCTGGATTACTTCAAGGAATATTTTGTGGTGGATAAGATTTTGAGGCAAAGAATCCACAGATCACTCACAAGACATTTTGTAAGATTAATAAGAAAATAAAAAACGCCCTAACCTTTATGACTCCAATATTTTTAGCAAATTGACCACAAAAAGAAATATGTCTGATTAGAAACTAAAAATATGGGCAATCAAAGATCAAAAAAACGTTCAACTATATTGATTACGGTTTCTTGGTCAAGTCCATGATCAAGTGCTACTTTCTCAGGATTCAATGTTTCTATGTATTCCAGAAGTATATCCCTCACGATATTGTCCGATGTTTGCTGTATTACGCTTTGTTTGAGTGTACTAACTATGGAATTCTTTTCTTCAATGAGTTTACGTCTCGTTTCCATCAAGTTTTCCATTTTTCGTTCAATTTCCATCAATTCTTTTAAGGAATCGGTATCCTTTTCGTTATTTTTCTGCGAACTACTTAGTTCATACTTTCTAATATCTATGAAAGATGGAGCATAATCTATTATCACGCTGGAAAATCCGGTTGGGATATAGATCTTTCGTGGAGGACCCAGACTGTTCTGATTTTGTTCAGCCAGAAATATAAGATTTGCCTTTTGTAGAACCTCAAGCTGCTTGTTAATCGCCTGCTGAGAAACCCCTAAGCTCTTACTGATCTCCAAAGCATAAGAAGATTCCAGGAGAAGCCTCCTGAGAATGGCTCTCCTGGTACTGTTTTCCAGAACCCCCAGGATATCATCTATGTCTGTCATCTTACTCTATCTTTACCGACTTTCCACTATCTTTCTTACCTCTTGCCAGGTCAATAGTTAAGTCCAATATCCCGTTTGAGAATTTTGCTTTGGCAGTTTCCGGTTTGATGGCTTCTCTCATTTCAATGCTCTTATAGTATTTCCTCTGAGGATTTTGAACATTTATCGAAATATTTTCCTCTGAAACCTTCAGATCTATGTCTTCCTTAGATACTCCGGGAAGTTCAAACGTAACATAGACGTGTTGATCATCGTAATTGATATCTGTCAACGGCTCCCTAGCCACTGAGTCAGATTGTGATCCAATTGCCTGTCTTGTGGGTACGTTTCCGAATTCCTGGAAATCGGGTTTACCGTCAGGGCCAATTTTATACGTGAAACCATATATGAATGGACCATACTGACCTACCTGATTTGTTTCAGATTCCTTTAACATCCTTTCCATCATCCTTCTGAATCTTTCATTTATTCTTTCAAAGTCAAACCCAAAGTCGTCAAACATTGAGTCAAATATATCATCGTCCCAGTCATCATCTCTCTTTTTTCTAATTACCATTTCATACACCTCTTGTCAACCACTTGTTGACAACTTGTTATTACTAATAAGTATAAAAATGTTTTGATGGAACGGTTGGAAACAAAGAACAATGATTCTTTCCACATTTACAAATGGATAAATGTAACACAAAAATACATACACAGCCTTTGGGAATATGTTAAATTGAATGTGTTAGTAAATTAAAGCAGAGATGGAAAACTACACTATTCTTGGAACTATTATTTCAAGCATTAACATGAAGAAGACAAGGAAAGAGACGAGTGACAGAACTTTAGCTATGTTCTCTTCCTTCTTGAAGTAAGAGAGACCTTTGTGCCTTCCTGCAATAATCAACGTGTCCCTGAAAAATTGTGCTCCGTCAAAAATGGCCAGTGGAAGCGCATTTGTTATGGCAAGGAGTATGTTTACCCAATAAAACCAGTAAACTAGGTTAACCATTGGCCAAAAAATAGTACCTCCGAGTGGAACCGTGAATAATGCTGTGAATGATGAAGGGATTGGACTCAAACCCTCTAAAGGAAGCGCAATGGTCTGTATTATTCCCGTAAATCCTCCTGTGTATGCAGTGCTTCCAAAAACAATTGACTTTAAGTAATAAATTGGCACAAGGCCCATACCTGCATATGTAGTCGTGACGCCAATGAAACTTTCATTCTTCTGAGTTGAATTTGCCAGAGTTGGGTAATATTCCTCGTAAAAGCTATATGCGGATACCGTTTTAAGGTGAGATGTATGCATAGTTCCTATGAAATTCCCCCCGGAAAAATTGAAACTTTCTGTGACAATAGTTACATTTGCCCCCGGTTTTATGGCGTTCAGGACATTATTGATTACTACTTCATTGTATGCCGTGCTGTTATCTATGGAAATTATGAAACTGCCAGAGCTTATGCCAGCCTTTTGAGCGGGAAAGTTCTTGATGAGAGAATCAATTTCAACGCCCGCAGGTGCCATATAATTGTGATATCCATGGCCATTGTATACGGTCATATTATATTCTTTTCCTGGTTGAAGATAGGCTGAAGTAGTGAGATTGTTGACTGAATTTCCTGAAACATTTCCAAATGAGATCAATTCTTGCCCGCTTATATTCAAATTCTTCATTGAGGAATTTCCTACAATTTCATCTATATATGAACCGGGTATAGTCTGAACTGCCGCATGGGACAGAACTAAGGATGCTATTAAAAAAGCGAATATCGCTATAACAAGATTCACCGCTATTCCGGCTGCGACGATTCTTCTTCTAACAACAGGGTCAGCCTCTGTGATTTCCTTCTCATCTGGTTCTACAAAGGCTCCGATCGGAACGATAAAGAACATAACTCCAACAGAATTCACCTTGATACCATGTTTCCTTGCGACAATGCCATGGAACATTTCATGGATTACCATGGAAAATGCAAAAGCTACAAGGCCATAGGTAATTGGTATATCGGGGTTTATTCCTGGAAGTGCCAAGTATTCATTAAGGGGTACAACAGCATGGACCGTAAATGAGAGTGCTGTTCCGTATACCAACAATGCCAGACCGGATATCAAAAGAAAATAAACAAGAACGATTGAAAACCTGGAAAATAATTTAGATTGGGAGAGGCTGGCAAGTTTATCTAAAATGCGCCTATTTTTAGTTACTTTAACAAGTAGTATAACACCTCCAAGCGTTTGGAAGTGTTTGCTGGATTTTATATATGGTCGAGCCAGAACCATACCAATTATCCATAAAATTATGACCAGAATTGCAATTTCGATATACGACATTATTGATCCATTCCCTTAATGGCATGGGAATCAGTATTAAATTACTTTTCATAAAAATAGATGATGTTTCAATTTCACTTCATGCTTTTACGTTCCGAACCCTTTTAATATATCTTCCGCATTGATCTAATGATGAAGACCACACTGAGTCATATAAAAGCGGATATAGGAAGTTTACCGGGGCATACAACGGTGCACCCAGATGTAGAAAACACTGTAAAGAAGCATATAAATGAGCACGGGAATGGTATAATTTGGGATAGCTTTGTCAGCCATATTGGTGATGATATTCAGATTACAATGGTTCATGGCAATGGTGTAAATTCATCAGAAGTACACAAGCTTGCCTGGGATGCATTCAAGGCCGGAACCGAAGTAGCGAAAAATTTGGGACTGTATGGAGCTGGACAGGATCTCCTGAAGGATTCTTTTTCAGGAAACATAAAAGGAATGGGTCCCGGAATAGCAGAAATGGAGATTACTCCAAGAAAAAGTGAACCTTTTATAGTTTTCATGATGGACAAAACTGAACCGGGAGCATTCAATTACCCTATTTTCAAGATTTTTGCCGATCCTTTCAACACACCAGGGCTTGTTATAGATAATAACATGCATTCAGGCTTCAGGTTTGAGATATGGGATATTGTTAAAGCAAAATCAATATTCCTGGATGCACCTGAGGAAATGTACGATATCATTTCCCTTATAGGTACGAAGGGCAGATATGTAATCAAAAGAGTGTTTACGAAAGAGAATCATGAAAAGCTGCCTAATGAAAATGTTGCTGTGATCACCACAGATAAACTGTCATTCATAGCAGGGGAATATGTAGGAAAAGATGATCCTGCCGGGATTGTAAGGATACAATCCGGATTGCCTGCCTCTGGAGAGGTTATGGAGGCTTTTACCCACCCATATCTTGTATCGGGATGGATGAGAGGTTCTTTCAATGGACCACTGATGCCAGTTGGAATGAATCATTCAAAGATGGTAAGGTTTGATGGTCCGCCAAAGGTTGTAGGACTTGGATTTGTCTACAAGGACAAGAAGTTGGTTGGACCTGTAGATATGTTTGATGATCCTGCATACGATAACACCCGGGCTAAGGCCAACGATATAGCTGATTATATTAGAAGAATGGGGCCCTTCGAACCTCACCGTCTTCCAGAGGAGGATATGGAATATACAACCCTTCCGAAAGTACTTGAAAAACTCGGAGGAAGATTTAAACCTATAGAAGGCCAGGAGAAGAAAGGCAAAATCCACGAATCTACCCTTGACATGGATTAAGAGATGAGTCAACAACCTACATGGGATCAGTATTTCATGGGGATGGCCCATCTGGCCTCCCTGAGATCCAATTGCGTGAGAAGAAGTGTTGGGGCAGTTATAGTTAAAGATAAGAATGTTCTTGCAACTGGCTACAACGGACCCCCGAGTGGTGCTCAACACTGCGATGTTGTAAGCTGTATAAGAATCGATATGAACATCCCATCGGGAGAAAGACACGAACTATGCAGAGGTCTCCATGCAGAGCAGAACGCCATAATTCAAGCTGCAGTTCACGGAGTAAGTATTAAGGATTCGGTTATATATACTACAACTCATCCCTGCGTTGTTTGTGCTAAGATGATCATAAATGCTCAAATACGTGAAATCATTTATGCTGATGGTTACCCTGATGAGCTGTCGCAACTGATGCTTCTTGAGAGCACTGTTAAGACAAGAGAGTTCAAGATGACGAGAGAAGATCTGATTGAACTGCTTAAGATCAGGTCAGACCTTAGGCAGTGATGATTGATGAGTTCAATAATAACCGGTTTAATCGAATACATAGTGAATTTGGTCATATATGTTATAAGGGTCTCCAATTACCCAGGAATCTTTTTTCTGATGTTTCTTGAAGGATTGCTATTGCCAATTCCCTCTGAGGTGGTAATGGCTTTTGCGGGATACCTTTCCCTTACGGGTCAGTTGCCAAATTACTTTGGTATTCCGGCCGTAATATTGGCGGTTCTAGCAGGAAGCGTCGGAAACGCAGTTGGAGCCACTGCTGCATATGCAATCGGTTACTATGGTGGTAGACCAGCAATATTAAAGTTCGGGAAATACGTAAAACTTGACCAGAACTCTCTGGACAAAACCGAACAATGGTTCAACAAATATGGAGAAGTTTCAGTATTCTTCACGAGGCTTGTCCCTGTTTTTAGAACGTTTATATCCATACCGGCGGGTTTGGCAGAAATGAATTTTAAAAAATTCATAATACTTACCTTTGGAGGAACCTTGATCTGGGATTCAGTTCTGATATATCTCGGTTTTGTACTTGGGAGCAAGTGGGAAGCAATTCTAGGGGCCTTTAACGACTATTCTTACCTAGCAATAGCAGCTGCAATTATAGTGCTGATTTATGTCTATCGCAAGCTTTCAGTTAGGGCGTCAAACGGAAAAGTGAATAAACAACGATCCTAACCCATTGGATAAGAACAATGGTATAACACAGTCAATATTTACCAAAGTTTATTTTTTCATTAAATTTCTTCACTTACTTAGAAAGAATTTATATCTTTCAATTAATAGGGTACCAAGGTTAGATAAATGCCATTTGCAGAATCAATAGAAAGGAGATTAAATAAAAAAATCTGTATGAGATGTGACGCAAGAAACTCGGTTAAAGCCACAAGATGCAGAAAATGCGGCTATACAGGACTTAGAATGAAGGCGAAAGAAAGGCGCGGTGGCCAGTGATATTGAGTGGATAGTAAACCTCTGAAAGCAGGAATACTCAGGATGGAGGGCACAAACAATGATTCAGAGGCTTTCCGTTCATTTGATGAGGCAGGGTTTGAACCACATTATATTCATATTTGGGAGATAGAACATTCACGAGTAAGCCTTGAGGATTTTAATGTGCTGTTCATACCAGGGGGTTTCTCAGCAGGCGATTATGTAAGAGCTGGTGCTATTTTTGCCGCGAGATTGAAAAATTCATCGGCAAAACTTTTAAAAAAAATGGTTGAAGAAGGTACACCAATTATTGGTCCATGTAACGGCTTCCAGGTCTTAACAGAGACTGGCATTATTGGGTCAACTTATGGAAAAAGGGATATTGCTCTTGATGTCAATAAAAGTGGGAAGTTTGAATGCAGAACTGTCTTCATAAAATATACAGGTAAGAGTGAATTATTTGATGGAATATTGGACAGAAATGCAATCTTTGAAATTCCTGTAGCCCACAAGGAAGGGAACATAAGATTCTTAGATAATACGGTTATGGAAAAAATACTGGACGAGAAAAGAAATCTTTTTACTTATGTAGGTCCAGAGGGGGGCCCAGCCGAATACCCCTGGAATCCAAATGGATCTGTGCACGACATAGCGGGGATTTCTGGAGAATATGCTAACGTGATAGGTTTAATGCCACATCCTGAAAGAATTTATTATGGATATCAGCTGTCTACAGATGGACGAAGAAAGAATATGAAGCCTTTTGGTGAAATATTTTTTACTGCACTTAAAAAGTTCGTAGAAAGAAAAAATTAGACCTCCGGATGTTCCTTTTCAATTCGTTCCATGAGGCTTTCAACGTTTGCCTTAAACTCCTCAAGGGTGGAATCGTTAACGATCATATAATCTGCCAGCGATATGGCCTTTCCGATGCCCCATGAGAGTTCTCTTTCATCTCTCATAACCAATTCGCCCATTTCTTTTATATCGTCAGGCCTGCTCCTTTTTACTATCCGCTTCAGACGCTCATCCCTATCCGTATGAATTGCAACCAGAACGAGATTTGGGCTAACTTTCTGAAAATAGTTGAACTCTTCCATATTACGAAGACCGTCGACAATTACGTGGTTTTTCTCTTTTATCTCCTCAACTAACCTTCTTGCCCAGATATCCATCCCATATAATTCCCTCTCCCTATTGGAAAAGGACCCTATACTTCCATCGTTTTCATTAATCCCGTTCATTCTAGCATATTTTCTCACCACGTCTCCCATGTGGTAATCCTTCCATCCATGTGTTCTTGCGACCTTTATAAATTCATCCTTTCCCGACCCGGGCATACCAGTAACAATAAGCATTGGCTATGTTTATGTCTTGAAAGTTAATAACATATTCTCACTTAATGTGTGTAAGAAAACCAAGAGGATGTGGTTGAAAGGAGGAACCCAATAGGTGCCACATTTCGAAAAATAGATATGTGTTTAGTAATATGGTTTTTTCAAGGACAGGTGGCAGAGCGGTCATGCGTGGGACTGCAGATCCCATTTACTAGGGTTCAAATCCCTACCTGTCCTCTT
>JAKADQ010000102.1 GCA_021820405.1 Thermoplasmata archaeon | reverse complement strand
GTGAAGACATGCAAGCATACAACAGCACAGAGACGAAGGAAATCAGGAAAATATAAAGATCCTGAGAGTTCATGGGGTTATGGAACTAAAGGCTTTGAATATGGCAGGAAAACACATGTTGCACAGGATGTTGATTCCCCTGCATTAGGGGAATGGAAGGTGACCACAGCATCCCTTCATGACAGCATAATGGCCTTTCCAATGATTGATGCCGTCAGAGATCATGAATACATCCTCATGGATGCCGCCTATGATTCAGCCGGCATCTATGATTACATCATGGACAACACACATTCCATCCCGGTGATAGATACCAACAGAAGAAGAGGAATCGTTCCTGATAACTTGACATTCAGCAGGAAGCAGGGAATACTCATAAGGGAAAGGGAGAAAGCCAGATACAGGCTTAGATGGGAAATAGAGCGGCATTTTCCATTCTGGAGGAGATACTGCATTCCGAACACATATGGTACGTCCGCAACATGAACTATGATGTTGCTGTTGGTGAAAGGATAGTGGCATACAACTGCATTGTCCTGGTCAATCAGATAAGGCAAAGATCAAAGAGGGAAATAATGGATCTCGTTGTTTGACGAATGTTTGGACACCCTATATATCAGGTTTATTTTCCATGACAATCAGTGGCATATTTGAATACAACTATATTAATATTCTGGTAAGATATATCGTCATATTTATTTAATAGAATCTGCTACTGATCCTATGAATATTGAAAACTACAGGCTGACACTTGATGTTGATTTTGGACGTAAGAAATACACGGGAAAAGAGCAGATAACCATAGGAAACCCCGGGAAAATAATTGTGCTCGACATTGATGAAATAAACGTAAGTTCCGTAAAAATTAATGGAAATAGTGCGGATTACAATACTGAAAAAAACACATTGAAAATAGTAAATACATGGCAAGGGGACATTCGAATAGACATAGATTTTTCAACAACGGTCAGTGAGTCCCTCCACGGTTTCTATGTGGCCGGAACCAAAGAAAATTATATTCTGTCCACCCAGTTCGAGCCGAATGGTGCCAGACGCGCTTTTCCCTGTGTGGATGATCCAGCGTTCAAATCCACCTTTGATTTGGCTTTGATCATTGAAGAGGAACTAGACGCTATATCTAATATGCCGGTGAAGAAAAACGCTGTTGTCAACGGCAAGAGGAAAGTTGAATTTTACAGAACCCCCAGGATGCCGACATATATCTTATATATGGGTATAGGCCATTTCGAAGAAATATCTGATGTATATGGGGATAAGAAAATATATATGGCAGCTATGAAAGGACGCCTCGTGAGGTCGAGCTATCCCATCGATTCCGCCAAAAAATCTCTGGCATATTTAGAGAAATATACTAATATTGAATATATGCTTCCAAAACTTCATTTAATTTCAGTGCCGGAGTTCGGCGCCGGAGCTATGGAAAATTGGGGGGCAATTACCTTTAGGGAAGTTTTGTTAAGTATAGATTCCTCTACTTCCAATAAGGCATATAAGCGATCAGCAGAGGTAATTACACATGAACTAGTACATCATTGGTTTGGAGATCTCGTCACTATGAAGTGGTGGAACGATCTCTGGCTCAACGAGAGTTTTGCCACATTCCTGGCATTCAAGGTACTAAGTGAAACTGACAGGACCCAGGATTATTATGCAGATTTCCTTCTTGGTCAAACCAGTGGAGCCTATAGAATGGATTCGCTACTAACTACACACCCCATAAACATGAACGTAAGCGATCCAAAATCCATTTCACAATTAGCATCAGAAATAAGGTATGGTAAGGGAGCGAATGTCCTTAGGATGATTGAGGCCTATGTTGGAGAAGGCAATTTTAAAAATGCACTAAGAAATTACCTGAAAAATTACTCATATGGAAATGCCGAGGGCACTGACCTCTGGAACTCCATTGAAGAAGTGTCCAAGTCGAACATCTCGGAGATAATGGATGCCTGGATATCTAAGGCAGGGCATCCTTACCTAATAGCCAAAAAAGGGCAGGGTCGAGTTGAAATAGAACAAAGAAGATTCTCATTTCTGCCAAGTAAAGATAATGATTTATGGCCAATACCCATATTCTTAAACAACTTTTCCTCGAACATGAAAATTCTTATGACTGAGCAAAAAATTACATTAAGCAGTGATACTGTTTCCTTAAACTATGACCACAATGGCTTTTACAGAGTTCTCTACGACGATTCTATGTTCGCCGATATACTAAAGAACATTCACAAACTCACTCCCTTAGAAAGATGGGGGATAATCAACGATTCCTTTGCTTTCTTGCTTTCCAGCGCAATCGACATCAATCAGTATCTTGATCGTCTCCTTCATTTTTACAATGTTAACGATGGTTTAGTAATCGAGGAGACGTCAAAGCAACTCTTTGAACTGTTTTTAACCACGAGAAACGACTATTTCCGAGATATAGCAATGCGGTATGTCAAAAGAAAGATGGAATTTATACGCAAAACCAAAAGAGGAGATTTTAATTATGGAGTGATTCTATCCGACCTTTCTGTGATAATGGCCCAGCTCGATGAGGCATTTTGCATAGAACTCCTTGATTCAAATGAAAATTACTTCTCTATTGATCCAAATTTAAGATCAGCGTATCTCATAGCCCACGCGAAAATAAATAACGATCTTGATTTCTTCATGAATTTGATTGATAAAGCCTTTAACGACGAGGACAAGACAAAAATCTTATTCGCAATGGGGCAAATAAGTGGAGACGAAAATTATGAACGGCTACTTGCGTTGTTGCATTCTGGAAAAATTAAAAAACAGGACATAAACGAACTCTACATGCATATGTCACAAAACCCAAAAGCTTCACTTTTCCTTGTCAACAATATTGAAAAAATAATTAATGGAATGCTAAGCCTTAAACTGAACCCGGGAAGAGTTAGCAGAACCATTCAAACTATAGTCTCGACTGCAGGCGTGGGAAAAAGGGATTTTGTCCAAGAAAAATTGAGAACCATTGAAAGTGAGGAGCTATCGTGGGGGATCAGAAGAGGATTGGAGCTCCTAGACGTAAATGAAAACCTTAATAAGAGAGTTAGAACAGCTGGAATCACTGCGGATGTCCGATGGTTGAATTCAGATTTCATTTAAATACCTGAACTCTTTCACATTAACCCATATTTTTTAATCAGCTGAACCCGTGATTTATGGGATCAGATAGGATGTTGTCATTTTTTATTTCAATCCATCCTTATTCTTCCGACCCTTTATTACAGCCATTTTCAGTGGAAGCATGTAAATAGTAGTAACACATGTGATTAACACATATGTCCATGATCCATAGTGCCCCAGATGCAGTTAAGGATACATACCTTAAGATGAAAAGCGAACAGGGAAAGAAACTTGAAGGTAATAGGGGGAAACTATTACCTGTATGCTGCAAAGGGCATATGGGACAAAAAGAAAAAGAAGCCTGTGAAGAAGACCGTACTCCTGGGTTCCATTGATGAGAATGGAACTTACAGGGAGAAGAGGCCAAAGAGGATATTCTCCTCATTCATGGTGTATGAATACGGAAACTCACAGCTTGTGTGGAATCTTGCACAGGACATGTATACGATCATGGAGAAGCATCCTTACCGGGATCAGATCATTGCAATGGCAATGATCAAGGCCATTGATCCCATACCCCTGAGGCTTGTTGCATCAAGATTCCAGAAGCTGTATATATCCAGATCACTGAAGCCCGATCTGTATCCCGACGATCTGTCAAGAATTCTTGGATGTGTGGGCAATCATTTCCCGAATCAGTACGAAATGTTCAGGAAACTCATGGATCCCGGCGGTTTGCTTTTTTTATGATATGACATCCATCATATCATACACAAAGAACCTCAAGCTTGCGGAGAAGGGATACAATCCTGATCATGAATATGAGAATCAGGT
>JAKADQ010000101.1 GCA_021820405.1 Thermoplasmata archaeon | reverse complement strand
GAATTTCCACGTTGCTTCCACCCAATCATCCACGTAGAGAAAGCTCCTGGTCTGATCACCCTTTCCATGTACTGTGATATCCTCATCTTTCAAAGCCTGTAATATGAATCTTGGAACGACCCTTCCGTACTGTCCGTCTGGTCTGATACCTGGACCGTACACGTTAAATGGCCTCTGTATCCTGGTATCAAGCCCAAACTGTCTCATGTATGCCATAATCAATGCCTCGGAGTAACGTTTGCCTTCATCATAACAGCTTCTAATACCAGTAAAATTCACATTTCCCCAGTATGTCTCGGGTGTGGGAATGATGGATGCGTTTCCATAAGTTTCAGATGAAGAAGTGTACATGAATACTCCCTTTGATTTCCTAGCAATTTCCAGCATACTGAGCGTTCCCAATGAATTTGACATCAGAGTGTCAACTGGATGTGCAATGTAGTCTTCCGGCGATGGTCTTGCTGCAAGGTGAACTACATAATCAAAATTACCCTCTGTATAGAAATCTTCCACATTTTTATTGATAATATTTACATCTTCAGGCAAGTTGCTTGACTTCATCGTTGAAAAATTATCCACAACCGTGACTTCCAATCCATTTTCTAGGCATTTTTCTATGAGGTGAGATCCTAGGAATCCGTTTCCACCCGAAACCAAACATTTCTTCATTATTGAGGTATATGAATCTGTAATTAGAGTTTTCACATCATCCTTTCACAAATTCAAATAGATATAAACCCAGAAAGGCGGAAATTCTAGGGTTTTTAAAAGGAGCTGCAATTTTTCAACAAACTTTACTTAAAGGCTTTCGAGGAATCTTTTGGCCCTCTGTTCACTTGAGTGATATTGCTTGAATTTTTTGTGTCCCTCAATTGCAATCTCTTTCCAGGAATCATTTTTCAAAGTTCGAAGAAGTTTCTTCTCGAGTTGCGAAAAGTTCGAAAAAAATATCGCAGAATTCATATCTTCAAAGTTATTTGGTATTTCAATGGGAAGGTATGGTGACACCAAGCAAGTGCCATAATACGGAATCTCCCAATACCTGAATGTATCGAAACCTGCACCAGGTAAAGATATGGCCATCTTACTATTTTGGGTGACGTCAACGTATTCATTCCAGGGAACCTGAGGGGTTTTATTGTTTTGGAATTCTGTTAGGTTCAAAAAAACCTTTAAATTATGTTTTGATGCCAGTTTTTCCAACATTTTAGACATCTTTATCCTGTAAGGTGTATTTGGAGAACTTATGAAACAGAAATCAAATTCTTTCTCACCGCTATGTTTTTTGAAAGTGTGGTCGTTTATTGAAAGATTTAGGGGCAAAATCTTTTTTTTAACCAGTTGAGGACTGAAAATGTTAAAAATTGTATAGGACAATGAAACTGGAGCTTGTGATCTCAATTTATCGTAATAGGAAAACCCCAATTTTTTTAGTGCTCCAAATTTCTTAATTACTGCAAAATTGTTTCTGTAAAGCTCCCTTTTAAAATATAATTTATACCTCTCTAATATCTTAAGTAAAAACGGGTCATCTCTGCCGTCTAAAAAATAGATTGGAACTTTTTTCCTAGAACCTATCAGATCTAACAATTCATTATTTTGGGCGTTTAAGGAACTTACTACAACAAATTCATAGTCTTCAGAGAGGGGATCTACAGGATGGTCTTCTGAGTCTGTTGCAATGGTACTAAATTTTCTATGTGACTTCATTCCATTTGGCAAGGTGAGAGTTCCATTAAAATCCTCAATTACTTCACTATTTTGCTCATCCCGTACCCTTATTTTACCATTACTGGAATGGCAATGATAAAATGGTTTACGCGGGAAATCTATAACCTTATTACCACTTTTCACTAGACCATTATACAAAATATCTGAAAGTCCCTCTTCATTTGGGGTAGTAAGGAATAGTATTTTCACCGTCTTAAATTAATGAACACTATATATTTTTAACCATTAGCGTACCCTTTTGAGCAAATATCCTTATTCTAGATCTGTCCTCTGATCTTCTCGCCTGATCCTGCCTTTTTGCTCTTAATCCACCCGCTTCACCCCCATATTTACCTCCTGGTTTATATAGTCATATACCCACAACCTCTGATATCCCTCTGCTTCCAGTCCTTCTGGGGTTCTGATCAGACAGTTCTCCCAGAACTTCCTCTCTGCAATGGAGAATATTCCCTCTGGTACAGGCCATATAATGCCCTAATCATCGTTCTCAACATACTCTTTGTATCCTTTCTCCCGGGATTCCTTGGCAACTACAGATATGTGAAGTATGCCAATGGCGTTATTGTCACCAAGACGGAGGCAAGTGAAGCAATTGTTGAGTTCATGAAGAATAACCATGCGGAAGTACACAATTGGGAAGTTGAAATATCAGATCACGTTCAGAAGGGGCTGGAAGCGTAAGGAAAATATCGCAACGGACTGCAAGTTGTTTAAATATCTGTTCAACTCAGCAAATATAAAGAAAATTATTCTGTATAAATAATTTAACAATAATTATCGTTTATGTCATTACCTCGTCGTAAACTTTTTTATACTTATCTATCCAATTGTCATATTTAGTAATCTGTTCGAATAGGCCGGTTTTAGGTTGCTTGTATATCATTTCCAGGAACTCATCCTCATTGTGAAAATAATATGGTCTATCGCCTAGTAAAAACCTAAACTCGTCGAGATCATTTATAATGGGTTGCACACCAAAACGCATGGCTTCCATTACCGGAAGCCCTTGACCTTCTCCCAGGCTTTTATAAACGAATTTATCTGCATACTTAAGCCAGTTGTATTTGATGGGTTCCGATACTACTCCAAGTTGATGAATATTTTCAGCATAATTAATTAGTGATTTCTCTGTTATGCTCCCAATATGATATAATTCAATCCCTTTTTTGTTTGCAACATATTCGTAAATATCTTTAATCTTCTTACGGTTAAATTGGTTGGCTTTTATATCACCAAAAGTTAAAAGGTGAATTTTGCCATTACTTGGATAGGGGTTCATTGATGCTTCCCCTATAAATATCTTCGACGGTATAACTGCAATTGGGACCTCTTTAACGTACCGCCTAACTTGTTCAGCAATCTGAGGAACCTGGACGATGATGTACCTGACTCCATTAATTTTGTTGAGTAATTTTAATTTATACTTCTTATCAAAAAATGACATATTAGACTGAGGATTTATTAAGGCAAACAAGTCATGTATGGTAACAATATTTGTATTTTTGGTATAAGCTAGGTAATCTGTGGAGTGCATTATTTTAGACTTTTTTACGAAATTTGAAAAAACAGAACGGCTTATATTTCCACCAATTCTCACGTTTCCAATATGTAATTCTAATTGGGGGAGTTTTACCCCCACAACATCAGGCAAGAGTTGGCTTAGTTCGCGTAATAAATTTCTAGAATATGCTGGTATTCCACCATAATTGTTTGATTCTCTATATAATATTTTTATGCACATAATGCAGGGATTATAATTTGCTTATATATTTCCATTCTCCCATGAAATCATGTGCATTTGCCTATGAATAGGTTGGAGTAGGTCTTTATATTAACCCAAATCCCCAAAAGGGAGTGTGGGACACTATTCCCGATCCGCTTCCCCTACTGACTTCGTAATTATAACATAAACCCTCTTCCCAAGGTATCTCCTTGGCACATCAGCCTTGGCTGATGTTCCCTGCTTTGTCACAGTCCTTTCCAGTATACCCTCTATCTCATCATCTGTTATTGTCAGTTTATTGTCAAGGACGAATACCCTCCTGCTCACATATGGTAAGTTGATAGATCATAATAAACATGTCTATAGACATATTTATAAAAGAAGAGATCATGAAGATTTCATATGGGTCTGATCAGGAGCGACGACATTCAATACAGACTTGAGGAGATCAACAGTACCATCGGGAAAAAATACAGGCTGGAACATCCTGAAAAGGAGAGGGACTGGA
>JAKADQ010000100.1 GCA_021820405.1 Thermoplasmata archaeon | reverse complement strand
ACCCCGATTCGACCATTTTTGATACAATTGATTTTTCATATCAGGTTATTTCACAACGAATAATGGACTTAGCTTTCCTTAATTCCAACATAACAATAGAACTTACGGATTTAAGATCGGGAAAACACGAAAAATTCCATTTTGATGGCGGACTGACAGAGTACGTTCAATTTCTTGATCAGGGAAAGGAAGTTGTAAACAGAGAACCTATTTACTGCCATGAGGAATATAAAGAATACGTCGTCGAATTTGCATTACAATACATCGATGGAGTAAGCGGAACCGAGGAAAGTTTTGTTAACAATATAAAGACACCAGAGGGCGGTACCCATATGACCGGATTCCATACGGGAATTTCCAGAGCCGTGATCGAATATGCCAAGTCAAAAAATCTGATAAAAGGTGTAAGTGCACTGACTGGAGATGATACCAGGGAAGGCCTTACTGCTGTATTACACGTTAAAATGTTCAATCCACAGTTTGAGGGGCAAACAAAGGAAAAACTTGGCAATTCTGCAGTGAAAAGCATTGTATCATCAATTGTCGAGAAATATCTCAAGGATTATTTTGAATCGTATCCTCCCATTGCTGATACAATAATAAAAAGAGTTCTGGCGGCTGCGGCGGCAAGGGAAGCATCCAGAAAGGCGAAGGAGCTTGTAAGGAGAAAGACTGCTTTGGAAGGCAGCACGTTACCGGGAAAATTGGCGGATTGTTCGTCCAATGACGCTGAAAGGACTGAGGTATATATAGTGGAAGGAGATTCTGCCGGTGGTTCTGCAAAGCAGGCTAGAAACAGGGAATATCAGGCCATCCTTCCCTTAAGGGGAAAAATATTGAATGTTGAAAAGTCAAATGATAATAAAGCACTTGAAAATGAGGAAATCAAGAATCTCATTACCGCAATAGGAACCAATATAAAGGATAAATTTGATATTAAAAATCTCCGTTACGGAAAGATAATCATAATGACTGATGCCGATGTAGACGGTGCCCACATAAGAACGCTCCTTCTCACGTTCTTTTACAGGTTTATGAACGAATTGATTCAGGGAGGGCATGTGTATTTTGCCCAGCCACCACTGTTTAGGGTACAGAAAGGAAATGATATTGTGTATGTTTTCAGCGAGGATGAAAAAGACAAGGCAGTGGCAAAAATGGGAAAGAATGTGGTAATACAACGTTTCAAAGGTCTTGGGGAAATGAATCCAGAACAGCTCTGGGAAACCACAATGAACCCGGAAACCAGAAAACTGGTCCAGGTAAGTATTGAGGATGCATTATATGCCGACCAGCTTTTCAATATACTTATGGGGGAAAAAGTGGAGCCAAGAAGGAAATTCATAGAGGAAAATGCAAAATATGTTCAGAATCTTGACATATAGGTGGAATAAATGTTATTAAGGCCAATTGAAGAAGAAATTAAAACATCGTATCTCGATTATGCGATGAGTGTAATAGTTAGCAGAGCAATTCCTGATTTTAGGGATGGTCTAAAGCCAGTGCAAAGGAGAATTATATATTCCATGTACGAACTTGGGGTTACCCATGAGAAGCCATATAAAAAATCTGCACGTATTATTGGAGAAACCATGGGTAAATACCATCCCCATGGAGACTCTTCTATATATGAAGCACTAGCCAGAATGGCACAGGATTTCTCGTTACGTTACCCGCTTATAGACGGGCAGGGAAATTTCGGATCCATAGATGGAGATGCCCCAGCAGCTATGAGATATACGGAAGCCAGGCTTGGTAGAATGGCCGAGGAAATGGTAAGGGACATAGAAAAGGAAACGGTTGCATTCAGCCCCAACTTTGACGGCTCTCTTGATGAGCCCGTGTATTTCCCCTCAAGGATACCACAGCTCCTGATAAATGGTACATCTGGAATAGCCGTAGGAATGGCTACTAATATGGTTCCACACAATTTGTCTGAAATCTCGGATGCCATAATGTATGGAATAGATCATCCAGAATGCAGTGTAGAAGACTTGCTTAAATTTGTCAAGGGCCCTGATTTTCCAGGAGGGGGAGTCCTTTACAGGAATACGGATTTGCTCAATATATATAGAACAGGCCGTGGAAAGGTATTCTGCCAGGGGGAAATAGATGACGAGGAAAAGAAAAAAATAATAATTAAAACCTTACCATATGGAGTTAACAAGGCTCTGTACATACAGAATGTCGCAGAACAGGTCAAGAATGGGATAATAAACAACATATCCGATATAAGGGATGAAAGCGACAGGCACGGCATAAGAATTGTAATAAAGGTAAAAAATGATGAAAGTAAAGCTCTAACTATAAATCAACTATATGAACACACACCACTGGAAACCACAATTGGTGTCAACAACCTTCTTTTACTGAATAATGAACCAAAGGTGATGGCACTGGATGAGATGATTCTGGGCTTTATTAATTTTAGGCTTGAGATTATAAAGAAACGTTCTGTATTTGAAGTAAACAAGCTGATGGATAGAGAACACATACTTTCCGGATTGGTAATTGCCCTTGAAAATATAGATCTTGTGATCAAAATAATCAGGTCATCCGATACCGGTGAAATAGCTAAAAATTCACTAATGTCCCAATTGTCTCTTTCAGAGAAACAGGCAATGGCTATACTGGATATGAGATTGCAACGCCTTACAGGCCTTGAAATAAGAAAAATAAAGGACGAATTAATCAATATCAAGGAAAATATAACAAGGCTAAATGAGATAATAAGAAATGAATCGGCTAGACGGGATGTTTTAAAGCAGGAAACTCTGGAAATTAAAAAGCAGTTCGGAGATGACAGGAGAACAAAGATTCTCAACAGAGATATCAATGAGCGCAATGATGAGGATCTCATTCCCAATGAGGAATCAATAATGATCCTGAGTGAAAATGGACTGTTGAAAAGGGTATCCTCAGAAGAATACAACGTTCAGAAAAGAGGTGGAAAGGGCATCATTACTGCCACCAGGAAGGAAGATACAGTCCGGAGCATACTTTCCTGTATGTCCCATGATATGATATATTTCTTTACAAATACTGGAAGAGTGTTAAAGACTAAAGCATATACAATAGAGAAAAAATCCCGGACATCTCTTGGAAGTGTTGGAGCTACATTCCTAAAAATGAATGAAAATGAGAAAATCAAGCAGATCATGAAATCTCCAGAAAGCTCACAGAGTTTTCTTATAATAATAACTAAGAAAGGTTTCATTAAGAGAACACCTGTAAAAGAAATACTTGATATGAGGGAATCTGGTTTGAAGATTATAAAGCTCGATGAACAGGATGAGGTTGTATCTGTTATGGATCTTGAAAAACCCTCAAAGATATTTGTTGCGGCTAGCAATAATAAGGCTGCGGTATTCCTGAGCGATGAGGTTTCTGTTACTGGTAGGGCGTCAAGGGGAGTAAAGTCTATGAGGCTCAACGGTGCAGAGGTAATAAACTCATTCCTTGTTGATGACAATGATACTGTTATGAGCATAACCGAGAACGGAATTGGAAAAAGGACAATAATAACAGATTTCTCAATACATCATAGGGGTTCATCAGGCAACCTGATCTTTAAAGAAAATGAAAGAACAGGATCACTGGTGACAGCATTGCCTGTTGGAGATTCACAGGAAGTTCTTATAGTGACGAGAAACAACAAGACAATCAGGTTGAATTCCGATGAAATAAAAATACAGTCCCGTGTCACGTCTGGTGTAAAGCTTATAAACGTGGGTGACGACGATCTTGTTGTCGCGGCATCCGTCCTTTAAAATTTTATATTAATTATTATCATATTACCACTGGAACTATATTATTTATTGCTAAATTATTTATTAATATTGTTATCGAAATATATATATATTCATGCATTTATATCATTATGAATAAAAGGAAGGTAATAATAGGTGTGTTGATGGCAGCAATATTTGTAATGGTGGTTTTTGTTCCTTTAACAAATACTATT
>JAKADQ010000099.1 GCA_021820405.1 Thermoplasmata archaeon | reverse complement strand
GAACCAGGGGCGCTGTTCCTTGATGTGGCCGAAAAAACCGAGAGTTTTATAATGGAGAATGGGGCAAAACCATCTTTCCCACTGAATCTTTCAATAAACAATGAAGCTGCTCATTATACACCTGCCCCAAACGACAAGAAAACATTCAAAACCGGAGATCTGGTGAAGGTTGATATTGGAGCTCAGGTTGATGGGTACATTTCAGATAATGCGGCCTCCATGGAGGTTGGCGGAAAAGGAAATTACAGTGATCTTATTGATTGCTCAAGAGAGGCCCTGAACGCTGCCCTGAAGGTACTCCGTCCAAATATAGAAATAGGAAAGATCGGAGCTGCCATAGGCTCAAAGATAGAATCCTTTGGCTTTAAGCCAGTGAAAAATCTTGGAGGACATGGCATAAAGAGATACGATCTGCATTCAACCATATTCATTCCGAATTATGATGATGGGAATGGGAGGAGAATAGAACCGGGCCAGTTAATCGCCATTGAACCCTTTGCCTCTACCGGGATAGGAATGATACACAATGGACCTGGTGGTAATATATACATATTCAGCGGTACGAAACCAAAGAAAGGCGATCCTGTAATCGAGAACTTCAGCACACTGCCTTTTGCGGAGAGATGGCTCGCCAAGGTTATGCCTGATTACAAGGACTATCTGAGAAGGAATATCTTCATGAAGCAGATATCTCATTTCTCAGTCCTGAAAGAGCACAAAGGTGCAATGATATCGCAGGCTGAACACTCGATTCTCTTCGATGGAGATCAGGTGATAGTCACCACATCATAGTTCCATAATTTTTTTAAATGATAATTCTAAGGTTTTTTCCATTGAAGAGTTCCCTGGTATAATCAAAAATTCTTTGGAAAAAAGCCCTCTTCTTACGGATTCTTTATATATCTCATATACACTTTTTAAATAATCCGCCTTCTCAAATATTTTGAGTTTCCCGGAGGAGTTAAACCGTTCCCTGAACATGTCCGAATTGAAGTCTATAAATATAGTAAGATCTGGTTGGATGTGAGATAGGGAGAGCGTGCTGGTCATCCAACTGTAGAAAGATTCTGTGTCGTGAAAAAGCTCCTTGAGAAATACCCCCTGATATGCCATAGTGGAAAGAGTGTATCTGTCGCATATTACAATTCTCTTTCTTTTCAAATTGTCCTCTATGATCCTATTATGCCATAGCCTATCCCGGAGGAACATGGCTGTCAGGATCAGATATTCATCCTTGTCCAGATTGTTAAGTATTCCGAGTCCTTCGTCAATGTGTTCCGTCGGCTCATGGGTTAGCACAACATCCATATTCATTGCAACCAGTTTTGAGAAAATCGATTGGGAAAGTGTGGTCTTGCCAGATTTATCTATACCTTCAAGAACTATAAATTTGCCCTCCATCCTGTTCCTGCCGATCATCATGGCCTTGCCATATATTATATTTGGCGAAAGGAGCCAGAATCCATGATGATTCTTACCTGGATCCCTTCGCCAATTTCCAGTTGCTTTGATTTGAATCATAGTATCGTACAGAAGATTTCAAAAATGATTTAAACACCTTTGAGTTATATGAATATGTCTAATAAGGGCTTCAATACAAGGGCTGTTGGTTCAGGTGAGATAAAGGACGAAAATTATGGGAACGTTGTCACGCCTATTTTTGAAAATGCCACATTCATTTACCCAAATAAGAACCCGTCCAGGAAAGAGGATAAAAACACAAAAGACTCATACATATATTCCAGGTGGGGAAATCCCACGGTAACTGCTCTGGAAGAGAAATATGCATCTGTTGAGGGAGCAAACAATTCTCTGGCATTCAGCAGCGGAATGGCTGCAATCACTAGCCTTATGCTATCCCTGGATCTTAAGGGGAAAAAGGTTCTCTCTGTAATAGATCTCTACGGGCAAACATTGAGCTTTTTCAAAAATAAATTCGCCAGAATGACTGGAAATGAAGTTGATCTGGTATCCACCGATACACTGAATGCCTTGGATATAATTACGAAGGATTATGGAGCTGTATATCTTGAAAGCATCACGAATCCTTCCATAAAGGTAGCTGATCTGATAAATATTGGCAAAATATGCAAGGAGCAGGGGATAACTCTTATTGTGGATGCCACCTTTGCTTCCCCGTTTAATCAAAATCCTCTTGAGATAGGTGCAGATTATGTTGTGCACAGCGGAACAAAATACCTGAATGGGCACTCTGACACGATGTCTGGTTTTATTGGGAGCAATAAAGACATGGCTTCTCAGTTTGATATGAGAAAAAACCTTGGAGGAACTATCGATTCATTCCAGGCCTACCTGGTTCAAAGAGGGATGAAAACTCTTGGACTCAGGATGGAGAGGCATAACAAAAACGCAAGGGATATCGCTGAATTTCTCCATGAGCATTCAAAAGTTCTGGAAGTTTTTTATCCAGGCTTGGAGGATAGCCCATATCACCATATCGCAAAAAGGAATTTGGGAGGATACGGAGGAATGCTTTCTTTCAGAGTAAAGGGTGGACTCGACGGCGCACGAAAATTGATCTTTTCACTCAAGCACATATCCCCGGCACCAAGCCTTGGTGGAGTTGAATCGCTGGTGACATTGCCTGTGGATACATCCCATAGTTCAGTAAATTCTCAGGATAGAAAAATAATGGGTGTTACTGACGATATGGTGAGGCTTTCGGTGGGTATTGAAGATGTGGAAGATTTGATTGAAGATATTTCTAGTTCCCTTTCACATCTGGATTAGGAGCGTTTCCCTTAATATTCCTTTTATTTTCCTTTTCTATATAGTAAAGGAAAAAGCCTATGATGATTGTAATGGTTCCAATGTAAAAGGCCTTTTCTCCAAGAGCAAACATGATAAGGGCAGAGAGCAGTATTGATGCAATTTGAGTCCATGGATAGAGCGGAGATGAGAATTCACCCTTCATCTTCCGTCTTCTGAGTATCACCACTGCAAGGCCTGTGAGAGAATAGGAGAAAATTACTCCAAAATTGGATGCAAGCGCAATGCTCTGTACATTTCCTATGAAAAGGGAACCAACTGCAAGAAACCCTATTAAAAGCGTGGCCCTTTTTGGGGAATCCTTCTCCCTTCCCTGAATCCATTCGGGCAGCAGTTTATCCTCACTCATTTGAAGCAATGTCCTTGAGCCTGCTACTATCATGGAAACGGTAACAGTAAATGTGGCTATTATGGCGACCACGTCCACGATGTATTCCACGATAATGGGAGCGTGTGCAAACACAAGGGCATTGAACAATGGATCTGCAGTGACTCCATACTTTGAATATGGCATAAGGGCCAGCATTCCAAAAATAATAACGATATATAGCGTTGTACTTATTATAAGAGCGGCCAGAATGGCGAAAGGAACACTCTTCCTGCTATTTTCAACTTCTGGACCAAGAGTTGCAATGGTATTGAAACCGGAATAGGCGAAAAATGCAAGTGATGCTGCCTCTATTATGCTTTCAGGACCGTCTGGAGCGATGGGAGTGAATCTTGAAAATGTCCAGTGGCCATAGAAAATTGCCACTATAATGAAAGAAACCAGACCAATTATGGTTATAAATACAAGGACGTGTTCAACCTTTGCAACACCGTTGATTCCCCCATAATCAAGTGCTGTTGCTATCAAAATAAGAATAGCAGCCAGAATAATTATTCCATAGTTCGGTATTTTGAAGAATGATAGGAGATAGGAACCAAAGCCTATGCTGACAGCAGAGGCTGCGATTGCATATGAAATCGCTCGGAGCCAACCCACGACGAACCCTGCAGAATCTCCAAGAGAGACTTTTGTGAACGAGTAAAGCCCTCCATGGGAAACAATTTTAGATGATAGTTCCGCACTGTTCAGAGCTATTGTTAATGCAAGTATAGCGGTAACTATGAAGGCTATGATCGCACCTGGCCCTGCATCTCTTATGGTCGTTCCAGCTAGTACAAATATACCAGCGCCAATTA
>JAKADQ010000098.1 GCA_021820405.1 Thermoplasmata archaeon | reverse complement strand
GGAAAAATGGTATTGCAATTGAAATTACGATTGTAGGTAGTAAAATAGACTTCAATATTTCGGTCTTAGGTGAATTAAAGGCAATAACTTCTTCTAAATATAGTGCATAAATAAATATAGTTAGGACAATTAGAAAAATTACGGTGATTCCCATAAATACACCCTAAACAACAAATTGCCTCCATCCTCCTGATGGGTTTGGCATATATACCTTTTTGTTGATTCCTATTGCACTTTCCATGCAGTACCAAGTGTCAATATAAGCGTTGACAATGTCACCACGCGTGAGAGGTTGGACGTTTCTAAAACACTCAAATAATCTATTTCTCGGATTTATTCTTCCCCAAACCGCAAATTCTGGAACTACCCCCGACCATTGATTAAGCGTAAAAACCAATCTAAAGTATCCAAGTTCTCCTTCTTCTTTCTTGAATAGAGTATTAACGTCACCGGCTATATCCATAGGGTTCGTAGTTCCCAACAAATCACTAATCAGCTTAGAAGCCTCTCCTCTTTCAGCTAGAGAAAATACATCAGATGCAGGGCCTGGCAAATTATCCTCGAGATGTCTAGCCAGACCAACCGTATCCGTTATGAAGTTTTTCACAACTTCCACTCTTCTCTCAGGCTCCTAATATCTTTCTCGAATCCTTTAATGTCAACTTTGCCTTTCAATGTACCTCTCAAAGTACCATTCCCACGTCTGATAATAATGCCTTCTCCAGAATCTGACACAATGACGGTTTCCCCGCAGCTCAGATGATAGTTATCTCTCAAATCTTTAGGAAGTGTGATCTGGCCCTTTGAACTAATCTTAGTCTTCCTAACCATACGAAATGCAAGTAATTGTTCCTATATTTTCTTTACTTGAAGTAAAGAATTATGAATAAATATTTTTCAATAAACTGGAAACGAATTATTCAATTAGAACAATAATTGGCCCAGGTCCTTCACAAGTAAACACAATTCAGGACCTTTAAGTCTGAGGTTGTTTAGCTATTTTGACATTGTGATTAACTGGAAAATTCTATCTTTGGAGATAACATTTATCTCAAAAATATTTCATCCTCTATGGCGCCACTATTAATTCTGAAATTGAACATGCATTGAATATGGCAAAAAACGATGGAATGATCCATCCCTAGTCAGAAAGATGGAGGTCTCTGACACCATTGGACCTCGAGTCACTCATTTACCTTTTAACTCAAAAACTGTTCAGCCTATTACGATATTATTTTGATGCAAACTCCTTTTTCAGGCTTTGCCTCAATCCTTTCTCTACGTGAACAGTCCATGACGTGAGTACGGTATATCAATGACATTTCAATAAAGATCCCAAATGAAAATCAATGCTTAATACTGAACAATCAATGGTCATGAATGGAAAAGGAGTCAACGGAGGATAAACCATTATTTGATTTTATTGCGAATCAATACGACGAGACGAGAGAACCGCTCAGAAAAGAGGTGCTTGGTTTTCTGGTGCAGAACCTTTCCGATTCAAAAGACATACTTGAAATCGGCACCGGGACTGGCAGGGTATCAATTCCACTTCAGAATTTAGGTTTCAATGTAACTGGAGTTGACATTTCAGAGAAAATGCTGGAAAAAGCAAGGATGAAGGGACTTAGAAGGGCCTTGATTGCCAAAGCGGAATCTCTTCCGTTTGAGGACGACAGTTTTGATGTAACTCTGATAATTCACGTTTTTCATCTTCTAACGGAGCGGGTATCTGTCATGAATGAGGCAATGCGCGTATCAAGAAAGGCGGTCATGTCCCTGATAAGGATAGGCTACAGGGATCAAGATAATTCAGAACTCAGAGAGAAAATTGGCCTAATATTACAAAATACTTCTGCAAAATACGGAATCAGTCTGGATAAAAGAAGGTCAAGCAACAACCTCCATGGATTTGAATCTTCTATAATTGAAGAATTTCCGCCATACAGAATATTGAAATTAGGAACATTTGTCTCTGTGCATAATAGAGATGAAATAGCTATCAAAATGCTTTCATCTTCAAGGTTCGTCAGGTCGGTCAGATCACTTTCTCCCAAAGCTCTAAAAGATCTTAAGAATGAGTTTCTTAAAGAGGTATCAGGAGTAAAGGATTTTTCGATAAGAAGAAAGATCACCGAATACCTGGTTATTTGGGAAAAATCCAAATCTAATGTTATTGGACCAAATTAAGATTAAACCATAAGGGGTGCAGTCCAGAATAAGTCTTTAAAAAATTTCCTTAAAATAAGAATTTCCTTGGTTATCCACATGCCCATTCAAGTCATATTTCTTGCGACCTATATTCCCGATCATACGTTCCTAAAAACGTGTGGTACCAAAACTATCTTCTTCATAAAATTATTGAACAATTCTACACCTGAACTTTCAAGCCTTTCTCATCAGAATAATTCTATTTGAATTTGTCCCCAATTTGCTATTCTTGACCCCCCAGATATTGGAAGTTTTGGTGAAAATATGATCATTAATGAAAACACACACCACTTCGAATCCGGTAACTATGCCCTTTTTCAGAATATACTCATCCAGGTTGATCCTGCCTTTTCTGACTTCCCCAACTTCAAATGCAACGTGGCCGCCTTTTTTTGTGATTATGTATAACTCTTTGAATACCGTCTCGATAAATTTGAGCCACGATTCGACGTTTGAAGTTGTAAATATGTTTTTTTCAACCTTATCGACATCAATACCGTTGAACCAGCATCGCAGCCAGTTATCCTTTGCATACTGTACCACATCCAAAAATGGTGGAGAAGTTACGGTAAGATCAATGGTTTCCGGATTAACTAAAAGCGATGCTTTCGTGCAATCAAAGGTTGTAACCTTGGAATGAAGACCTGTTGAATTTATTCTTGCTCTTATTCCAGGTTGGTTTACATCTCTGAGGAGGGAATTTGTCTTCTTTTTAATTATCTTCTTTGTGTCCCTGTACTCAGGTTTTTGTTTAAGTTTTTCATTAATTCTTAACTGATCTTCCTTGCTCGCAGCCTGATTCGGCGGTAGTGAATAGACAGAAAAAAAGCCGGATGAATGTCCTGTCAGCCTGCTTGTGGAAACCATCCTGATCCACTTGTCAATGTTATCTTCTTTCCTGGATTCATATCTTTCCACCAGGTAATTCTTCAGGCTTAATATCTCACTTATTGTTTTCTCGTGGAAGAACATTCCAAGGTCTATATCTGCAGTTTCCTGCTTATCCACACTTATGGAATCAAGCCTTTCAAATATTTCATCAATCTTCGGTATATCTATCCTCGGGAGTGTTAATACTTCTGAAATTGGGTTCACATCAATTCCTACCGATTTTCTACCTAATATAGCACTCTGTACGACAGTTGTCCCCCGACCATTGAATGGATCGAATACTGTGCTATTTTTATCCGTTAACTTCCTTATGAAAAAGTCCGGAAGTTGCGGCTTGAAGCATGCTCTGTATGATATTTCATGCAGAGAATTTCCCTGCCTTTGTTTCTGTGTCCAGAAGGATCCACGATAGTATCGTATGGATTTTCCTTCAATATCAACGTCTTCAGCGGTAATGCCATCTAGACCTGAGAGAATCCCGTCAATCATCTTACCAAATTCATGAATTTCAGATTTCATTATGCAAATCAGTGTCCGTAAGATCTGTAAATTTGAGTGACCGCTTTCAGATCTTTCAACGCATCCTCCGGGCTGAATGGCTCATCTATTTCTCCATCCATATACCTGATATATGATGAGAACATTTTTTTGAAAACGTCATACCTCTTCAATTCAACCTTCTTTCCGTTAAGGACGGGATCGCCAAAGGATGATGTACCGTAAGGATCGTCCTGGGATGAAGATCTTCTGGTATCAACGTCATCATATATGTTTCCGGATGTGCCCACGACTTCAATCGCGGGCACCCTTGGGGGAAACGCGTATGACCATGAATAGAACAGAAAACCCGCAGCCCCGGATTTGAAATCAAAAAGGGAGAGCGAGGTATCCTCTCCCTGCAGGGATGATC
>JAKADQ010000097.1:1459-4084 GCA_021820405.1 Thermoplasmata archaeon | reverse complement strand
TACCATAGCAGGCCCAGAAGACCCTCCCAGGGAAGGGAGAGAAGAGCACCACCCAGAAGGGGAAACGAATCCAGGTCGAGACGTAATACAGGGAATTATCATAAAAGGGATTATTAAATAATTTTTACCCTTCCTACCTTTGTATGGGTTGTTCTAGGGAGATGAAATCTAAAAAATCTAAATATTACTGGAATCACGTTGAATCGTGTTATAGGATTATCAGGATATAGAGTCATTGCCTTGAATATCCAGAAAAATAGGGATTGATTATGGGAACCAGTGAATTTTATCCACACAAAAGTCGGATGATCCAATATTATAATAATTAATATAAAATTTTAAAGAACAGATGCCGCGACAACCAGATCGTCATCGCCTACATTTATAAGCTTTACGCCAGATGTGACACGGGATTGTATTTTTATTTCATCGGAATTCAACCTGATTGTCTTGTTGTTTCTCGTCACTATAAGAACTTCCTGGGAATCTCCTACGGGCAATGCTGTCACCAATGATCCTGTCCTTTCATTTTCCTTAAAGATCAGGTTTCCTGATGAGCCCCTATGGTGTATAGAGAAATCAGTTATTATTGTCCTTTTCCCAATTCCATTTTCAGTTATGCTCATTACAGTATCAGTGTCATCAACAAGGAATGAGTTGATTACTTCTGCACCGTTGAGCCTCATAGACTTTACTCCCCTGGAGCCCCTTCCGGTCACGGAAACCTCATTGCTCAGGAATACAGCGGCCTTATTATTGCTTGCTGCAACAAATATCTTTGAGGGTTTCTCAAGATCCATAACAGATACAACCTCATCCTGTTCATCGAGCTTTATAATCTTCAAACCAGATTCCCTCATATCAAGTATTTCTTTTACAGGCGTTCTCTTTACGAATCCTTTTTTAGTGGTTATTATCAGGAAATTTTCTGGGCTTTCTGGCGATTTCATGATCTGCTTAATTTTCTCATTTTCATTCATTCTAAGGAATGTACCACCAACGCTTCCAAGTGATGTCCTAGATTTTTTTTCTATGGTATAAGCCTTTGTTTTCAATACTCTTCCAGTATTTGTGAAGAAATATATCATATCATGGGACATGCAGGAAAGAATGCTCCTTACAGCATCCTCCTTTCTCGTGGCAGTAATTGTGCCTTTGCCACCACGTTTCTGCACATTATATTCCTCTGAGGAAACTCTCTTTAAAAGACCATTTTCGCTAAGTATCATAATACACTCTTCATTTGGTATAAGGTCTTCATCATTACGTTCATTGATATCCCTGTTCAGTACCTTTGTACGCCTATCATCGCCAAATTGTTTTTTGATTTCCAGTGTTTCCTGCCTCAAAACATTCCTTCTTGCAGATTCGTTGTTGATTATCTCATTCAGTCTTGAAATATTCTCCTTTATGCTGATAAGTTCATCATTTATTTTTTTGATTTCCAATCCCGTCAGACGCTGTAACCTCATATCCAGAATTGCTAGTGCCTGCTTTTCGGAAAGTGACAATTGCGACATAAGAGATGTTTTTGCCATATCTCCATTGTCAGATGACCTGATGATTTTTATTACAAGATCTATATTCTGCAATGCAATTGCCAGTCCAGAAAGTATATGTTCACGATCCATCAATTTATTTACTTCAAATACAGAACGCTTTCTTATTATCTCTAACCTGAAATTTATAAAACCAAGTATCATCTCATCGAGTGTCATGACCTTTGGTTCGTTGTTTAAAAGAACCAGATTATTCACTCCTATTGTGGTTTCAAGCGGAGTGTGCTCGTATAACTGGTTTATGGTAAGTCCCTTGCTGTCATCGTTCTTTACCTTAATGACAATCCTTATTCCGTTCCTGTCACTTTCATCCCTGATATCTGATATGTTGTTTATAATGCCATTTTTTACCTGTTCTGCGACATTCTGTATATACAGTGCTTTGTTCACGCCATACGGTAAAGTTTTGATTATTATTCTTTTCTTTTCTTCGTCATCTATCTCCCCCTGGCAGAATACCTTGCCATGACCGGTCCTGTATATGTTAAGAAGATCGGAATTCCTGTAAAGTACACCACCTCCGGGGAAATCCGGACCCTTGACAAATTTCAGCAAATCTTCAACATTGCATGCAGGATGGTCTATTGCATACATTATGGCATCAGAAATTTCAGAGAAATTATGAGGAACCATGTTTGTAGCCATCCCAACAGCTATTCCTGATGTGCCGTTTATGAGCAGCTGCGGTATTCTTGAGGGGAAATATACAGGCTCATCCAGTGACCCATCGAAGTTTGGGCTGAATGCAACGGTTTCTTTTTCTATGTCTTTTACCATTTCCTCAGCCATTCTACCTAACCTGGCTTCTGTATACCTCATGGCTGCCGGGGCGTCACCATCAATAGATCCGAAATTTCCCTGTCCATCTATAAGCGGGTAACGTAACGAGAAATCCTGTGCCATCCTGGCTAGGGCTTCGTATATAGAAGAGTCGCCATGGGGATGGTATTTACCCATGGTTTCTCCTATTATACGGGCGGATTTTTTATACGGCTTCTCATGGGTAACCCCAAGTTCGTACATGGAATATATTATTCTCCTTTGCACTGGCTTTAGACCATCCCTA
>JAKADQ010000097.1:0-1449 GCA_021820405.1 Thermoplasmata archaeon | reverse complement strand
AAAATCGGGAATTGCTCTGCTAACTATTACACTCATTGCATAATCGAGATACGATGTTTTAATTTCTTCTTCAATTGGCCTTAATAACATTTATTTCACCTATATGTCAAGATTCTGAACATATTTCGCATTTTCTTCTATGAACTTCCTTCTTGGTTCAACTTTTTCTCCCATTAATATATTGAAAAGCTGGTCTGCGTATAAGGCATCCTCTATTGTTACCTGGACAAGCTTTCTGGATTCAGGATTCATTGTGGTTTCCCAGAGCTGTTCAGGGTTCATTTCCCCGAGACCCTTGAAACGCTGTATTACAACATTCTTTCCCATCCTGGCTACTTCACGATCTTTCTCTTCTTCACTGAAAACATATACAATCTCGCTTCCCTTCTGCACCCGGAAAAGAGGAGGCTGTGCAAAGTAAACATGGCCTCCCTGTATGAGCTCGTTCATGAATCTGTAAAAGAATGTCAGAAGAAGGGTTCTTATGTGTGCCCCGTCCACATCAGCATCGGTCATTATGATAATCTTTCCATAACGGAGGTTTTTTATGTCAAATTTATCCTTGACATTAGTTCCTATTGCCGTGATGAGATTTTTAATTTCTTCATTTTCAAGTGCTTTATTATCATTTGACTTTTCAACATTCAATATTTTTCCCCTGAGTGGGAGTATTGCCTGATATTCCCTGTTTCTTGCCTGCTTTGCAGAACCACCAGCAGAATCTCCTTCCACTATATAGACTTCGGTACGTTCTGAATCATTGGATGAACAATCCGCCAATTTTCCTGGCAATGTGCTGCCTTCCAAAGCAGTTTTTCTCCTTACAAGCTCCTTTGCCTTTCTGGATGCTTCCCTTGCCGCCGCAGCCGCCAGAACCCTTTTTATTATCGTATCCGCAATGGGGGGATATGATTCAAAATAATCCTTGAGATATTTCTCAACAATTGATGATACAATACTCTTGACAACGGAATTGCCAAGTTTTTCCTTTGTTTGCCCCTCAAACTGTGGGTTGAACATTTTAACGTGTAATACAGCAGTAAGGCCTTCCCTAGTATCATCTCCAGTCAGTGCACTTACACCTTTTATCAGATTTTTTGACTTGGCGTATTCTATCACGGCTCTGGAAATTCCCGTATGGAATCCTGTCATATGGGTACCACCCTCTGGTGTCTTTATGTTGTTCACAAAGCTTTCCTCGGTTCCGGTTACTCCATCTATGTATTGTAATGCAAATTCAACGATATACTCTTTATATTCCTCATGGCAGTAAATAGGTTCCCTGTTTACAACTTCCTTCCCCTGATCAAGAAATTGGACATACTCTGTCAGTCCACCATCAAAATGGAATTTTTCGTGTTTTCCTGATCTTAAATCCGTAAGTTCTATTGTTATGTTGGAATTAAGAAAAGCTAAGTCCATTATTCTTTGTGAAATAACCTGATATGA
>JAKADQ010000096.1 GCA_021820405.1 Thermoplasmata archaeon | reverse complement strand
TAATTTTACTGTAGAGACCCTCATAAGTGATTATTCCCGATACCTTTCCACTTGAGATAATAGTATCTATGGCACTGATCGGCATCTTAGAATCGATTGGAAGTGCTACAAGACCATTATTCCAGAGTGCGTGATATGATAGAAAACCCTGTATTGACTGGGGGAGGCAAACACCAATAATATCACCCTTTTTCACTGAAAATCTGTCCATTACTGCCCCTGCCAGAGAGCGAACCATCCTTCTTATATCGCTGTAACTCCAGACATTCCCACCGTAAAGTATCGCAGGAAAACTTTCATAATGTTTTGCCGCATTTTCAAGAACGTCTGATGGAATTCGAAAGGTTTCTTCATTGGCCATTTTACGTTCATCCCTTTCTGTTTACTTTATCAAAAAATTCCTTCATGGTTGGACCTAAGTTTTCCACTAAATCAGAGCTATTCCACCATGAACCGGAAAATTTCTCAATTGATTCAGCGGTCTTCTTATTTATGAATGATGCGAGAACAGCAGCTCTGAATGGTTTCATTCCCCTTGCAATCAGACCAGCTGTAAGGCCTGCAAGTACATCCCCTGTTCCTCCGGTGGCCATCCTCGGGGTACCTCCCCTGGATACGATCGTTCTTCTTCCATCTGTTATTATATCTTCCATGCCCTTAAGAAGGATAATGCATTTGTTCTCTTTTGCAAAATTCACTGCGTTTTCCATTGTGGCTTCAGTGCCTGTAAGAGATTTAAACTCCTCACTGTGTGGCGTGTATACAGCTCCCTCCATAACTGATATTAAACCTTCACCAGTCAGGCGTATTGCATCTGCATCCAGAACAGAATATTTGCCGGATTTTATTATCAATTCCAATGCCTTTACGGCTTCGTATGATTTTCCCATACCGGGTCCTGCAAGAATCCCGTTTGATTTGGAAATTAGTTTCCTCATTGTTTCCTCATTATATATAGAGACCATCTGATCGACAAGCTTTCCGGCAAACACAGTATACTTTTCCTCTGGAACCAGCAGCTCCACCAAATCTGGAAGCCCCCTGAGTGCGGCCTGAGATGAAAGGATACCTGCTCCGTGATGTTCCCAGCCTGCAATTACGAGGAGTCTCCCATTGAGTCCCTTATGGGTATTCGGAGCATATACAGGAAAAAATACCATTTCGCCCATACCTGCGTTCTCAATTAATGGTTTTTCAATACCAATGTCTTTCAGTACTATTTCCCCTGAATTTGCTTCTGTCATGCCCTCCTTAATATCTGTAAAGGTTACAGTAATTTTTGGCTTGATAACTATGTCTGAACCCAGTCCTGATGGTATATCGACCGATATTACAGGCTTCCCTGTTCGATTTATTTCTTGAATTACCGATGCGTAAGGTTCCCTCATTTTACCCTTCACACCTGTTCCCATAATCGCATCCACAATAACTTCAGCCCATGAAAGCTCCTGTTTTATTGCATCCTTAGAGGGATTCTTAATTATTGATGCGTTTTTCATTTCTCTTATGGCCAATGAGGCCATTTCAGATACCTGTCCGTCCTTAGAGGTAAATAAAAGAATTCTTACTCTGTTCTCATAACTTAGAAGAGATGCTGCAATGAGCCCGTCTCCTCCATTATTTCCCTTCCCGCATACGAAGAGGACATTTTTGCCGCCTCCGTAGAAATCCTTTATAGATTCGTACACAGCCTTGCCTGCATTTCTCATCAGTGGGAATAGATCGTGGTACTTTTCAAGATAGTTGAAATCGATTCTTTTGCTCTCCTCGAAATCCATCATGACACATTATAGGTCATCGTCATAGAAAAAACTTTATGCGCATTCCTATAAGTCAATCCCATGGAAGATAAGATTCAGATCAGCCTTGAGAGACTTAGAAAGGAGCAGATAGATTTCCTGCATATGCAGTTTACAGATATTCAGGGAATCGTGAAGACGGTTACATTACCAAAGAACCGTTTTGAGGATGCCCTAAATGAGGGTGTTGTCTTTGATGGGAGTTCGGTTGCAGGATATGCACAGATCGAGGAATCCGATATGCGGGCTGTTCCTGATCTGGACACATATGCGGTTTATCCATATTCTTCCCAGGGCAATACTGCAAGGTACATATGCAATATTTACACCCCAGATGGAACAAGATTTGAAGGTGATCCAAGATACGTTCTGGAAAGGAACCTTAAGAAAGTGTGGGAAAAGAACATGGAATTCTTTGTGGGGCCCGAATTTGAATTTTTTGTGTTTAAGAGAGATCAAAACGGCAATCCTATCAATGAACCTGGGGACTACGGAGGATACTTTGACCACACGCCAAATGATAAGGCATCACAGATAAGGCAGGAGATTCTCACCTATCTGCGCCTGCTTGGTTATGAACCTGAGGCTGCCCACCATGAGGTTGCGTGGGGGCAGCAGGAAATAGATTTGCGCTATGCGTCTGCACTGGCAATGGCAGACAGAATTACCGTCCTGAAAAGTGTCATAAAAAACGCGGCAGAAAATCATGGCCTTTATGCGTCCTTTATGCCAAAGCCCATAAACGGGGTTAATGGCTCAGGAATGCACATACACCAGAGTATAATGGCAAAGGACCAGAAGAAAAATTTCTTCTATGATGAATCTAACCAGTACGGCCTTAGTGAATTGGCAAGGCAATATACAGCGGGGATATTGAAATATATCAATGAAGGTTCCTCTGTACTTGCATCGTGGGTTAACTCCTATAAGCGGCTGATTCCAGGATACGAGGCCCCTGTATACATCTCATGGGCAAACAGAAACAGGACGGCACTTATCAGAATACCCGCAGGGAAAAATATGAGGAAGAGAATTGAGCTCAGATGCCCTGACCCTGCCGGGAATCCATATCTGCAGTTTGCCACAGTATTGGGCATGGGGCTTAAGGGAATTGAAGAAAAACTTGAGCTCCCAGAACCTGCCGAGAGAGACATATTTCATATGACTCAGGAGGAGAGAGTACGAAGTGGGATTTATTCCATGCCTGAAAGCCTTGGCGAAGCTCTCCATCACCTCAGAGGGAGCAAAGTAATGAAAGAAATTCTAGGGGAGCACGTATACAACAATTTCCTCACTGTAAAGCAGAAGGAATGGGATGACTTCAGATCGAGGGTTACCGGGTGGGAACTGGAAAGATATCTAAATATTCTGTGATAGTTCAGGGATGTACTGAACCCAACGATTATTTTTAAGTTCCCAATATCCAGAAGTATACTGGCTTATTATTTTTCGAACAGGACCCTGAAACCTATCAGGTATTTGCGAAAAGGGCATGGTTTCATTAGGCAATACGTGTATTCCTGAAACATGGGTGTTCTTCATAAATTTGCCATTCCTTATGCCATCCAACATGCACTTAATCTCATCGGGATCAAGCTTAAGCCTCTCCTTTTCCACCAGGCTAAGAAGATTGGTTTTTTCCGGATAAAATATCTTTCCTGGATCACCATTGGAATATTCTATGAAAAGCCTCACTCCAAGGCATTTTGAACATTTTCCGCATGGAACAACATTTCCATCGTTGTCATAATGGCAGGAATGGCATGATCTCTGCAAAGCGTATAAATTTGGGTATCTGTTAACCAGTATATCCTCAACAACACCGCCGTAAATGGGATATACGGCAGACCATAGATTTGCTGAAATCCCCTTTTCCTTCAGATATTTTGAAAAACGTTTTTGAAAATCTGGAGTTTGATCATAGACCCCATAGTAGTGCCTTATCCCATGGAATGGGGGCTCTTCAAGTGGATCGTCAAACTCATTTCCCATCAGTATATTTCCTATTCCAAATTTTATAAGTGCAGGAATAAATGATATGAGATATACAGGAAATGTAAACAGCTGCACAGGATAATCATCTGCCCATTTGAATGCTCTTTCCGTGAGGATTTTCATATTTCTGTTCATAAAATTATAGAATCTGTCCACATTTGACCAGACCTTTATGCTTTCCAAGCCGATATCATGGAAAAATCTGTGTGACGGCAGAGCCAATTTCCAATGGCCTCCTGATTCGTTGAAAAACATCGCCAGTGGTTTTTCCCCTATCTCCTCCATGAGACCAGTGGTCATTAGACTCTCTTTTC
>JAKADQ010000095.1 GCA_021820405.1 Thermoplasmata archaeon | reverse complement strand
TGAGTACACTCTTTGTGAAGCCAAAAGCCGCCAAGAACGAGAGAATATATAAATACGATGAAATATGATATATGTCATTAGCCATTGCTGGGACGAGAACACGCTCTATCCCAAGGAACCATCCAATGAACAGGGTCAGTATCAGAAGGATAACGTACTGTGTGGTGTCATGTGTTAATCTTTGTGGCGTGTCACCATTTTTCATACGAGAAACCATGAATCACTCCTTTGAGCATGCTGGCCTGGATCTGTCCCACATCATTTCGAAATGTTCTCTGGACTGTAAAACGCAATTACTGCAAGGTTCCACTATTCCGTAGATCTCATGGTCTTTCTCCATTGATATCATAAACGAGGTCTCGTTGTCAAAAACATAGTACCTTGAATTCAACCTGTCATATATTCTTGAGAATGGTATGAGATCATCTGGAATTTCTTTTGCTTCGCTGGAGGAAAATATCATTTTCAACTGCAAACCAGTTTTTGTTTTGATATTTTCTTGCAATTTACCATCCAGTGTTCTGATCCCCGGGTCCATTACATAAATTGAATGTCGAGCTTTTTTTACCATGGTTTGGAGGTAATACTGTACTTTACTGGAACCCACTATGCTCCATGACACTTTGAGATCTCGCGATCTGTGTTCGTTCCTTCTGACCACTGACAGGTAATTGGTTAAATGATCCTCAATCTCATCGATCCTAGACCTTCCCTCCTCACACAGAATACTGATAACAATTTCTGGTTCAGGGATTAAGAACATAGAAGGATTACTCGAGACCTTCTGTACCAGATTAAGTTGGATCAATTTTTCTAAAACTGCGTATACTTTCGTGTAGGGAATCTCTGTTGTTTGGGAAAGCTCCTTTGCCGTCATCCCTCCGCGGGATAGTGTGAGAAATAGCTCAGCCTCATATTGTGTAAGCCCAAGATATTCAAGCTCATCTAATATTTCAAAATGTACATCTGGATTATCTTCAATATATGACATATTAATCTTCCCTGATGTTTATCTCCCTTATCTTCTCCTTTTCAGATATGGGTTGAGGTTCCATTTCTCCAAGTTTTTCTCTGAAATCACTGTATGATTCTGTCTGAAGGAGTGGATTGCAGAGCTGCTCATATCCCAGTGTAGAAGAGACCTTTGGGCTCATGTTGGCACCACAGACAGATCCAGAATAGTGTGCAGGCATTAATTCGACAAAGCCCGGTAGACGCAATATTTTCTCGGTTATGCTTTCGTATAATTCATACGAAGTATCCATTCCAGAAATATCTGATCTTCCCACATCGCCAACAAATAGAGTGTCTCCTGTGAAGATTGTTGATGGAGTTTCAGGATTTCTCTTATAATCGTAATACACCAAGGATATGCTCTCTGGTGTGTGCCCTGGTGTGTGTAATACCTCAATTCGTGCATTTCCTATTTTCATGGTATCTCCATCTTTCAGTGGGAGGAAATTAAATTCCACCTTTGCATCTTCAAACATATAAATTGGGGCGTCTACAAATCTATGCAATTTCTTAGCACCGGAGATATGGTCGGCGTGAATGTGGGTCTCGATTATACCCTCTATCTTCAGTGCCAAAGAACTGGCCATCTTAATATATGTATCCACTTCATCTTTAGGATCGATTACAAATGCTTTTCCGGAACTGGGGCATCCAACAATGTACGAAGCACACGAGCGTTCCTCGTTCAGGATTTGTCTTAAAAGAGGCATATATTGTTATTATCCTGCGGATAATAAGGCTTCTGCTTTTTTTAAATTTTAAGGTTAACTTCAATCTGCAACCCATCAGACTCATCTATAAATTCTTCCCTCACAGTGGAATCAGCTCTTCTATTTGCAGCATGGCATTTTTCAATGAGGTTGCAAAAACTAGATTGAATGATCATAACTGAAGAAAAATTCTAAGTCCGCATTAACACAATATGCTCACTAAGGCCAGGCGGGGGAGTTGTGGAAAATCAATTTATATTTGACAATAACCGAGAATGCTATGGAGCACATTAAGCAGAAGATTTGTTTAATCTTAAGTGTTTTTTTAATCATTCCACGATGGTTTTTCGAGATCGTCGTCGATATATAGACAACATTATATAGGAAACAATAAAACTCTCATGAGGAGAAAACAAATGTATGGTATGAATAAAAACAAGTGCGGATGCGACAACGAATACGTGGAATTCAGAATGTCACGATGCGGCCAGATGTTTCGGAACCGTTCTGAAAAGGATGTGGCTGAAGACCTTGAGAACTACAAGGAACAGCTTGAGAATGAGATATCAATGCTTGAGAGAAAACTGGCAAGGATCAAGTCGCACAAGAATGAGAACGTGGAGTAAACATATCTCCACATAAATTTAGAGGTGACTGGGATTGTTGAAATGTGCTGATTGTGGCGATGCTGTAATGCCAGGTAAAGAGTTTCCGTTTGAAATAGAAGGAGTTGTAAGAGTATACGGTTGTGAACTCTGTGCTCTGCATCATGCAAAAGTTCTTGAGATAGAAAAAATAGAGAAACAGTATGCGACAATTGCAGCAAAGAGGGAAGAATTGAAAGAAATAGAAATTCAGAAAGAACTACTAAGAAAGGAGGTTGGAAAGTAAGTGGATAAAAATTGCTCCTGTCGATGTGGCCCATTCAAAGTAAGTCTTATCCCCCCGGGAGTACTCAAGCCTTTGATACTTAAAATTCTTGAAGATAACCCCATGCATGGATATGAAATAATGAATGAAATTTCCCTGCGCACACAAGGTTACTGGAGGCCCACCGCTGGCTCCATATATCCTGCCCTTGGCTCACTGGAAAAAGATAGATATGTGGAAAGGCGTGAATTAATGCAGGGAGAGCGGGCAAGACAGATGTATATTATTACGGATCTTGGAAGAGAAACCATAAAAGACATGTCTCAGTTTTCTGAGAGCTGGAAGAATGGACTTAATAAGCTTATGGGGTTATTGTAATAGATACTGGCGAAAAGAATGAAGAATACAACGATATGTCGCGTTTCATTAGAACTCTTCTTTTTCCTATCTTGTAATCAGCAGGTCGGGGGTTCAAATTACTCCAGTGGCTTATAGGTAAAATAGTTCATTTTTGATTTGTACTCACTTTAGTTTTTCTGGAAGTGTGTGTCATGTGAATTCTTATTTTTTTCCTTGTTCTGATGCATTTTAATTTATAATGAATTAGTGTAATTAGATGCTTTATGGTGATAGTTAAACATTCTCACACCGTAATTTAGATCTTACATGTATTAATTTTTTGCTCGATTTCAATCAAATTTTTATCATTTCCAGAATTAGCCTTTTTCTTCCTCCAAAATTATCAAGAAATACCTTTGAATTCAACACTCCAGAGAGATGCATTAACCGCTTGATGCTACCTCTAGTATGATTGAAGCTGGGCATTGCCTCAAATCCACCAATAAAGTTTTTTTCCACGGGTCCACTAGATCTGTGATTTCTCAGTTCAATAATTGCCATTCCTTTGTTTCTGAGTACCCTGTATATTTCGTGAATAACTTCGATTTGTTCCTGTTCATTGGAAAGCTCGCTGAATGCGTTCCACATGCAAATGACATAGTCAAATGAATCTTCCGGGTATGGGATGTTTTGCATGTTCCCATTTTTGAATTCAATATTCAGGCTTCTTTTCTTAGCCTCTTCCCTGGCTCTTTCAATGAAAACTGGAGTGATATCTATCCCATAAACGGTATACCCATATTCTGCAAGGGGAATCGAAAATCTTCCATATCCACAGGCTAGATCCAATATTGTTGAACCATTTCTTAGGATACCTGTGAGATATGATAATTCACTCTCCGTCTTGGCAGTGTTTTTTCTCGCAGAAAGCCAATCGACGCCCATTTCTGTATAAAACTCCTTTGATATTTTTATGTCCATATGTTAATAATTACTAATATGGTATTACAATATTAATCTACCTTTGGTTGTTTTAGTAGTAATTCCTTTTTAAATTTTCCACCTATTTATCACTAACCAGAGATTCTTCTAATAGATAATTGAAATAACTCCCTAAGGCTATACTCTGTTTAAATGAAATTTCACAGGTAAAGATGATCTATTTTTTAATATACTGAAGATTATACCATTGCATATGGATGGAGAAATTGT
>JAKADQ010000016.1 GCA_021820405.1 Thermoplasmata archaeon | reverse complement strand
ATTCATCCATAGTTTTTGATCACTTCCATGTGATCAAGATGATGAATGATGTCCTTGATAAGATCAGAAGGAAGGAAGCAAGGGAGAATGATATCATCAAAGACACCTAATATGATTGGCTTAAGAATTATCCTGATCTCTCAGAGAAGTAATGGAATTGACTGATGTCTGTGAAATCTTTGTATCTAATACATCACATGCCTATCATTTCAAGATTGCGCTCCAGAGATTATGGGAAGTACATGTTTCAATTGCTTAATTATATCTTTTAAAATGGATATCTTGGAATTTCAGGTCAAGGATGCCTGATATAATCAAACTTGGAAAGACTATGAAGAGGCATCTCAATGGAATTCTTGAAGCCATAAAATCTGGAATAAATTCAGCTGTTGTGGAAGGATTGAATAACAAGATCAGAACAGCATTCAAACGATCCTATGGGTTCAAGGCAGAGAAATACAGGGATACGATAATATATCTGGTAGCAGGAGGATTGAGGTTACCCCCAGAATGTTAAAGAGATCCTTAAATAATATTAGAATTGGTATTCAATAGAATAATAAATATTAGCCTTTACTCAGTAATTGATACCACATTTCGACAGTTCGTTCCCATGTAAAATTTTCGGCGAATTCTCTAGAATTTTTAACAAACAAATCCTCGTTATTAACTATATATAATATTTTTTCCTTAAATTCTTTTATGTCATTAACCAAAAACCCATTAAAGTTATCTTTTATGGTATCTACAACTCCTGGTACTCTAAGGGCAACTGTTGGAGTGCCAGATGCAGAAGATTCCAAAATCGAATACCCCCATCCCTCAGTAATTGAAAAATGTAAATTGATCCATGATTTTCTGATTATTTCTGATAGTTCCTTATAATCTACTTTACCTAAAAATTCAATATTATAATTTTTAGTTTTTATTGCCTCTTTCATTCTTTTAAGTGATGGCCCGCTACCAGTTATTATTAATTTTAGGTCAGGGATTTGAATATTTAACTCTTCATAAACTCTTAATGCATACTCTGGTCTCTTATATTTTCTAAGTCCTCCAAAATAAATGAGTTGCACACTTTCAGACTTTTTACCAGGTGAAAATAAATTCAAATCTACTCCGGGAGGAATTTTCACTATATTCTTCTCTTCAAATCCCAATCTTATAAGATCTTTTTCTGAGCTACTGGATTCGGTTACAATTTTAATATCCCTGTAGATCAAAGGGTATAACTTTTCTAAAATAGTTATGATTTTAGCTAGAATAATATCAACTTGTCCCGGTAAAGATCTTGCGTGAAGATGCCTAAAAAAAACAAAGTTTTTTCTTTTAAAAAATGCAGGGGAGATCCATGGAACTCCATGTGCCAAATCGTTTATAATCGCATCAAAACTGTTTTTAATGAGAAAAATGGGTAAAAATGCATGGATTGTAAAATTGTTACCTTTCCTAATGATTCTTATGCCGTCTATTATTTCTTCATCGGGGGAGCCTTTCCATCTGGGGCAATATACGGTTACTTTATTTCCCTTCTCAACTAGTCTCTTCGCTACCTCGTATATTGTTCTTTCAGCCCCTCCAGCCCTCGGATTTTTAGGGTCTCTATGATTTAACCACAAAATGTTTAACATGTTCTAATACCATACAAGTTGATTGATCTGAGCCCCTTAATTTTGGACAGATATTTCGTCTTCCAATGAGACATTTTCCTTCAACCTCCTTTTCCTTTCAATTCTGTTTTTCATTCTTTTCTCCTCCTTTCTTTTTCTCTCTTCAAGGAATTTTTCCTTGAAGCCATCTTCTTCAACAAGTCTTCTTTCAAACTCATCAGGTGGAAGATAATCAATGGATGAATGTGGTCTTATTTTGTTGTAATCATTGAATGCATATTTCATAAGATTGTCTGCATCCTCAAATGTTTCCAGATCGTTAACCCAGATGTAATCCGTCTTCAGTGAATTGTGGAATGATTCAATATCCCCATTGTCTTCAGGCGTATGTTTCTGGATATATTCCGATCTTATTCCAAGCAATTTCATGGATTCCCTGAACTTCCTGGATATATACTGAGGGCCATTATCAGTTCTAAGAATGAGATTATGAATTCCACCATTGGAAAACCTTATCATATATGCATTCTCAACTGCTTTAATGCAGTCCTTTGCTGTGCATGTTTTTGAAAATTCATAGGAAATCCATTTCTTGCTGTAACAATCCTTGATGGACATGAGATATGACATTCCATCATGAACTGTACTCACATAATGGATGTCTGTTTCCCAGAGAATATTGATGTTATCAGGCTTTGTGAGATCCTTTCTTCTGGTACGGTTCCTGTGCTTTGCATATGGAAGTGCAAGGCTGTTTCTTCTCATGATCCTTCTGACAGTCTTTATATTCACATGAATGCCAGAATTCCTGAGAAGTGTCCATATTCCCCTGTAGCCATAGGTTGTCCTCTCTGCAGATAATCTGATTATTTCAGCTTCAATGTTCTCTGAGATTCTTGACTTCCTATTTCCTGATCCCTCTGTCTTTCTGTAGTAGATGGATGATCTTGGAATATGCATTGCCCTTGATATCCTTGCAACCGGCATTTCTCTCCTGAGGATTTCAATCGCCATGGCTATTTCCTCCCCTGTCGACTTTTTTTAAAGAATCAATAACAAGTGCCTGATCACCCACCAATCTTTTAAGATCATCAATCTCCTTCTGGTATTCGTTTCCTTTCGATGATTCTCCAAGTCCCTTTCTTCCACCCTGAAGGAAGCGTTCCTTCCATCTGTGGAACTGTGCAACAGATACACCATGCCTTCTGCACAGTTCAGCAATGTTTGTTGCTGTGAATGATTCAATTACAATCCTTTCCTTCTGCTCAACTGTGAATTTCTCAGTCATGTATATCACCTATTTCATGGGAAGTGTGCAGGAGATTTGTAAAACCCCCTCTGGACTCCCCCTTATATACCTTTAACAGTATATTATCTCTCTTATAAGTGTCCAACTGGTAAAGGGAGCACATCAACATGCCTATCATTTCAAGATTGCACTCTAAGGATTATGATATCTTAATGATAGCATTGCTGAATCATATCTGATGAAATGGATATCATGGGCATCCAGGTCAAGGGTGCCTGATATAATCAAGATTGGAAAGTGTAAACGCCGGTCAAGAGTTGCGCAAAATCGCAAGGACATAATTGATCCGCCCTATGTACCTTTCACCTGTTCTCCTCACCTCGTGTCTGTACAATCGTGATCCCTCTACACATTAAGAATTAGATCAAAATTTAACCAGCCATCTGGATCCCTTTTTTCACGAAAATGCACAAAAATCGACTGGTGATTACAGAAAGACTATGAAGAGGCATCTCAATAGAATTCTTGAAGCCATAAAATCTAGAATAAATTCAGATGTTGTGGAAAGATTGAATAACAAGATCAGAACAGCATTCGAACGATCCTAAGGATTCAGAGCAGAGAAATATAGGGATACGATCATATATCTGGTGGCAGGAGGATTGAAGTTACCCACGGAATGTTGAAGAGATCCGATATAATTATGTGGATGCTTGATGCGTTAGCCTCAAGACCATTTATTTTACGATTCATTTGCGTACATAACCAAAGGTTTATTTTTGTAAAGTTACTGTTTACACCATGGTTAAACTGGACGACGCCATCATTGCGAGAATGGAGCATTCAGGCCACAAATTTGAGATTTTAATAGATCCTGATGCGGTTGAAAAGATAAGGAATGGAGATGTGGAAGTTGAGAAGGATCTTGCCAGCGAACAGGTATTCAAGGATGCACGCAAGGGAGAGAAAGCGGGGGAAGATGCGATTAGAGAGGTGTTCAAAACAGATGACATTAAAAAAATCGCCGAGGAGATCGTTAAAAAGGGACAGATTCAGTTAACTACGGAACAAAGGCATAAGATGCAAGAAATGAAAAAGAAAATGGTTATTGACATCATATCAAAAGAAGGGATCAACCCGCAGACAAATGCCCCAAATCCACCGGCAAGGATAGAGGCTGCCATGGAAGAGGCAAAAATACACATTGATCCCTTCAGACCTGTGAATGAGCAGGTTAATATGGTTCTGAAGGAGATAAAACCACTGATTCCAATAAGAATGGAGAAGGTGAAATTGGCGGTCAGATTAAAGGGCGATGCCTATGGAAAAATCTATGGTGAAATAGCAAGATCGGGTACCATACTCAAAGATGAGTGGACCAAGGATGGAAACTGGATTTGCGTGATGGAGGTCTCAGCTGGACTCTATGGAGAAATTATTTCAAACCTGACCAGAAAGGCAAAGGATGAGATAGAGATCAAGAAGATATGAAATAAAGGAAAGTGTGATGCATTCAATCAGATTCATCCACTTCCTTTTTTTGGATTCACGTTTTATTTCAAAAAGTGACTGGTTAAAGAAATATCTCTGCCCACCAAAAAACAAAAAATTTCCATCCGTTTCATAAGTAATATATAATGAAAATCTATTCCACTACATGAAGAGAGAGTGGAAAGTAGAATTATCCGTAATGAACGGATTGATTGTTTCCAGTATATGAGGAAGTGATTTAAACGGTTGAAATTAAACAGATAATATTTCCAGGAGATGCCGTTGATACTGAAGGTTTAAAACCAAGGAACGGGATATTTCGTGATTCTCAGGGTACCCCAAGATCTCAGTATTTCGGAACTCTGCAGAAAGGTGAAGAATACATTGATGTTGTGCCATTTCACGGTTCATATTTTCCAAGAAGGAATGACAAGGTGATAGGAAAGGTCATTGAGGTTGGGCCATCCATGTGGACAATTGACATCAGATCTCCCTATCTTACAATGCTCCACATGAATGACACCCCTTGGAAAACATATTCAGGAGAGATAAAGAAATATCTTAACGCAGGGGATTATGTATATGCCAAAGTTATGAATGTGAATGAGGTAAAAGAGAGCTGGATAACCCTTAAGGAGCCGGGCCAAGGATTGAGGAAACTTGAGGGTGGGCATATAATGTATGTCCCGGCTCCAAAAGTACCAAGAATAATCGGAAAAACTGGATCTATGGTGAATATGATAAAAGATGCTACATCGACAAGAATCGTAATAGGCCAAAATGGCGTAATATGGATAGATGGAGCACCAGAAGATGTACTTATAGCAGACGAGGCCATAAGAATGATTGAGAGAGAAGCACATACAACAGGACTGACTGATAGAATGGTTGAATATTTGAAAAAAGTAAAAGGTGAAACAGATGGGAACGCCCAGTAATGTGAAGTTAATTGATGAGAATGGTTTAAGATTGGATGGCAGGGGCGACGAGGAATTGCGCCCCATAAAGATAACAACAGATATCCTTGAAAGGGCAGATGGAAGTGCCTTCATAGAGTGGGGAGGAAATAAAATACTTGTTGCGGTATATGGCCCAAGAGAGGCCTATCCCAAGCATACGCAAGATATAGAAAAAGCAGTCATAAAAGCCAGATACAATATGGCTGCGTTCTCTGTGGATGAGAGAAAGAGACCTGGCCCTGACAGAAGATCGGTTGAGATTTCAAAGGTAATATCTGAGGCACTCAGTGCCGCAGTTATGATTGAACAATTCCCCAGGACACAGATAGATGTTTTTATTGAAGTAATACAGGCTGATGCAGGTACGAGAATTGCAAGCCTTACGGCTGCTTCCGTGGCACTGGCCAATGCCGGTGTACCGATGAGGGATCTTGTCGTCGGATGTACCGCAGGGAAAGTTGAGGGTAGAATAGTACTGGACCTTTCAAAGGAGGAGGATAACTTTGGCAGTGCAGATCTTCCAATGGCGGTACTTTCCAAGACCGATGAGGTTGTCCTGATTCAGATGGATGGTGAACTTACAAAAGAAGAATTATACAAAGGTATGGACATGATACTTAAGGCAACAAAGAGAATAAATGAAATTCAAAGGAAAGCACTCTCTGAAAAATATACAATAACGCAGAACGAAGGAGGGGAGTGACATGCCGAAGGATGCGACAGGGGTCCTTTCCGAGATTAAAAAAGGATTTATATCCAAGAAATTGAAAGAGGGCCTCAGAGGAGACGGTAGAAGGCTCGATCAATACAGAGAGATTGTTATTGAGCCTAACTATGTTCCAAGGGCCCAGGGGTCCGCTCTGGTAAAGCTTGGAAAGACCAAGGTAGTGGTCGGAGTAAAAATCGAATCCGGCGAGCCTTTTCCTGATACTCCCAATATGGGCGTAATGACCACAAATGTGGAGATGCTCCCAATGGCCTTTCCTACATTTGAACCTGGACCACCAAATGAGGAGTCCATTGAAATTGCGAGAGTTGTTGACAGAGGAATCAGGGAGAGCAAGATGATAGATCTTGAAAAACTATGTATAGAACCAGGAAAGAAGGTGATGATAGTTTTCATAGATATCGATGTGATAGATTATGATGGAAATCTTATAGATGCATGCACCCTTGGTTGCCTCACTGCATTGAAGAATGCAACATATAAGATAACACCAGAAGGAGACGATATACCCCTTCCGGTAAGAACACATCCCGTATCAGTAACAATGGTTAAGATAGGAGAAGAAATACTGTGCGACCCTGACCTTGAGGAGGAGCAGATGGCAGACGCCAGAATCACAGTTACCATGACTGAAGATGGGAGTATCAGGGCGATGCAAAAAGGTAATGTTGGATCGTTTAAAATTGAAGAGATTAAAAAGGCGGTTGACATATCCGAGAGAGTTGGAAACGAAATTCGCAAAAGAGTAATGGGGTGAAGTAAACGGCAAAAAGAACACTAAAGGTAGGCCCAGCGGGCAGATTTGGTCCAAGATACGGAGTGACAGTCAGAAAGGTTTGGTCTGAAATATACAGACAGAAGAAGGCAAAATATGAATGCCCGAAATGCAAACAGCTTAAGGTAGTAAGGGTTGCATCGGGCATCTGGAACTGCAGGCATTGCGGATACAAGTTTGCAGGGGGATCGTACACGCCTGAATATTCGCAGAAGATAATAGAGGAAATGGTGGAACGTGGACTATAAGTGCATTAGATGTGGGAGAATCCTTGAAAAATCTATAGGAACCAATGAAATCGAATGTGAATGCGGCTCCCGGGTTTTTCTTAAGGAGAGACCAAATATTGAGAAAGAAGTAGATTCCAGGTGAGATGATGCCCCTGGATAATCTCCAGGAACTGTCTGAGGAGAGGCTGTGCAGTCGATGCAGAGGCAGGTTGTTTGCCTCTGTTGGCCATGGATTGTCAAACATGGAGAGGGGCAGACATGTTGAATATGCACTGGAGGCTTTTGGTTATACAGTGGCAAGGGTTCCTGAGAAAGAGTGCCCCATATGTAGAGGAATTTTTTGCGAATTGCAGGCATACTCTAACGAGATTGTAAGAAGACTTGACATGTACCAGTACAAATCCTTTCTCATAGGGACCACAGTATCCAGAGATATACTGAATATGGAGAAGTCTATGCAGATCAAGTACGGGGGAATGGGGGAGAGCTTAAAAAAAGAAATAAACCGTGAGATCGGCAAGCTTCTGGGTTCGGCATCAGGAAAGGAATTTGATAAATCCGATCCTGATATAATGGTTAAAATCGATACCACCTATATGAACATCGACCTTCAGATTAAATCTATTTACATATACGGAGTATACAGGAAATTGAGGAGGGATATACCTCAGACAAGATGGATCAAGTACTCTCAGATTAAGGATACGGTAGAGTCTGTGATAGGAGAGGAGGCAATGTCCATGGCAGATGGCACGAACTATTTTCTCCACGGAGCCGGAAGGGAAGATGTTGACGTCAGGATGCTCGGAAATGGAAGAGAGTTCATAATTGAGGTGGCAAATCCCAAAGTGAGAAGCATTGACCTTGAAAATTTAAAGGAAAGAATCAATAGCAAAAACAAGGGAGTTGAAGTAGATAATTTATCGTTTGCTACAAAAGACGATGTTGTGAGGATTAAGGATGAACGTTACGTTAAGAAATATAGGGCAATACTTGAAAGTGTCAATGGGGATCCGATTGACACAGAACACCTGCAAAAAGCAATAGAACAACTTAACGGAAAAGTTATTTATCAAAGAACACCATTACGAGTAAGTGCTTCCAGATCTGATCTGATTAGGCACAGAGAGATAAAGGGTATATACCTTGATGATGAAGATCTCCCGTCCATAATAGTGGAGGCAGAGGCGGGGACCTATATCAAGGAACTTGTGTCGGGGGATGATGGTAGGACCACCCCAAACCTCTCCGACTTGGTTGGCCAGAAGATCAGAATAAGGGAGCTTGATGTAATAGAAATAGAAAGGTGAAAACATGGTTAAAATGTCGCACGGCCCCAGAGCCGGTTCAAGATCTAAAATGACAAAAAGACTCAAGGAAAGAGGAATGCCCAGGGTCAACAGCTTTATGCAGAAGTTTGAGGTTGGGGATTATGTTGCTGTGAATATTGAGCCATCCATACATTCTGGAATGCCAAGCCACAATTTTCAGGGGTATACAGGTGTAATTGAGGGACAACAGGGGAGATGCTATCTTCTGGGAATAAAGGTGGGAAGCGTTAAAAAGACAATACTTGCAGACCCGGTTCATCTAAGAAGGATAGAGGTATGAAGATCAAATACATCACTTTCTCTGAGGCTCAGGATATTCTTCATAAGCACCTGAACGAAAAAACTGCAAGGGAAGAGACGATCGATGATATAACGGTGAGGGAGTACAACTACATAAGTAGCTTCACAAGACTTGATGCGGATTCAGCTAAGAAGGCTGTTAAGGAAATTATGAAAATAGGAGATTTCCAGGAAGAGCTTGCGGTTAAGATAGTCGATCTCATGCCGAAGGATCTGGAGCAACTACGATCCATTTTGAATACTTATAAACTGGCTCCAGACGAAAAGGTATTAAATAATATATTAGAGTATATTGCTTCTATATAGGGAGATGAATCTATGGATGATTATGCATATGTATTGGATATTTTAAAGCAGGGCAGACCAAATGACCGTAATTACCACAAAACCCCACTTGCGCTGATCATAGGCGAGACTGAATTTAAACTTCTTGAGGTCATACCCCGAGAAAATGCCATAATCACCATAGGAGATAGAATATACATAGGCAAGGAGCAGTCCAAAAGGGACAAAATAGGGACTGTCAAGAGAAGAATTGGATATGATGAACTTACGAGTTCAGCCATGAGCGAACTCCCATTCACCCTTGAACTCATAGTGAAAAATAATGAGAAGAAGTTTGTTCAATTCTTCAACACGGCTGAATCCATAAGTCCCAGAATGCACAGCCTTGAATTACTTCAGGGCCTTGGAAATAAAACAATGTGGGCCATAATTGAGGAGAGAAGGAAAAAACCATTTGAATCCTTTGAGGATCTCACTGAAAGAGTCAAAACAATCCATCATCCTGAAAAGATGATTGCAAACAGGATTGTGCAGGAATTGGAAAACAAGGACGAGAAATACAAACTTTTTGTTAAAGGATGAAACAGTACTCAAAAAAATATGGACAGGTGTTCCTGGCAGATCCCAACATCAGGGGCATTGAATTGAAAATCCTTAATCCGCAACCTGATGATGAAATTGTGGAAATAGGTCCAGGTGGAGGATTCCTTACCGAAAAAATCCTTGAAACAAAAGCACGTGTAATCTGTATAGAGTCCGATCATAGATTCGCTGATTATCTTAGGGCTAAGTTTTTCGAATATGTTCAGAATGGAAAACTCGAGATAATTCACGATAATTTTTTGGAATATAATATGGAAAGATGCTCCAAGATCATTGGAAATATACCGTACCATATATCCTCACCGATATTAGAAAAATTGACATCGATCCGATTCGAAGAGTGTGTGTTAATGGTTCAGGAGGAGTTTGCAAGGAGAATGGTCGCAACCCATAACAGCAGTTCTTATTCCAGGTTGTCCGTCTTCACTTATGCCCACTTCGATGCAACCATTCAGAAAATTGTATCGAGGAACTGCTTCCATCCCAAACCCGATGTGGACAGTGCAATAGTGAAATTGCTTCCTACGAATAGGCTTCGGGGCATACCCAATGAATACTTCGATGATACTCTAAAAACACTGTTTTCAAACAGAAGAAAAAAGATAGAAAATTCCATAGAAGGAACACCCTATGGTGACCTAAGAATAGATCAGCTGGATCAGGAAAAAATATTAGATATTATTGAGTTCACTTATCGGAACCTGCGGGCTGGTTCAGATTAGTATTGTTTATCTGATTCTTTGCGAATTCAGCAATTCCCAGATCGGCAACTCCGGCAGTAAGAGTGTTTGTTGGAATCATCATCAGGGTCCCCTTACCCTCCAGCCCGATTTCATAAAGTATGTTCATCCATCTCAACTGTAGAGCACCCGGGTTATCCAGATATTGCTTGGAGGCTTCAACCATCTTCTGAGCAGCCTCAACTTCGGCAAGTGCAAGGGTTACCCTTGACCTTCTTTCCCTCTCTGCAGATGCCTGCCTGGACATTGCCTCCTGGAGTGACTGGGGAACTATCACATCCCTGATTTCGACAGATGAAACCTTTATTCCCCAGTGCTCTGTTTTCTCATCGATAATCTCCCTTGCGGCCTCTCCAACCTTCTCTCTCTCAGAAAGAATTTCATCGAAAGAGTATTTACCAATGACTTCCCTCAGAGTTGTCTGGGCCGAAAGACTCGTGGCATTAATGAAATTTTCAATGTTAAGTACCGCCTTCTGTGGATCGATCACCTGATAATACATAACGGAATCGCAGTTAACGGGAACATTGTCGTTTGTGAATGTAGCCTCGGTTTTGAAGGCTACAGCCTGGATTCTTGTGGATATTATTACAGGTATCTTACTTATTATTGGCGTGACATATATGATACCTGGACCTTTTATTCCGGAAAATCTCCCAAGTGTCAGTACAGGTGCCCTCTGCCATTCCTTCAAAATATGCAGACCAGATAGAATAACCAATAGTATGATTATAATTATAAATATCAGCAGATAGTATAACGCATCCATGAATATGTAATGACTATGAACCATATTAAGTGTTTCTATTAAAAAAATTTAATCTCACGTAACTGAATAAAATTAAATTCGATATCTTGTAATGGCGACAAAACCCCCAAACCCTCTGAGCATCTGCCCATACTGCCCTGAATCGCTGGCTATTATTATCTCGGAACCTGTTGACCTTGCCATCTCCATAATCTGAACCACCGATTTTTCTCTGATAAGATTCTCCAGGACAATAAGTACCATTATGGCCCCCGCCTCGGAATAACGCCTGATCTCATCGGAACCATATGCACAGTTTCCGTTTTTTGCCAGCTCCTTCAGAAATTGCTCCATAGCATCCCTTTCTCTGGACAATCGTGAATCGCCAAGTATGCGCCTTACCTGTTCCTTTCCAATGATTTCATATATGGCACCATCCTCAGAATTTGCAGATGGGAACTGAAAGATCTTTCCATGAAACTTTTTCTCCTGCAGGTATTTTAAAAAATACTCCCCTTCGAATCCAGGACCTGTGATTATGATCGGGTAATCTCCCATGATACCCATTAAAAATTTTTCAATCTCTTCAAAATATGAACTGCGTGAATAACTGACATTGTAAGCCTTTCCTGATTTTCCAGATTCTATTCTTCCGTTAAGATACAGGCCATAATCTCTCAGCGTGTATATGGATGCGCTTTCATCATCTATGCTCACAAAAAGGGCACCTGAAGAACCTTTAATAAGAGATTCCTTCAATAAATCCTCGGTGATCCTATCCCACGAGGACATCCATATCTCGACATCATCATCTGTGGATATTGCCAGAGATTGATGTTGCCCTGTTATACCCTCAGGACCTTCCCTGATTATTCCTGTTATCCTCAGACGATCGGTGAATGGCTGAAATTCAACGGATTCCGGCTGGATCGTAACTGTAACAGGCTTTCTCTTTGTCTCCTTGCTTCGTTCCATATCCTCCTTTTTATCCTCCCGACGCATCACAGTTTTTTTAAGAAGGGTATCAGGGCTCAGTATATTTTTCAGGTACCACAGATCATCCATGGATTCAGTCCTTAAGGATTTCCATCCGTTCTCCTCATCATAGATCTTCATTCCAAACACCTAGTTTTTCCAGATATTCGATTATATTTGTTGTGTGGGTTCCGGACCAGTATATTTTCCCACATACGTTGCATCTGTGTGGATTCATCCTGTTTCGATAATCACCGTCTTCCAGTTTTATGGGGATCAATTTCCCATTACACACAGTGCATCTCAAAAAGAGGGACTTTCTGTCAGGCTTGTATTTTCTTGTAAATTCAACTATCTGATCTCCTATTTCTGTGGAACCGATCAGCACTGATGGATGATATCTTTGGGAAAGTAACCTGTCTCTGGTTATCAAAACATAATTGTTGTTCCTGCAAATTTCCACTATCCTGTTATCGTCTATTCCATCGTGCTCATAAATCACAGAGAAACCAAGAATACGAAGATATCTGGCAAGTCTCCCAAGCATATTATCGGCATAAAAATTAATCTCGCTCTTCCTCCTTCCATCTTTTTACAAGCTCGTTATGAATACCACAGAGGTCCATTATTCTTCCAACAACAAAGTCGATCATATCGTCGATGGTTTTAGGCCTTGTGTAAAAGGCAGGCATCGCAGGTGCAACTATGGCCCCTGCCCTTGTCAGTTTCTCCATATTTTCCAGGGCAATCAAACTCAGCGGCATTTCCCTCGGCACCACTATGAGCCTTCTTCTTTCCTTGAGGGCAACTGCTGCTGCCCGGGTAATGAGCGAGTCGGATATTCCTGAGGCAACTTTCGCCAGTGTGTTCATTGAGCATGGCATGATAACCATCGCATCATACAGGAAACTCCCAGAACTTATTCGGGCAGCAACGTCATGATCGTCATATACGTATGATGCCATTTTCTTGAAGTATTCCACACTTTTTCCTGTTTCGTATTCAATAACCTGTGATGAATTTTCCGAAATAACAAGGTGTACCTCCACCGGAGCTGTTTCAAGAAAGCGCTGTGCCAGTACACTACCTGATGCGCCTGTAATTCCTAATACTATCTTCTGTTTATCCATAAAGTCAGATTACTTACCTCATATCATATATTATAAAAAATTTTATTATGATGATTTTTAAAACTTTTATGGACTACTTTCTTCTGTTAAATACGAAATACATCACAAACACAGAGGCTGCGATGACTGCCAGGATTATTGCATATTCATCCGAAACGCTGTAAGGAACTACCTGCGTTTTCGACCATGAAAAACCTGGATATGCCCCCTGATTCAATGCCTGCCAGTTAGTAAGCCCCGGTATCTGGGAGGACTTGTTTGCCGTAAGCCAGAAAGCCTTAATTTCATTTGCCTTGTTGAGAATACCCACCTGTGAAAGGGCACCGATGTATTCAACGCCGTAAGGATTCAGGCCCGTGTAGGTTATGTCCAGGAGTATAAGAGCCTGGGTGGTGTTGTTCGCAAATCCATAACTGATTATGGTTCTGTTATCAAAAACATTGGAAAGTATTGTTGCCCAGTCTGTTGACGTGATCGTGTAATGCTGCCCACTTGTTCCGTAGTAATATGTAATTACGGGCAGCGATGCCGGAGGTAACGTTATATTTTGTAACTTTGAAACATCATTGAGTGCAACCGGAATGTTTTCTCCTGTGCCTGCTTTATGAACCTCTGAAGGACTGACTGTAAGGGAAATTCCCACAATAATTAGGGCCAAGAATATTGATATTACCAGTTTTTTGCTGATCATTGTAACGGTAGGGTATTTGAAATCCTATATATCACTTTTTCTTATGTTTCACAACTTTAATGCAATCATCTCCGTTGAGGTCCTTTCCCAATCTTATATATCCTGCATTCTTCAACTTTTTTAGGGCGAGATTGAACCGCCTTTTACTGAAGTGTTTTTTCCTGATTATTTTAGTTAACTTTCTTACAGTCATACCATCACTATTGATGATCAACTGCCCAAGATCCAACAGGCTGAATCTCAGCGGTACAAATCTGTATATGAACAGAATAGCCATCAGAGAAGTGCCTCCCATAATGGCATACATAGGAATAGCCAATATGCTTAAATTTTCATATCTTATGCCTCCAGAGTATTGAACCTGCACACATATGGAGTTCATGCCTGGCTGGAGTGTGGAATTAACTTCCCGTCCGCTTTTCACCTCTTTTCCGTCAACAATCCATAGCACCTTTAATCTATCCAGGTGGTATCCAGAAATGTAAATCTGTCCGTTGAAGTTCTGAAAACTTTCCCTGTATTCGATTTTCATGTGTGTTATATATGGAAATGAAAAGACGTTCATTTCATATGTTTCACTGTTGTAATTACCGCACATATTCTCCACACTAATTGTGAAATTGAATAACCCATCCCTATGGAAAAAAATATTTAATTTATTAAAGCTCAGACTATAATTCATAGATGTGTTTACCCGTATATTCTTCATTGGTATCCATGAGGATCGAATGGCCAGGCTTATACTGGTTCTGTTATATATCGTAGCTTTGAAACCGCTTACAGTTATTTCTGGCCTTTCTCTGGAATAAACAACTGTTATGTTGCTTGTACAATATGCCATCGCCTTGTTCAGAACTTTCAGATCCAGCGTATGATTCCCCTGATTATTCATTTCTACCGTATAATTAGACATGATTTCACCATCATCCCGCAGCTGAATGTAATATCCCTTCGGAAAATTGAGCTTTTCCGACAGGTTAATTATGCTATGGTTTGTATATACAACATATGAATTATTCATGTCTGGGAGAGTATTATTCATAACGAAAAGGGCTGTGCAATTATTATTGAAGCCATTAAAAGAAGTAAAATTGCCAAATATTCTGTAAACCCCAGTAGGTGAAGTGAAATTGTATATTTTTATTGACGGGATCACAAAAGTCCTGTTGGAATATGCCATGGATATCGAACTGCTTCCTGGGCCGATAATCTTCACATACCATGTACCATTCATTGATGATTGCAAGGTTGCATTAAAAAATCTGTCAGGGGAATCTGTGATATGGCTGAAGTATTTCCTGTGAAGCCCCAATATCTGCAATGAAGGATGCTGCGAATTCACTACTATTGTTCCATTTTCCATTTCTTTCCTATTTCCCGGAATAAACACAGCAAAAATTTCGTAGTAATATTTTCCGTTGGAAAGATTGATCTCTTCATTTCCACTGGTTTGAAAAGAGTATGTTTTCAAAGAGGTCAAATTTTTAAACAATATTGTAAAATATGAAATATTCCCTTCCCTGGAATATACAGCCACGTTGATAAGATTATGGTTGATGATATCTCCATTATGGATGTTGCTCCTGAATGAGATATTTCTTTCTCCATAGTACTTCACCACAATTGGAAATATGGTGGTGAAATTGAACTTATCCTTGACTGACACAGTAAAATTTAGATAATCGTATGAAGAGAGATCAGGAACTGTGAAGTTTATTGAAGACAGGTTTGTTGTGATCTCCTCTCCGTGCATTTCCATTTTTAATTGGCTTATTCCTGCAGAATCCGTTGCAGAAATTAAAATGGATTCCCCTTTAAAAACGCCCTTGCTCAATGATCTGTTAAAAGAAATATTGGCGATTGAATTGTCAATGTAAAGATGGCCGTGAGCTGAAAAGATTAATCCCTGTGAATTCTCCGCCGTAACTGAAAAAATGTATCTGCCAGTGAAGGTCCCGGAGAGGTTCAGGAAGAAACTGCCAGAATCGCTATAATATATACCTATCATTGAAATATTGAGCTTTATTCTATAAGATGTGTTGCTCAAAACTGTAAAATTGAGGTATCCGGAATGCCTTATCACCTCGTTTTTCCATGTGAGATTCAAAACGCCTTCAGGAAGAAAGTTGCCATACAGGTAGAAAGAGTTTGATGACCATGCTATTCCATGAGACAGATTTCCGGAAAAGCCACTCATTGGAATCGGTAAGGACGAGAAGTATGAACCGTTTATCAGTAATGTTTCAGAAAGATTACTTTCCATGTATATCCCTCCCTGATACATGGTTATATTTTCGAAGCTCAGGTATTTTCTGTCCAGGATTATGTAAGTTGAGGAGTTGTTGAATTTTGCCTCCATGATAGGCCCGTTATTTCCATACCCTATCTGGAAGAAACTCTGGATATGCGTGAAATTCCGTTCTTCCATGACCTGATCTGATTTGATAATAAGATCCTGAATTCTGTTATTTTCATAAATAAAATACTGAAGTGAGTTGGATGTTGACTGCTCATAGAAGGATTCTGATGATGGAAAATGAGAATAACTTATGTCTGTAATCTTTCCTGAGGATAAGTTTTCGAAATAGTATCTGAAAAATATGTGGGGAGCGCCATGATACATGGATATAAAATAGTGCCCACTTGCATTGTATGTTGCCAATTTTATATTCAGATCACTTTCATTGATCTTAAGCACTGCCATAGTTTTCTGAAGGAAACAGATCATATACACGTAATTGTTCCATTGAAAAACCTCATTGAAACTCGTGGTGTAATTATATATTTTTTCCATTCTATGATTGAACGGATTCAGTGTGTATACATTTCCATTCTGTGATGGCATGATGAATATTGAAAGAGTTTTATCATAAACTGGGTGAACCGTTTTTGATTGGGCAAATTGTATTGAACCGGTATTAATCTGGTAAAGATTGCTGAATTTATTATCCCTAATTAGGGGATTCAAAGATTTCAGTGGAGACGAATTCAGCATGGAAACGTTGAGGGAATAATAGTTTCCTGCCATTGTCACTGACGAATTCAGATATGGCGTTTCACTCACTGGTGGGCTGAATATGAATTCTCCATCTTTTTTGTTTATAGCCACATAGGGCCTGGACCCATTCCAGTATATTCCCATCCCTATATCTTTTGAATCCTGGAACTTCGTAATATTGTTCACTCCAGAGATATTATCAAAGAGGTACATTGAATCCTTTACACCAAAATTAAGGGAGAAATAGAAACCAGAATGATAGGATCTTATTTCTACCTCTGAGAGCGCGTAAACAGAATAAGGCTTCCAGCAGAGATTAAAATTATACTGATCATTAGATGAAAATATGTCGACACCAGATGAATTATAATAATCCCCTGCATGAATCAGAAATGACGTACTCCCTGTCCATTTAAATGAATAATCACAGGCGATGGAGTTGATCTCCTTGATGGTATACTGATCATCAACCATTGACCCTGCGTATTTTATTGTATTATGGGAAATGGAGCTATTAGTGGGAGATCCCATTAATGCTATTAGTATAATAAGTGTAATAATTGTAATTAGTTTCACATTTTCCGCCTATTAAATATGCTTAAAATATTTTATCTAACATGCTATATTTTCACCTTACAGTAATGTTTACAACCTGAATGCTGCCATTATCAATCCATATCTTTTAAAAATACTATTCCCACACTTAATTACGGAAAGTAAACTCCATATGTTAACGCCGAATCTCATTGGCAATAATTACGTATTAAAAAATGATAAAACGGAATTTAATTATCTATTACATTTCCCTTCTTATTGCCCACCCTGTTTGAGTAACAGGGTTCTCAGAGAGATGAAAAGAACAGCTGAAAAAGACGTTATTATGCCGGCTATGAGTGGATATAGAATTACTATGAGGAACGAAGGGAGCCCTATTATACCACCTATAATAGAAGAGAGTCGGGAGACATCGCTCAGCGGATACTGCATATATATTGCCAGAAATGAAAGAAATGATTCGAGAAATCCCACTGAAGCGCCGTATCTGATCTTCTGCCCAAAGAGAAATGCGCCAGGAATCACTGCAAGTACAGCGTAACCGGTAAAAAACGCAATAAGTATGGCTGAAATAATTGAAATAAGCAATAGGATTTCATCTTTATGGTTCATATGTAATTACCACCTCCGTTGGAAGCCCAGTCATCCTATAGTACTGGTGATTTAACCATTTACCAAGCTGGTTATCAAACCAATAACTGAGTATATTCTCGCTTGGCCCTCCTGGAAATACGCCGTAGAATGTGCCTGTACCGGGTCTTGCTATTGTTCTCAAGGACGATCCATTGAGCACATATGGTATTGGGTACTCGAGAACTCTTGGAGTGTACCCCACGCTCACGGTATGCCTCCCTCCCCATATTGGTATGGGACCTATGGATAACTGTGGCAATTCAGTGAGGCTGCATATTTCCAGTTTATGTATGCCTCCCCATTTCCAGTTGGTGGTATTCCCCAAATTGTGAACCATAAAACCAACGGCAGTAACAAATGCCTCTCTGGCCAGCTTTGTAAAATTTCCGTTGAACCATGATGAATCTGGATCATTTTCGGCCAGATATATAGCGGTGTTTATGTATGGATTTGGCTCGTATGGCCTCAGATTGTGATCTGAATAGATCCTGTAGAAGCTCAGGTTGTAAAGGGCTGCTGTGAAATAGTAATATACAGTTGGTGCTGTCATATTCTGGGTGTATGTAAAGTTCCATGTGGACAGCAATCCTAAGGCTGTTGTCTCCGAGTAGTTCAGATTTCTCATTCCAACGAGCGCTTTCAGAAGAATGGGAGTGAACTGCTGAGCCCAATAATTGCTTACATTTGACTGAAGTTGCATCATATCTGAAATGTTCATTTTTTGGTGGCTTGCAAGGTAATGCGAAATTGTCTGAGCCCGTCCACCGGTTGTCCAGTATGACCCTACAAATGGATATGGGTAGTTTTTCCCGACCGTTGGCTGGTTAGGTGCAAACATATACCCCCTTTTTGGGTTAACTGCCTGTGGCAGATATCGGAAAGGAACATACCCGTGGGGTTCATATTCAGGCATCGAACCATTCAGAAGTGACACAGACCCGACTACATCCACTTTTTTGCCATCTGGAAGTGTTTCGTGGATCAATGGATATCCCCCTGCAGTTATGTATCCCGCATGGTGAAGGGATACAAGGGCGAAGTTCTGTGGCGGAGCTGGTCCCCAGTATTTGAGTGCATTCATCATCTGACTATAATTAGTTGACTGGTCAAGCATTATCTCTGCTATTGCATCCAGTGATGGGGATCTGGCATCCCAGTTGAGGCTTATACCATAATTTCCATCCCTTGCAATAAGGGGCCCATTGTTTGTGCTGTATAGGGTAAAATGCTCTCCCGCCAGAGTGATGTTCTGTTCCGTCATTGGGTAATACGATCCGTTGTAAAGGTAATCATTTCCATTTAAAATTTCAAGATAATCGTTGGCAGAATTGCCTTCTGGTGTTGTCAATCCGAAGGACGTGGTAGGTGTATGCCCAATGAGTATCCCAGGAAGTCCCGCCAGTCCCCATCCCGTAACATTCATTCCGGGTGCAATAAGCTGTAGAGGAATCCATAGTGACGGGGCAAGAAGTGGAAGATGTGGGTCATTTGCCATCATAGGCACCCCATCTGAAGAGTAATTTGAGGTTACAATCCAGCTATTGCTGCCTATTGATGATCCAAAATCATGGGAACCTGGCAGTGAGAATGGATCTTTGATATTTTCATAGGCCTTTTCCAGAAGAGGCTGAATAGAATTGAGTGTTGACGTGGGAACTCCAGTGGCCCATCTCTGGAAGAAATTCTGATCCCAGAAGTATTCCGGTGAGATACCCTGATCGGAAAGGTTATATCCGTTCACGGTACCGTTCCCAGGGATCATTGTAATGTTCTGTGTAAAGTACGGATAGTACGGATATATTGTGGAATAGTTCTGGAAACCCATTGCGTTATAGAAGATATCGCTTTGAAGCACGGAACAGGAACCGGTGGCCAGCGACCATGCCATGTATTCCTGCCACACCAGCGAATCAAAGACTGTCCATTTAAATGGTGAAATTCCCAGCAATTTAAATCCAAGATGAGTTGCCCCTCCAGTCTGATTTATGTAGGCGTTTACCCCTGACGCATAATCCTGCAAATAAGAGTAGTATTGTGGGTAGTTTTCCTTCATGTATTGAACAAGTATCATTGCATCCGTGTTGAGCCCCACCGTTCTGAGAGAAAGATCCGATGGGATACCTGCTGCTCCCACAAACTGGCTGACATTACCAGCTGCAATTGACGACTGGAGTTCCATCTGGAACAGCCGCATAGAGGCTGAATAATAACCCTGTGCATAGAAAAGATCGTGTAAATTTGAAGCGTGGATGTGAGCCATCCCGCTTGTGTCAATGTCGACCGTAACGCTGTGGTCTAAACCCGGAATAATATATGTTCCGGAGCTTATATTAGCTCCGTCAATGGTTTGAAAAACGCCAGTGGATGGGTTTATGGTCTGAAGCTGAATAGAAGCATATGAAGAGAGTGAAATGACAATTATGCTAACCACTATCAATACAGCTGCAAATTTTCTTTTCATGATTGACAGATGCAAACTACGATAAATAATATTTTCCGAAAAGTGACGTTGTCAAAAATTAGTTGATTTTTCTGTTTATTGATTTGGTTCTTAGACCTTTGAATTGTTTATAAACACTCTCGTTTCCCTCTCTTTTGGAAGATTTTTAATCCGTAAAGAACAATCATGGTT
>JAKADQ010000094.1 GCA_021820405.1 Thermoplasmata archaeon | reverse complement strand
AACTTTTTCCCCTAAGAACCGATGGAATTTCTTCACAGATGCGGGATTGCTGAAAAGTGCCTCAAATTTCATAACATGGAATTGAATGAGATTGTAACTTACTCACGAAAATTAAAAGGAACCCAAAACTTTCCTAATATCTTCGCCTGTTTTTACTTCCTCTTGCATTTTTATTTCCGCGTGATCTGTAATCAGGCCTTCTCGCATAGGTTCTCGGCCCCCTGCCAGAGCGTGATCCTCCCTCAATTCGCCTCTCCTGCGCCTGGCCTTCCATTGGCAGTTTATCAATATTCACACCGGCAGTTTTTCGTATTCGATTGAGTATATATTTCTCATCAGGGAGTATTATGCTGATTGCCGTTCCAGCTTTTCCAAACCTTGCGGTTCTTCCAACACGGTGAATATATGTTTTGTCCTCCCTGGGCAGATCGTAATTTATTATATGAGTGACTGCCGGTATATCCATCCCCCTCGCAGCGACATCGGTGGCCACGAGAAAACGCTCTCCCCCTCGGAATCTTCTTATGGAGTCTTCTCTCTGCCTCTGAGTCAGATCGCCGTGAATCTGTACGGATCTGTACCCCATCTTCCTCAATCTGTCACTGATAAATGATGCTCCTGACTTTGTGTTTGAAAATATAATGGCCTTTTCAGGGTTATAGTCCTCGATATATCTTACAAGAAACTCAACCTTATTCTGATGTTCTGATACAACATAATCGTGCTTGATGTGCAGAGGAACTTCGTCTTCGGATGCATTTACATTCTCTGATCCCTCCATGAACCGGGATGCAAGATCCTTAACGTCAGGAGTCATTGTGGCGGAAAACAACATCATCCTTCTATCTCGGTCTGTCATATTGATGATTTCCGAGACGTCATCGTAAAATCCCATATCCAGCATCTGGTCCGCCTCGTCAAGTACAACATTCTTTACCCCTGAGAGATTCAGAAAACCTCTTCCAACCATATCCTTAATACGCCCCGGGGTTCCGATTACAAAGGCAGGTTTCATCTTCAATTCATCGGCTTGCCGGTTAATGGAGGCACCCCCATATACAAGGGCTCCTTTCAATCCGCTTGTTGAGGCCATCTTTTTGAAAACGTCATATACCTGTATTGCGAGTTCCCTGGTTGGAAGAAGAATAAGATTCTGCACGGATCTTTTCTTCTCAGTACTATTTATCAATGGAATCAGATAGGCACCTGTTTTTCCACTTCCTGTCTTTGACTTGACAAGGACAGACTTCCCCTGAAGAACGACAGGAATGGTCATTTCCTGAATGTCTGTTGGTTCAATAAAATTCATTTTCTTTAAAGCATCAAGCAATTCTTTTTTTAAGTTCATATCTTCGAATTTACTCATTTAAGCACTTCTCTTTTGGTAAAACAGCTTATTTTTTTTCTGTCTTATTCCATATCGTTTAGGCATATATAGATTAAACCATTGCTTCGTATATTCATTATGCAGGAACACATATCATTCTTATTGCTTCTCTCCTATGGCTGATATCTTATGGGAAACAGAATTATCCCTATCCAGTCTGTGATCTATCCGTATGATGGTCTCGATCCGTGGTATTCCCATTGCAATTATGGCCTCTTCCCCTTTTTTTATCACATCCAGTATCTCCCCAACGGTGTCGGCTTCCAGAACGGTCGCCATTCCGTTTGGATAATATTTTATTCTGGATCTCTCAAAAACTTCCAGTGCGGCCTTAACATACTTTGATGCGGAGGTACCCTCTCCGATAGGGTAATAAGTTACATCTGCTACTATCATACTTAGAAATTGCATCTCACTATTTATCGTAAACCTTTTGTTCCAGAGAATTAAAAAATATCTTTATTCTGGCAGAATCGCTCTTGATAATCAGGGATATCGATATGCCTTCATCTAGGGAGTCTCCCTCCTTTCCCTGGTCAGTGCGATTCTTTCCTTCATCTCCTTGATGATTCTCTCTATGTTGAAACCCGGTATCTCCTCTTCATAGAGAACGACTGCCATCGGTGACAGTTCCACTGTAACCTGCGAAGTTCGGAAAAATTTCAGCTCTCTTGTCATAGTGGCCATCAGTTTTGGTACATTGTTAACTATTGATTCGTAGACCAGATGCTTTGAATTTGATAAACCTCCACCGATCATGACCGCTTCCGGGTCAAAAATATTGATGAGACTGGCAATTCCTTCCTCCATATTGTGCGTGAGCTCGGCCACAACCTCAAGGCATGCCGGATCCGCTTTCTCTGCGCAATCAAATATATGCTTTGCCTCAACATTCTCCAGAGATATCTCTTTGAGGCATTGGGACCGTTCATAAGCCTTTGTTCTCTCCATGATCTTCAGAGCGGCCTTTCCACCTGCAACGGCCTCAAAGCACCCTCTTCTTCCGCATCCACAGAGTGGCCCATTAGGGTCTACAACCATATGGCCAAATTCTCCTGCCATACCAAGTGATCCTCTGTATACCCTGTTATTCATGAATATGCCACCACCTATCCCGGTACTTAGCGTAAGGTATATGAAATTGGCAAAAGCCTTTCCATTTCCAAAAATTTTCTCGGATATTGCAGTCGCCGTTGCATCATTCTCTATATAAACTGTCATCTTGAGTATATCCTCAAGAATATCCGATAAGGGTATTTCCACGCCTCCAAACAGGTTTGGTGAGGATCTTATGATTCCTCGCTTTCCGTCAACCGCTCCTGCAAAAACTACAGAAACGGTTTCAATTTCTGAAGGAGATGAATGCTCTGCGTCCCTTGACATACTAACAAGCTGCTCAATCAGGTCTTCTGGTCTCTTAAAATCTGGAGTTCTCACCCGGCTTCTCTTAAGGATGTTTCCGTTCCTGTCCGATAAAAACATGGATATTTTGGAACCACCCACATCAAAGCCAAGTATCAATCCCCCTCACCCTTCTCAGTTACGGTCAATGTAAGGTTCTTCATTCCTATTACCGTAATATTTTTCCCCTTATCTATTCTTTTGCCATCCTTTGAAACAGCTCTCCATCTTACCCCGTCTATGGACACCCACCCCTCAGGATCTATATCTGTGTCTGCTACTCCGGTTGCATTCACAAGAGCCTCCCATCCAGTGACAGGTTTTCTTGCCTGGGAACCTATGATCTTATGGATGTAATAAGCAATGAAACCACCAATCACAAATATGGCAATTGCTGTTATAATGAAATCCCCGGAAACGGGTGATGGTGAATAGGATCCGGAATAAGGTTGGGCACTGATATCATAATCAGGCGATACCAGCAGAAATGTGCCAAATATATCCAGGGATATACCGGATAGCAGTGCAATACCATGTGCAGTCTTAAATTCGAGAAGCACCAGAACCGAACCAAGTATGAGCATGAGTATTCCAACAAGGGAGGCATCGATTAATTGCGCCCCGAGAAGGCCTAAAACGATCATTATTACTCCAACTGCTGTAAGAAGTACCGTACCGTGGTAAAGATCAAGAAGAATAGCGAGGGAACCTATGGATATGAACAGCCCGTCAACGGTTGCATTGCTGAAGAAGCTCATCAACTGGTCGAAGAGTGACTCGGTAACGATTGCCCTGTTATACGTCGATAGATTATTTTTGGCCAGGAAGGTTGTGAAATTCTGAGATAGGCCGTTTACGAGGCCAATCTGATAGGCCTGCTCATAACTGAATACCTTATCCTTGTAAACCATTTCAGCTGCGGCAGTCACATTCCTTCCATGGGTCTGGGCAAGTGCAATCATCAGCCCTGCCATTCCGTTAAGTGTGTGATTTTCCTGCAGTGCGCTCCCACCCTCAACAATTGGTGTTGATGGCCCAATTTCAGATCCTGGGCCCATCCATATTTGATCTGTAGCCATAGCGATATATGATCCAGCGGATGCTCCCAGAGATTCCGGTAAGATGTAGGTGTATACAGGTATATGCAATGCCTCAGTTTGATTTATAGCTGACACAATCTGAATCATACTAGTGAGAAGCCCGCCGGGCGTGTTCATACATATCACAACGGCTTCAGTGCTGCTATGATTTAAACCAGACAGGGCACCGGTTATCATCGCAGCAGATCCTGGGTCGATCTCCTCATTTAACTGGATCACCAAAAGTTGTTTATTCGATGCAGAGGAAGAGAAATAGCGAACATCGTGAGAATTGCCGCTCTGATTGATCATTGTTGAAGTGCCAAGGAAAATTATGGCAATAAATATGGTAATTATCCCGATTACCAGTTTCCCTTTTCCCATAGATACAAATATGGAACAC
>JAKADQ010000093.1 GCA_021820405.1 Thermoplasmata archaeon | reverse complement strand
TGCATGAACATGCGTATTTCACCGATCTTTGACAACCACACATGACCGTTGTCAAGTATCCTGAAACCTGACTGTGTGTATGTGATGGAACTGTATCGATCCCTGGACTTGAATCTTGGAAAACCAGCCTTGATGTTCTTTCCATTCCTCTTCTCCTCCACTCTTCTGAAGAAATTGTCAAATGCCTTGTCAACCCTGTGTACAACATCCTGTATTACAAGGGAATGTAGATTTTTGTATTCAGGAAACATTTTCTTTATTTCGGGGATTTCATTCTGCTGTGATCTATAATTGACCTTCTTTTTTGATCTATATGCGTATATGCGCTGCTGTAACATTGCATTGTACAGTTCACATGAGAGATTCAGCATGGTGTTCATTGATTTTATCTGATGCTTCTTCGGGTATATCCTGAACTTATACGTCCTTATCATCTGGAACTCTGTTCCTCCACGTATTTCTTCATGATCACTGACGGATGTAGTAATTATATATAAATAAATTTGTTCGCTTTCATCCCACCCCTGAAGAGGTGGGAATTCCCGCTCACTGTGTTAAAACAAAGCGGGAATAAAGTTTATACCGATCCTTTTAATGTGCCATTCACGGGTAAGACCGGTTGGTCAAGTGTACCTTGAGGTGCATGCAAAACAGTACCAACCGGCTCTGGCTTATTTCCCCGATTTCCATAATTCTATAAAAGTTTGGTGGAATCTTGAATGATCAATCATATCTGCATAGTGCGAATTGGCATTATTGAATTTCTGATACGTCTCACCTGACAGTGCGGTTAAAGTCGAAAATGAAGGCCGATTGAAAAATATATGGATTGTAAGCCAGTCAGTGAAGTGTTTTTCTATTTCTCTAAGGAGGGATAAGAATGATATCACACGATGAAGAACTACCATGTTACTACCATGCAACTACCATGTATTTCTTAGCTATATTACTGGTTCTATCTATAACATGGTAGCTCTGGTAGTGAATTCACATCATGTAGGAGTGATTTTCTCCATTGATAAATTTTCCATGTATATACCACTCATGATCGTCGATTACTACTATGTTTTCGCATTTCACCTTAGGGAATACCGAAAAAAACAGCATGGTAGTTGCATGGTAGTGATTTTTCAAGATTTCTGTTTCCCCTACGGAATAGGGTAAAAGAATATGGTAGTAAAACATGGTAGTGATTTTTCAAAATCTGGTAGTTTTTCAAATGTAGGAGGTGTTTTTAATTGATAATTTCCAAACAAATTTACTGGCTAAGTCAATCGCCGAACTTTTTCCTTCCAGGGGAACTGAGATCTCATACTTCAGCAGCTGCTAAATCGGTTAACATTTTCTTTTCAACACCGTATTGTAAAGGATTTCCTGACGGTTCGGTAATTGACGGTTATAAACGGGTTATAATGGAATATTTGTATCAGGAATTGTGGCCAGAAAATCATGGAAACTCTAAAAAGTATATAAACTAATTTTTGGGAAAAAGCGTATTAGAGCAAACTTTCTGGAAAATTTCTTAATGCTTGGTATTGCGGCCACAATTTTGTGGACCACAATTAAGGGTTAACAACGAGGGTTAACACAGTTAACGTTAACCCGAATTGACCGGAATCCCATTTAGAGATTTACATCGTGACTTCCATTGGGAATATCCCAATTGAAAGTCATGGAATCGTAAAAACGGCAGGTCATATAATACGTTGAAGCCCTGAAATAAGGGCTTAAATCAAATTATAAGAGGTCATTATAATAATAAATACGCCTATTATGACCATTTAAACTGAACCCGGATAGCCTGCAGGGAAACTTCCCACTGTTTGTTCACAGTAAAATTTCATAATGAGCGGGTGAAATAAAATTTATATATATGATGTACTACTACCACTCATGATGATTACTGGCGTACAGCTGATTGAGTACCTTTTGAAGGAATACGGACCGTTGCCTCAGAAGAAACTTCAGAAGTTAGCTTATCTTGCTGAAATTGAATACATAAAGAAGCATGGAGAGAGATTATCAGATCTATCTTTCAAGAGGTATCATTACGGCCCTTATTCCGAGGACATTCGCAACATAGAAGACCTTGAAGACAACATCATAATAGCTGAGAATCACTCTAACGGCTACGCAAGCAAAGAATCGAGACTGCTGAACAGTGTGGGTGCTGAACCCATAGAATCAGTTGAACTATCCGAGGAGATCGATTCTTTTATTGCCCGTTACGTCAACAGCACTGGGGATGAACTTGAAAAAATAGCTGATAATACCGAACCTTTTCTAGAAACCGAGAACCTTAATGAACCAATAGACCTTGACTCATTCGCATGGTTCTACGGCATTGTAAATTCAGACGAGTTCTGGAAAAAGGCAGAAATGAAAGACCGGGAGAATCAGGAGAAAGGTGCTTACGGGAAAGTATTGATCTGACCTCTTATGGTCATGTTTTTTATGAAGTGTAAAGCAGACATATCTGTAATCAAATCCGATATTGACAAATTAGATAGTTCCGTACAGAAACAGGTATATGCGAAAATAGAGAAGGTAAAGGAAAATCCCACGATCGGCGAATCCAAGCACGGCACAATTTCCGAACCAAACGTCCGAGTGGTCAAGGTAAACAATCAGCGGATCGTTATGTTCTATCGGTTTTCACCTGATGATCCTTGTATAGTGACATTTATACTGATCAAACAACACGATAAGGGCTACAGAAGGACGCACTGAACGCCCGTCATGAAGGCAGTTTGATTATTACCTCCTTGTCCCCTGGGAGCGTGTTCACATATTCCCATCCCCTGTTTATGTAGTCCTTTACTTCTTTTGCACTAATAACCTTTTGAGAATTGCCATTGATCATGTCTTTTGCCTTCTTGTCAGCTAATTTCTGTATGAGATCTGATACCTCAAGGCTAAGGAAATCTCCTTTTTCTATCTCTTCATCCGAGTATCCTGCACCTTTCAGGATCAAGAGCTTTATTCCCTTTATCTCTTCATTGAGCTTCGTTTCAGGGATCCCCTTTTGCTCTCCAATGTCAAAGAATGTTAATGCCTTCTCGTATGCGGATCTCCTTTCCTCTACGGTTTCAGGAAGTGCTTTCTTGTTGGTTGAATATCTCCCCTCCATATCTCCAACATGTCCCATGAAGAATTGTCTCCATGGATGGGAAATAACACCTTTTTGCTCTGCTATATCCATACCGGACGCGAAATAAGCCCTCAGGATATATGGTCTCATTCCAATGCCTGCTTCCCTGAACGTTTTTCTTATGTGTCTTTCAATGTAGAAGGTAGGAATGAAGGTATGTTGCCTATCTACATCCCGATCATATTGAAGTATGGGAGAATCAGGACTCAGTGTTTCCCCTTCTCTCATTCTATATTCAAGATACTCCTTAAGGTAGGTTATCCCAAAGTTGCCCAGGAATGTAAAATAACCATGTTTTTGCCCCTTATTCAGGGATGGTTTAATCACAATCTGAACGGGTCTAATGTAGTTGCTCTTATCATCCCTCACCATTGGAAATGTTACCTTACCGTTCTCTATGACCATTTCAGGAATATCCTTGATTCTCAAACAGTCCGTTCCATCTTCATTTGATATTGACCTTGGCCTTAGTCCTGAGAATGCCATCATTGAGATCGCTACCTTTTCCCTCAATCCTGCATGATGGAGAATACTTTTCATTTCCTCAACAGTAGGAACCCTCTCATTCTGTGTTCTTTCGTTTATACTTTCATTCCGAATATTTGTTATAGACCTGAATTCCACATTGTTATATTTTGTCCAGGAATGGAGAACCTTCTTATAGCGTGCAATGTAAGCACCTGCTTTACCTTCTTTTTGCATTCCCTGTACGAAATCATGGAATTGATCCTGTAATGGTTTGACTTTCATTGCGTCCTCAAGGATCCGCTTGGGGTCAGTCTTCATTCTATCACAATAGAACCCCAGACCCCTCAAATATACCTTTGCAGTCATTCCAGATTTAGCACTCAGATTCTCATACCATCGCCTTACATCGTCATTTTCCAAAAGTCTAAAGTGCGTTATCCGCTTCCCATCCTTATCTTTCCTCACTATTCCCGCCATGCATGATACATGCAAAAGAAGTATTTAATGAAACTGTTTTAACATAGTTAATAATGGGTCTGCCCGGATTTGGACCGGAGTTTCCAACTCCCGAAGCTGGAAGGATACCAGGCTACCCCACAGACCCTAATAGTTGAGGTTTTATGGTTTTACAAGATTGATTTAGTCGTAATAAGT
>JAKADQ010000092.1 GCA_021820405.1 Thermoplasmata archaeon | reverse complement strand
TGCAAGAAAAGCAATAGATGAAATGAGAAGAACTGGGAAGATCTATGCTCCAAGAGATGGACTATTGAGAGGTGTAATGAGATGAATTCAGGAAAATTATTTAATGGTGAAGCAGGAAATAACAGCTTCCGTGAATTATCTTACGCATTCGCAGAAAACTACATTCTGGAAAACACGGAAATTACTGGCTCTAGAATTTCAATACATAATAATATTTCAATAATTTCGTTATGTATAGAAATTCTGCGATGCCCGAAATTACTGGTTCCTTTTCTTTATACAATAATTAATTTGTGTACACACTGTACACAAATTAATTCATATAAGGGGTATTCAAAAAAAATTTTTTTTTCAGGAGGTGTTTTTCATGACTAACTCTCGTAAAAAAGTTGGAAGACCTATAAATGAGGATAAGGATTTCTCGGTTCGTGTCAGTACAACAACCACTCCTGAGCTCAAAAAGAAGATAAATCAATCAGGTTATTCCGTAAGTTATATCCTTCAGTACGGAGCAAGAGTCCTTTTAGGAGATGAGAGAGAAAAGGAGCTGCTGGACATTGAAAGAGAGCTGGCAACCCTGAAACCTAAAGTTTCTATGCTTGAGTCCAGGAGAGACCTGATCGTTGCTGAGAAAAAGCGAATAGAAGCACTCTCACTGGAGAGAGAAAATGAAGAAATATACATCCATGCAGCATTCTCTCAGATCCTTAGGTTCCAGGAGAAGATAGCAAAGATAACCCTCAAGGATCAGTGGATAAGGCAAACATATGGTATAAGTTTTGATATTGAACTTGTGAATTCTAATTTCTCTGAATCTCTCTCGGACCTGGCATTTCCTCCGTCTTATGTTATTGAAAAATATCACATAAAGAAAGTTGGAAAGGGAGAGAAAGAAGAAAGAATGATGGTTGAACTAATAGAATCTAAAAAAGAGGCGACAAATTGAACAGTATGGCCTCATTAGCAAGGGTTGAAAGGTCCTTGCTAAAAAAGAATTTGTATATAACTAAAATAAAAAAAGGGCAGCACAGATTCTATTTGTGTAATATCTGTGGAAACGGCAGGGAATACAGGGGTGGTGGAATCCTGGTGCATATCAGCCGATCCCACAAGAATGAGTATGCTTCGATAAAAAAAGAAAGCATGGAGGTGTTTTGAATGAATAAAGAAGAATTTGTTAAAAAATGGGGACACTTATTTAGCCTGGTAAAGGAGTTAAGTTTTCCCCAGGAAGAAGGACCAGCTAGCGAATGGGACAAAACTCAGATTCTGATGCTGAGAGACGCAATTTCTGTCATTGAAAATAAAAAGGAGAGTGAGTAAATGGAAATGACAAGAGATATGTTGATCGATCAGGCACGGATCAAGCTTGCAGTCAGGGATTATGTGTACCGGTCTCTGATGGATGTGGTTAAAAGGGAATGCGGTCAGAGATTGCCGATACCACTAATTTATTTCATGGAGTGGAAGATTGATAAGCATTCTTTGAAGTTCTGGCTAAAAATAGACAGTCTGGGACCCAGTGAGGAAGATGAGGTGGTACAATGACCCCAATGCCGACCTATAAAAGATTAAAAAATGTTGATTCCAGTCTTCAAATTAAGCCACTAACCTCAAGAGACAGGGAAAAGTATGTACACGAATACAGAAAAAATCAGGACAGGATACCATGGACAGTCAATAAGGCAAGATTCGGTCAAAATGATATGCTGGGATGCATAGACACGATATCATACGATCCGTGGGAAATCATCTTAGACCAGACATCTACCGTTCATCATATATCTGACAAGAAGAGAGAAATCCAGAGGATGCTGCATCACTCGCCAGAGACCTCAGACATTAAGATAGTGGTTCATGGGGTGGATGGATACAGAATCAGGCAAGAGAAAAAATGGATACCTGTGATTTCAAGGCATGTGGAGGAGACATGGATCGATGATGAGTGGGAAAGAGAAGAAGTACCAATTGATGAGAATCGGCTCCATAGATTTGACGAATCAATGACGCCTGAATGTAATATTATTGAAGAGGATAAAGAAGCCCCTAAAATCAAATCTAAAGTAACGGAAAATAAAAAACAAGTGGTGAAAAAATGAATAAGATGGAAAAATCAACATTTCTCATGTGCAGCTCCTGTGAGGACATATTCAAGGTGGCACACGAGGAAAACTATAGAAATGATGCAAAATGCCCACACTGTAAGATAGGAGTACTTGAGGAAATTCAAATAACAAAGGTGGTTAAATGAGTATCGATAAAAAACGGGAAACAATGGCATGGATTTTTACAGGCCTGTTTACTATTTCCTTCCTTTCTGGCATGGCAATGAGAAAAATAAGAGACTATAGTTTAATTCTATTCGGTATTGCACTGGTATTCGGTTTGCTCGCATTTTACGAGGCGAAAATATTTGAAACGTTAAAACAAGGGGATGATTGAATGACAATGGTTAATTTTATCTGTCAAAAGGGACATTCTACGAGATTGCCCTATGATAATAACAATAAGATTCCTGAGTGCATTTTTACATTTTGTCACGAATGTAAAAAGCCTATGCAATTTAGGGTAAACGAAAAAAGAAAAAAAGAGGTAATTAAATGAGTCCTGATAAAAAAAGGATTAGAATGGGACAGGCTTTTTTTGTGTTATTTGCAGCGACATATTTAGTTGCTCTTATAACCAGAAAAGACTTTGATTACAGTTTTGTGCTATTAGTGATTGCAATAGGATTCTTTTTAATTGCGTTTTATGAATCCTATAAATGGAGAAAAGACCTACAACTAAATAAGGAGGCAGAAGAATGAAAACATATCTTAGTTTAGGGGCTGGAGTGGACACAACCGCAATACTGTTAATGCCTGACGTAATGGATAAGACGGATTTTGTCATGTTTGCTGACACTGGCGGGGAAAATCCTGAGACTTATGCATATCTGAACAAATACATTAAGCCTTATTTAGAACAGATAGGTAAGCCTCTTATTGTTGTGCATGGCGAGGAAAAGGTAAGAGGGGAAATCAAAACAAATATGGAGGAGGCTTACTTGGGATGGAATATTATACCAGTCAGATTTTTAAGACATTGCACGGATAAGTGGAAAATCAAACCGATGCACAAGTATTTAACTGAGACTTATCCTGAGGAAAAATTAAAGGTAATTATTGGCTTTGCATACGACGAAATCCAGCGGGTTAATTCAACAAGATGGAAAGATCAGGAGGTATGGTATCCTCTTATTGAGAAGAAAATGACGAGGGATGATTGTGTCAGGTACATACTGAGTAAAGGATTTCCTATACCTCCTAAATCAGGCTGTTTCTATTGCCCATTCCAGAGACTCGACCAATGGAAAGAGTTGAGATTCAAACACCCTGATCTCTGGCAAAGAGCCATCATTCTGGAAAAAAACGGCTCTCATTACCCGCAAATGACACTTTCAAATTTCAAGAAGAAAGGATCCCCACTGACGTTGGAAGATGTCGATAAGCAGCTCGGTAAATCACTTTATGATTATGAGTTTGATCCAGCTGAAGAAGAATGCTCAGGGGCGTGTATGACATGAAACTGAAAGGAATCACGGATAAGGTATATGCCGGTTTCATCATAGTTGTAATCTTCTGGATGTTTGTGTTGTATGCGGTGTTCCTAAGTGAGGTGCCATAACATGAAATACGATAAAACAGGCGAAGATGAAATAACATTTACCCTTCAAAAGGGAGATATGTTCTATTTAGAACAGGCTGCATACTTGGGTTATAAAGCATTCCAAGAAAAAAACACAGAATGGCCTCACTGTAGAACAGAATGGGATGAACGTGCAACGGACAAAGCATTTTCCTTTTATCAAAAAATTAAAAAGATATGCGAAGAAATAGAAAAAGAGGAAAAGAAATGAATTTGATTGCCCATTTACAACGTCAAAACAACATCATCACAACGTTTATATACACTTGGTTGATATATTCTAAGGTAAATATGAACAAAGAGGTTTTAGGGGTGGTTAGATGATAGTAATTCTTGAGGATACGATAAATGAAATAAAGAAAATATGGGAACACTGTGGCATTCCCATATCAGATGAGGAAATATTTGAGATTGCTGAGGAGGTGTTATAAAATGGAAATAATAAAAAGAAAAACGGAAGTAACGAAAGAGAGTATGGATACTGGTTGGGACCAGTGGAATCTCCAATTCTCATATAATAGCGATGGGCATTTTGTTTTAAGGGTTAAATACGATCCAGTAGAGAGTGAAGACACCATAATAGTTCTGACAAAAACAGAGACAAACAACCTGTTTAAGTTTGTCAAGCAAATAAAAGAGGTGGATTAAATGTTAAAACTCAC
>JAKADQ010000091.1 GCA_021820405.1 Thermoplasmata archaeon | reverse complement strand
CAAATACAAGTGATATTTTTAGTTTGAACTTGTACCTGATTAAATAAATTTTTATTTTAGATTCGTCAGTTGGATTAGTTTTTTATGTAGATTTCTCCGTTCCTTAGATCCTGTATGCAGCTGTTTCCTGCCAGTGCCACCTGAAGGTTAAGTTCAGAAAGCAACTGATTCATATATGCCTCGATACCCCTCTGGCCTGCAACGGCTAGAGCGTAACAGTAAGTCCTCCCGATGAGAACTGCCGAGGCCCCCATCGTGATGGCCTTCACTATATCAGATGCATGCCTGATACCGCTGTCAAACATTATTTCACCCTTAATGTCCCCGTTTTTCCATATTTCATAGAGCGCATCTATGCTTGATATTGCACCATCCACCTGCCTGCCACCATGGTTGGATATTACCACTGCCCTGACTCCGAGATTGAAGGCCTGGTTGACATCGTCAATGTGAGTTACCCCTTTGAGGATTACTGGTAATTTTGTTAAACCCACGATCTCTTTCAGATTATCCCATGAGAATGCCGGATTCACGTAAATATCGCTAAATTTCATGATAGCTGCTTTGATATCCTCTTGAGGCGGTTTATCGAGAAGATTCCGGAATTCCGGATCCGAAAGGAAGTTTGCAAGACCGTAACCCTTCAGGAATGGAAGGTAGCTCAGCTTAAGATCCCTTTCCCTCCATCCGAGCATTGTGGTATCAACAGTTACTACAATGGCAGAATATCCCGATTTTTCTGCCCTCCTGATGAAACTTTTCATCACATCTGGATCCTTTCCCGGATAGAGCTGAAACCATTTTTCTGCATCAGGAACGGCTGCAGCAACCTCCTCTATTGATTTTGATGACACAGTGCTTAGAGCAAATGGAATCCCCAGGTTTTGTGCCGCTTTTCCTATGGCTACTTCTGCACCTTCATTTATGATGGACGTCACTCCGATCGGTGCAAGAGCTACAGGAAATTTATGCTTTTTACCCAGGAATTCCGATGAAAGATCACAGTTTTCAACATTCCTCAAATATCTTGGTCTAAGGCGATATCTCTCCATGGATGATTCGTTGCCCCTTTCTGTTGATTCAGAACCAGCAGACCCCTCAAGGTATGACCATGCTTCAGGACTCATCTTCTTTTTGGCCTCCTCCCTCCATTCACTGACAGAGACGGGAAGGTCAGCATTTTTGTCCATTCCAAGATATCTCCTCACCTGATAATTTACGCCAAGATTTCCCATACAGATCATATGATCAATTTTGTATAATATTTATTGATTGTTCCATTTTTTATTTATACCTTAAGGGACGTTAATGGAAGAAACAGAGATTAGATTCAGTACTGCCTCCGAATTTGTGATATTGCCGAAAGAATTTAACATATCTTAAAACAGGATGATTCAGGAAATCAACCTTTGCTTATGGAGATCATAAAATGCACAATAAAATCCCATTCAGATAAACACATATACTATTTTGTATTTCACCGAAGTAAGGGCGCGTGGCCAAGCCTGGATATGGCAACAGCCTCCTAAGCTGTAGATCAGGGGTCCGAATCCCCTCGCGCCCGTCGGTTTCATTCCATTCTGGGAGCGAGCAGAAATTTTACCTTTTTCTCTCCGGCATTCTGCGGAAATTCCAATTCCAGAACTAAAGGATAATCGTTGTTGAATGATATCCTGAGGTTTTCAGCAGTTCCCACTGACTTGAGTATTCTTATGAGATAATCAGAGGGATAACTGCTTTTGACCTCCCCATTTGATTTGATTTCCAGGTACTGGGTCGAATCTATTCTAAGTTCGGCATCCTCGGAGTCGCTCTTGGAAGATATGGTAAAACTGTCTGGATTCAGGATGAATTTCACGGAATCCCTCACATCTGCCGCTGCCTTCAGTCCACGATCAAACTGGTTCTTGGGTATAACCACAAAGTTCTCAGGATTCACCGATGGAAGCTTTGGCGGGTTGATATTTCCATATTCCAGAAGAGCAATGCTCTTACTTAGGTTGCCCATTGAAAACTTGATCTTCCCTGTGCTTGGTACAAGAGATATTTCATCGGATGAACTCCCCAATTTTATCACACTCCGGAGTTTCTCCATATCTATGGGAAGTTCCGTCTTTTCCCCTACGTCATACACAGAGAAGTTTTTTGAACTTACAAATAGATCCACCATTGCAATTCTTGCGCTGTCTATGGCCCTTATGTGTAATCCATCCTGTTCAAATTCAAATTTGGCCTCGTTTGTGATGGAGCCAATAATATCAGATATTTCCTTGAGTCCGCCTATTGTGGTTACTACCTTCATATATGCATATGCATCATGGTGGAAATAAATGTTTTCAATTATGATCAAAATTTGTTAGCAGATATGATCACAATAAGAATTTATTAATTACAACCAATACCTCAACATGGTTTCGGATTTCCAGGATCCTGAATGGTCTTCATTAAGTGTGACGGTGAAATTGAATTACTCAATATTCCAGGTCCTATCCGGTATAAATTACACCTTCAGATCAGTCGTTATATCCGATGGGGAAAATGTCAAAGTTATATCGTACATTCCAGAAAATCTGAAAAACGTTCCTAAGTTTTCCATATTCTTAAGAACAATAAATGCCCTGGAAGTAAACGGATTAAGTAAAGTCTCTTACGAGGATATGAATGATAAGAACATGGAATTTTTGAAAAGACTTGTGAATCTTGATGGCGTGATCATTACCAAGGTTTTTTCCAACAATGCTGGATTTCATATAAACTGTAAGTTTCCTTCATTTTTGAAGCCTGAAATTTCCCAGATGATGATTGAGGCCTGCACATCAATCCCGGAACTTCAGATAGAGCATCTGACAGATCTCAAAAGATTTGATACTTTTTTTATTCGTGAAATTGACGGGGAGATATACCGGATGGAAGTACAGCTTTCATCAGATGACGTTAAAGAATGCGAGGGCGAGATAGAAGCAGATAACCTTAGAATGGACAGGGTTATACTGATAGGAAAACTTTCCTACAACTCAGTTCCAAAATACCTTACAATGGAAAAAAATATTGGATGTCTTGAGAAGTACCAGTTAAATGGGTCCCTGGCTGCCGTTCTCCTGAGAATGGTCAGGGAGGATGTTCTCACGTATAAAAGGTCCATAAGAATCGAAAATGGAAAAATAGCTCTTGAAATAGTGACCACAAAAAATAATGTAAATACGATTCTGAACGTAATCTCCGATGTAGACAAGGATAATATTGAAATCCTGTCAATCAATAAGGTTCAATGATTCTAATACTCGTAAGAAATACTCAAAATATCTAAATAAAGGTGAATAATGAGTTGGCGGTAAGACCTGATGAACTCTACTGATGAGATATTTAAATTTCTGAATATAAAGAGTTATGATGAACTTTTTTCGGACATACCCGAAAGCGTCAAGAAACCTCTGAAAGGGATTGGTAAGGGAAAAAGTGAGATGGAGATAACCCTCGAAAGTGAATCCATAGGGAATCAGAATAGATGGGATTTTACAATTATGCTCGGGCTGGGTTCCTATGAGAGGTATATTCCGGCAGCTGTGAACAATATTATAATGAGAAATGAGTTTATCACAGCATATACACCGTACCAGGCTGAGATATCCCAGGGGATGCTCCAGGCTCTGTTTGAATACCAGAGCCTGATCTGCGACCTGACCGGCATGGATGTTACAAACTCTTCCATGTATGATGGGTCCAGTGCACTGGCGGAATCGGTCAGAATGGCCTACAGAATAAATGGGAAAAGGGATGTGCTCATTCCCGAGAACATATACAAAAACCATCTTGAAGTTTTAAAGACGTATACAACTGGTATTCCTATCAGGATTTTGTTCTATGGTGTGAACAACGATGGGACCATAGATATGGAAAAACTTAAGGAAATGATAGGCGAAAATACCTGTGCTATCATAACGTACAACCCATCCCCATTCGGCACAATCGATCCTGCTGTGAACAAGATCAGGGAAATTAAAAATGATTCTATACACATTGCATATTATGATCCGATCTCTCTTGCACTAATTTCATCCCCCGGGGAATATGATGCGGATATAAGTGTTGGCGAGGGGCAGCAGCTTGGAATACCCATGTCCTACGGTGGACCTTACCTCGGACTTTTTTCCTTCAAGGAAAAATATGTCAGAAAATCCCCGGGAAGGATTATAGGAGAGACAGTGGATGTCAACGGAAAGAGGGCCTATGTGATGACTCTCCAAACAAGGGAGCAGCATATAAGAAGGGATAAGGCAATGAGCAATATTTGTACAAACCAGGCACTTATGGCCCTGGCATCCTCTGTGTATCTTTCTGTTCTTGGGAAGAATGGACTGGAGTATGTGGCAGCTAAGACCAT
>JAKADQ010000090.1 GCA_021820405.1 Thermoplasmata archaeon | reverse complement strand
AACAACGATAAAACAGATCTGCTTGGAGCATACAAACTCGCACAGGAACTTGGAGATAAAATCCCCATTGGCGTTCTATACCAGAAAGAAGAGAAGACATACGAGGACTATGATCCAATAATAGCCAACACATCACTTGTGGAAAGAGAACCAGTTAAGGTTACAGAGGAATTCCTGGAAGAATTCCTTTAAATATCTTTTTGTGGTTATAGCTTATAAAAATAATCTGTAATTTTTCGCCATGTGTTAGATGGTTTCCAGCTTTCCACGAAGATCTGGCACTATCTGATCTAAAAAAATTACTTCGAGAAAAGTTTATAAGTGTGCATTAACATTTTGATTGCATTCATATACCAGACGGTGTTTATTAGATGAGCAACAATAAAAACAAGAAAAAACCTGAACCGGTTAAGCCAAATTCTAACGTATTACCAAAAATAATGGTTATTGTAATTGGAGCAGTACTCATAGTAACAGTTCTATATTTCGCAGGCTATCTTCCTCTTCCTCATTTTAACTCAAGCAATACAGGTCAGTCAAATTTCACCGCCCCAACGTCGATACCATGGGGTTCATTCACAGAAATAAGTAATAAAAACTTCGCAGGATCTGGTCAGGAAAACGTCTATTTCATATCATGGGTGGGTTGCCCAATAGGGGCTGCCATATCGTGGTCCCTTAACTACACCTTTTACCATTATCAGGGAGTTACAAACGTTAAGACAAAAGGGCATTATTCAGATCCCAATGAAAAAGGTAATGCAGCGAGCCTGCCTGGTCTGCTATTTATGGACTCCTTTTCCTACACAAATCACGACACGGGCGTAAAGGTATTTTTTTATCCTGTATATATGTATAATGAAACTCTGTATGCTTACGCCAGTAACAATACACATATAGCAAGCTCAAATCTTGTTAGCGCAGGGTTGTCAGTTGTAAACTCATCCGTGCCTCCAGGTATATCTTCACTCGTTTACAAATATACGAACCTGATAGACATCAGCAATCTTGCCCCACACACCCCATCAGCCCTTTTAAGCACTCCCCATCACATGAACACAGTGCTTGTTATCACGGGGAGCTTTGGAACATATATGCTGAACGGGCAACTTTACACCCCAACTAATATACATGGTGTAACCATAACAGCTCTGGAAGATGCACAGGCGAATGGATTCAGTGGTTATCCGTATATTGCGTCCGGAGCTTCCACTATTGAAAGCATACTTAACAAATAATGCTCAATTCCATTATTTGCCCAATGGTAACCAACACAGTTCGTATATAATGGGTAAGGGAAGTAACTGCGTGTTGTCACCAACTATCCGCAAATGCAATGTTATTAATGGTTGTAAAATACCATACAATGGTGGAAATAGAAGTTCTCAGGAATATAGATTCCGCGAGAGAAATCACAGATGTTATTAAGTCAGCTTGGGGTTCAGTATCACTTGATCAGGATATCAAGGACATATTTCTAGCAGCGAATTTCAATGGCGGGATTTCTCTAGTGGCTAGAGAGCATGGAAAAATTAAAGGCATAAATTTTGGTTTCCCGGGGTACAGGAGTGGTAAATTATACCTGTATTCTCACCTGACTGGCATTGCGAATGACGTAAAAGGGTCAGGTATTGGTTACGCACTTAAAATTGCACAGAAGAACTGGGCTGTTGAAAATGGGTATGACCTTATAACCTGGACGTTTGACCCACTAATGAGAGTAAATGCATCCCTTAATATTGGTAAAATAGGGGCAATATCAAGAAATTATCACTTTAATTTCTATGGCAAGCTCGATGATAGTCTCAACTTTGGACTGAATACTGACAGAATTCTATCGGAATGGTGGCTAAATATTCCTAAATTACCAGTTCCAGTTCCACACGTTATATACAATGTCGCAAAGGTTCCTGATCATTTTGTACTAGATTATAATGAGAAAAATATAGGAGTGGAGATTCCAGCTGATTTTTTGAATTTGAAAAAGTTGGATATGGAGTCGGCAGGCCAGATACAGAAAACCACTGGAAAAATTATATCCAGTCTATTTACAAATGGGTATATAATATGTGGGTTTCTCAAGAAAAATAACATGTATGTGCTTACAAGAAACAACAGCATGAAGTCCAATTACGGACCAAATGTCTTCTCACAAACCTGATATCCATCTTTATGAAGAAACTTTGTCAGATTCATTATTGGAGGCGATGTAGAATATTTAGAAAAGCCATAATATCATGGCATAAATCAAAACTTCCCAATGCTGGGATTGCTACAACCATGGCATCCACTGCTGCCAACCATAACCAATAAGTTCAATCAACGATAGAAACAGGCCAATTCTATTTTGGAATGAAAAACATGCGGAGAGTGTGGTTTTAAGGCAAAGATAAATATAATCCTCGCAATCCCTTACTGCAAAAAGCATTTAAGTAAAAGCATACAAACAGAAAACAGCCTTGATAAAACATAATGATTTCAGTCAACTCAAAATGCAGTAAAACAGGAAAACTTGCCTTTTATATAACACGAGAAGGCATAGGTCAAAACCGAAAGGGCGCTTCACATCCGGCATTTGAAATTCAGGCTGTTGGTTCAAGAAAATTCCAGTTCAGGCAGAAGCCAGTTGGTCAGATGTTTCAAAAATAGTTTGAGAACTATCAGAAGCGAGTTTTGAATGCATCTTTGTATGTAACGGGATTGGGTGAGAAAAGTGGAAAGAATAAAACCTCCTAAACTGAACATTGGTGACGAGATAAGAGTTATTTCCCCCGCAAGTGCGCCAGACATAAAGCAGCTCTCAGAGGGGATATCCAGACTGAGGAAGATGGGATTCAAAGTTTCTGTAGGAAAAAATATAAAGAAACTTGTGCAGAGAAACGATCTGGCCGCTCCTGCTAAGGATCGTGCAGAAGAGCTTATGTCAGCATTCAAGGATGACAATGTTAAGGCAATATTCAATGCAAGAGGTGGCTATGGAAGCATACACATACTTAATCTCCTGGATTATGATGCAATAAGGGAGAGGCCCAAGATCTTTGTCGGTTACAGTGATATTACTGCCCTTCATATGGCAATCGGAAAATACACAAACATTGTAACGTTCCATGGACCAATGGTGGCTTCCGATCTTCAGGAGATGTCAAAGCCTTCATACAAGTTATTTCTTGATCTGCTTGAGGGAAAAACAACTGAAATAAATTCAAATAGTAGGGACAGAATTATAAAATACATCATACCAGGAAAATGCGAGGGGCTCTCATTAGGAACAAACCTTTCCGTATCCGCCTCTTTATTTGGGACCTCTTATATGCCTGCGACAGACAATAAGATCTTTTTCATGGAGGACACCAACATAACTTCAGGAGATGTGGACAGATATTTCTACACAATGAAACTAGCCGGAATAAACAACTTTGCAGGTTATGTTTTCGGTGATTTCAGGATCATCGTGGACAAGGATGAACCAACTCCGTCGGTAGAAGAGGTAATTGAGAGATTTATCAATGATACAAACAAACCATCACTTTACGGTGCCCCATTTGGGCATGGAGACGAACAGCTACTTATACCACTAAACGCAAAGTTTCAGATATCGGACGATTCTCCATATATAGAAGTCAAGGAGGAAATTGTCAACTAGACCGTTATTGTCTATTTATCGGACAACATAGATATATTTAGTTTTCGTTAATGAATATTATTTTTCGCTCCAATAGTTCTTGATCCTATTGTGTAGTTCCAGTTACCGTGAAATTCATCCTTGATCAGGTTTATCTTTTCCAACTCCTCGTCTGTTATCTCCTTCCCCGTTTCGTATATTCCCTTATCAATGTCCGTGGATATCTTCAATCCTTTCTCTGTTCGGGTGTTGCCTATGAGTTCAATTATGGTTTCATATGATCTCAGAGGTTTTCCACGCCAGTTTATGGTAATGTACGAGAACATCCTGTGCTCGATCTTATTCCACTTGCTCCAGCCTGGAGGGAAGTGGCAGACTGTTATGTCAAGATGGGATTCATCAGCGAACTTCTGCAATTCAACCTTCCACAGTTTAACACGTGAACCGTTGGATCCACCACCATCAGCTGCAATCATCAGTCTCGTTGCATTGGGATACCTCTTCTTTCCCATGAGATTCCACCACCTTCTTATGGATTCAACGGCGAATTCAGCTGTGTCATGATCTATTCCGATATTGACCCATCCCTCGTTTGCCTTTATGTCGTATATACCATACGGTATGGCCTTTCCTTCAGAATCTGACAGAACTTCGTACACGTTGACCTCATCCACCTCTCCGGGAGACTTCCATTCCTTCCCGTTGTTCTTGAAGTTTCCGATCAGTTCTTTCTTCTTTTCATCCACCGATATTACGGGTTCATTGTTATTCATGAATTCCATTGCTGTATCGTTTATGTGCTGGAACTGTTCGTTCCGGTCAGGGTGGCTCTTTCCTTCCCTTGTCTTCTTGTTTCCCTTCAGGTTGAATCCCTCATCATGGAGTATATTGCCGATCTTTGCATAACTTATTGCATATCCTGTTTCGTTCATTCCTGTCTCCAG
>JAKADQ010000002.1 GCA_021820405.1 Thermoplasmata archaeon | reverse complement strand
TCGCAAAGGAAAGCCCGTATTATTACCAATTGAAATTTTAAGGGCTTTCCTGCGAACCCCCTCCCCGCCGAGCGTAGCAGGTCTGAACGTAGTGAAGACCCGAAGTGTCCCGAAGGGACACGTAGCCCACATGTGTGGAACACGTGGGGGTGCGAAGCACAGGACACGGGGGGTCGGTGGACAGACCGAAGGGCTGGACAAATCAGGGTAATAGGCTGTTGCGAAGCAACAAGTGAACGCCGAAGGTGGACACGTGCCTATCCCTGATTAGACCTCCGAGACGAGCGAAGGCAAAAAGAGGGGGGGAGGACGAGCGAAGCGAGGAGGGAGGGGTGAATTTTTGCCGTAGTGAAAGCCAATCCTCCGTTCAGGAGGTTGGCGTGTCGTAGAGTGTCCTGTGCTTCGCACACCGCTGAGTGTGAAACACGAACTGCGGTGGGTGCGTAGCGAGGCGGGGGTAAGCTAAAGCGGACTGCGTAATAAAGGGTTTATCCCGAAATGGAGCAGGACATGTAGGGTAAAAGTGGTATAAGGTATTATTTGGATAAGGTATGAATAAAAAATAGAAAAGAAAAAAGAAAAAGAAGGCACATATGTATACATGATTGCCTACTCCTTATGCCTTTGCCGTTTTGTTTTATACCTGTGAATATGTCTGGATAGTGTATACCACTTCCTACAAGTGGGGCAATACCAATCCTCCGTTTCTTCCAACTGGCATAAAGAGGTATTACAACTGATGCACCTTATCCTGTGGTCGCTCATTCTCTCGCCTCCTTCTGCATGGCTTCGTATTGCTCCTCCTTCGCTTTTAACTGCCTCTCTAATTGCTCTATCTTTGTGCGGGGGTCTGTATATCCCTTGTCCTGCTTATAGGAGCGAATAAGGTAGTTAATTATCTTGGATAGCTCCTTGTGTTTTGTCAGTTCTTCAACAAACTCCACGTTATCGTATTCTATGTGTATTGTTGTAGTGTGCATCATTTACTCGCCTCTCTGTTCTGTAAAACTATTGCCTTGTAATATGTATTCCCTGATTTCTTGCTGATTAACTTATCCAGCACAAAATACATATCAGGTTTCAAATAGCCCAAATCATACTGCGAATTAATCACAGAAGATCCGTAGAATGATACAACCTGAAGGTCAGAAGTTCTCTTGGTGTAGAATATATAGAATTCTACTTCCTGCCCTTCCCTTGCTATCTTTGTTTTCTCCGTTGAAATAAATTGTAGCTCTTCACCTATCAATGCGTCTTTTTCCACTTGTAGCATGCCTTCGGCATGTTTATTCTCCGTGTTTTCCTGTTCAGTCATTTCAATCACAATAGTATTGGATAGAATAGATATTTATACTGTATGTCTAAAAACCTATTAGTTGGGTATAAGATTTAAGCAATATGATGTAGAATATGACAAAAGGGTAGGACACAAATTAAGATGTAGTAATATTACTACGTCTACGGGTTCATTATATTATATACGACATATTCCAAAGCATATGACATTAGCAATATGTGTAATAAAAGGGGGTGGTGAGCAAAAAACAAAAGCTCACACGATAAGAACATGTTAGGCTGTGCTATCTTTTCGAAGTAAGGCGTGTAAACGCTTTATTTCTTCTCTATATCCTTCCTCCTTCCATTCCATCGCACAGAGAGGGCATAACGCTCTTGGTGTGCTAACGAAGGTCATAATTTGACCTTTTTTGTGGAAATGAGGTTCTCGTTGTGGTATAGACATTTGCTCACCAAATAACAAACTCAAAGAGACTATATAACCATTTCCAGACGCAAAGGGGAATATTACTTCCTCAAAAGATGTTTGACCTTACGGATTTCAACATAACAGGAGATACAACGTTCCGCAATTACCAATTCGTTTATGCCTAATTCCTCGTCTGAAAGCTTTTTCCTGCACATTTTACATCTCACATTATCGCCTTAACAGATGGCCTAATCGCTCCTTGTCATATTCTTCCATTTCGTCTTTAGAGGCTCTTTCCAAAATGACCACATCTCCATTTCGGAATTTTCTATACGAGAATTTAATGTATTGAGCTTCTGCACAACTACCGTCTCTGTAAACAGGGTAATATATGCCTATGCCTTCATTTTCCCCAAAACGTATTTCGCTAAATACTGCTGGGTTAAAAAGCTCTTTTTCCATGGAAATTGCTGAATCTCTACCAAAGGACAAAAGAACGTGCAATTCTTTTTCTGTCCTATCACGTGTTATTATACTCCTGTGTTTTGTTCTGTCGTATTCCTTATTTGTTGTCATTTTTCTCATCTCTCGTTAAGTGTGTTATTCTGGCTTTATAATGCTCTCCTTTATGCTTCCTAACGTGCAATACAACGTGCTTTCTCTTTCCCTCTTCAATCCATTCAATCGTAATCAGAAATCCAATAAGCTTTCCTTTCGGCGGGTTAGGTGTTTGCATAATCTCACTACTCTTATTGGGGTGCATACATATTTAGAGCCTTCCTTTCCTCTGCATAACAAAACTCGGAAGTTCTATCTCTGTTATCTTGGTCTTCTGTCTAATGAAGCCAAAATAAATAAAACAATAAAGTCCTATAACCGCAAAACTCGGAATATTGAAAATGAATAGAATTATACTTATCCCTCCCTGCAACTGCAAAATATATGCCGTAAAAACATACATTCCATTAACTATTAAAATGAAAATCGGTAAATAATGCCATAATAAGAAGCCAATAATCAAAGATAAAACAAAAAGAAAAATAAAGATTTCGGGAATAAAATAAACGAGGGTTATCATCTATAATATCTCCATATTAGGTAGTTCAATCTCTATCTCTCTTGTCCTCTTCCTCAATAATGAACCCCGCTGGGTCTCAGATATTATTATTTTAGCACCCTGCACACGTACAGATCTGCCCGTTTGCAAAGCTATATTCCCAGCCTCTTGATATATTGTTGATGATAAATCGGACATATTTATGGCATGAAATATGACCATCGCTGTATCCCATTTCCCTGCGTTCCGCTCATCTCTACTACCCTTCGGGTTATTCCTGAACTGAACTAATTCTACCTTATCGCTCATTCGCTTTCACCTCCTTTATTGAGCCTCGCTCTTTCGGGGGTCGTCCCATTCTGTTCCCGCAAATTCTTCAGTTCATCTGTATATTTCAAAATCATTTCATTTGCCAATTTTCTCTCCTCATCTGTTTTTGCCTGTGCGTATTTCTGTTGCCATAGATTAAGAAGCCTGCCCAGTTCCTCTTTCGTGTGTGAGCTTTGTTCTGTCGTTTCGGTGTCCGTATTGTCCTCTTCGTCTTCAGTTCTAAAATCGGACCCGCATCTATTTCTATTTCGTGCGGGTATATGTTTCCATAACCGATAATAAACGATTATGGAAATGAGATAAAGCCCCGCTGTCAATATTGCTCCGTGTTCTCCATCCTCAAAATATATGAATATAGAATTAAATGAGATTAGACCTGTTAAGCTCACGATATAAGCTCCTGCCAGAATGACCAGAAATTCCAATAACACTAAAATCGTAAAATAAAAAATAACGTCAATAAAAGCTACACCAATGCAAAAAATCACTATCCACAGAAGCCAATTATAAGATGGTAAAATTCGTGGGAATATGTCCCACGATGAGAACCCGCCTGCAAGCTCTGTGACAACGAGAATAAGAATGAATAACAAGCCTGCTATAACCAGCCTGCGGTTTAATCTAAAATGAATTCTGCTAAAAAGAGGTTTCAAAGCTTTTCCCTCCACAGCTCTACGAGGGTCAATACTCTCAGGGCTGGGTATTTTTCAACATACTTTTTCTTGCTTGCTTCATTAGGTACGATTATTATCGTTTCCTTGCCCTGTTTCCTGTATAGCTCCTGCCTTTTCTCGATGTCGTTAATATCATTCTTAAGCCCTGTTTCTATCTCATAAGCTACCTTATCCGTTTCAATATCTGCTGTGCCTATCCCTGACGGCTGTATCTTGAAATCTGTGATTCCCTTGTGAGATATCACATCAGCAGTAAAATTAACTATTAGAGTGTGCAATCCACTGGGTATTTCATTTTTTCTAAAGTAGATATTTGAATTATTGACCACATAAGCCTGCTGTTCATGGAATTTAACATAATCTACCTGCTCCATGTTTATCTCATCTAACTTGACCAGTTTTTTCGGAATATCCTTTATTTTTAGCCTGTAGTCCTCACCTTTTCCTCCGTATTTGTCCGCTAATCTCTTGGATATGTCCTGTATATTCCCTGCTTGCGAGAGCAATTCTTTTATGGTTTCTGCATAATCTATCCCCTTTTTTTTCCCGTTATTAACTTCGCTATCACTCCTTTCACTCTGGCTGTTTTGAATAACTAACTCTTTCACGGGGTAGAATTTAATCTTTGGGTTTCTCAAAGTAAATATCAATATTTTCTGGTCTGGTCTATCCTGCCCTATGTCGCAAAACTCATATGTGGATAACATCTGCCCTACTACTTCGTGGTAAAGGTCTGAAATTGCTCTTACCTCGTCTAAATTTTCTTTACCCGTCTGCTTAAACGTGAATTGTGTTTTGCAGTTGTCTAATGCCTGACCTTGCAGGTCGGCTATTCTCTGCGATGCCAGTATCATACTGCCTTTTGCCCCGATAGTCGCACCCATCTCCGGGATTATAGAAAATCCTGATTTTGTTAGTAAATGGGCTTCGTCTATCACAAACATAGTGTTCTGACGCTTGTTCCATATTTCCTTTGATAATTGGTTTAAAAGAAATTCGGAATAGAATACAAAATATTGCATGTCTGTCTCGTGTGTGTCATCGCCTTCAAAATCAATGACGCATTCCTCTGGCAATTCATAATTCAAGATATTTTCTCTGTAAATAATGGGCAAATTATTCTGAATGAATTTTAACGCTCCTTTTGTAATGTTTTCCTTTTCACTTTCAAGCATTTCATCTAATATATCTTTGAACTCTTTCCAGTTATGGCTTTTCTCGGCTATCTGCTTGACCTGTCCTCTGACCGTTGAGGCGGTAATGCCCTGCATGCTCGTGCTAATTGGAAATGCTGTAAGAAATGCCCTTGCAACTGCTTCTGGACTTACAAATACATCAGGGACTGCCTTATGCATGTAAAGAACGGGATAACCTAATTTCGTGTATTCATCAGTTGCCTTAAATTGGAATATAATCTTTTTTTGTTTCGGTAAGGATTGAATTAGATGATAGACTAATTGGCTTTTGCCTGAACGGGAAGCTCCCATAACTGCAATAATCCTGTTGTTTCCCTTCGTTTTGAGATAATCTTCTACGTTCATTTTCTGCTCGTATATCTCATCTCTATCCTTCTGCCACCCTTTGCCAGTTTCGTCTTCATGCCATATGAGTTTTACAGAAGCTATTGCTAAAATCTCATTCTGGATTTTCCTCGGATTTACGAACTGCACACGCCACATAACCGCTAAACTTATTGAAAAAACCCACAAAATTACGATAGAATTGGCAATAAGTGGTATCAAATGATAAAGCAGAAAGAACGATAGGATAGCGAAAAGCATAGCCATAAGGAATACTGTTAATCTACCATGCTTTTTACGTGGTCTATTGAAAGAGTTAGGCATAATTATTTACCTCCCTTGAGATTATTAGCCCTTTCCATATCCAAGATATTAAGCCATACACCTACTGCTCCGATTAACTCATCGCTCTCTACCTCATCTAACATTGATAATAGAATTTGAGTGATAGGCGAATTCGGATATTTTTGAGCATAAGAATTTTTTAGTTTTTGAATACTAATTATTTTTTTCTTACATATAGGTTGAAGGGCTATATTTATTGCCATAACAACATATAGCTTAATAGATTATCAACCGCTTTAATCGTATATTACGGTCATCTTACTTTCAGGCTATTCTGTTGAATTTATTATATAGGAAAGGAATATTTCCATTGATAAGTGAAACCGCAATTTGAGCAGATATATGTATATGTATATCCTATCATTCTTCCGCAACAAGAACAAAAATTATCGGTCTTTTCAAAGTTAGATTTCTCCGGGCAATTCTTACATTTATATCTATCTTTCTTAGATATGCCCCAAAAAAATTTAGGCAAATCATCTCTTTCTAACCATTCCCATACTAAAGAGGGATTTGCTTCAATCATCTTCAAATAGAGTTCGTGCTCGTTCAAATGAATACCTTTTTCCTTAACATCATAGAATGAAGTTCTAAATGTCCCTCCATTCTTCTTGTGACCAACTATCTCGATTAGACTATCTATCTCGATAAAACCTAAGTTTTTCAATTCCTTTAGATGTGTTTCAATTGAATACCTTTTTCCCTCATTCCCTCTCTTTCCCGTAAATGCTTCCTGTAGGTCTGCTTTAGTCGTATATTTTTCTTCCATCGCCCTCTTCTGAATTAACTTGATTATTCCCTCACATTTTTCACATTTCTTATACGAAAATTCTACAGGGCAATCGTCAGATAAATGCATTGTTACACCTAGAACCTCAACCTCATAACTGCCTTGCCGTTAGGCAATACTGCCTCAAAATCATATCCATCGCTAATATACTGCTCTATATCGCTCACGGGTATGACCTTCTGCTTCGCTCCGTTGTCGTTCATTGCACCTGCTACCTTGTCCCTTAATAACTGCTGAAAATCCTCGTTGCTCACGTTTGTAAGGTCTATCTTATCGATTTCTTCCTGCTTGTAGCCCACTGCCGATAAGAGCTGTTGCTGTAAGAATAGCTTGGCGTTGTCCTCCGATACATCAGATATTCTGGTTTCAATGAATTTAAGGCATTTCCTATAACTCTCCCTCATCTCCTCTATCATATCAGGCGGTAGCCTCTTGTTCGTGCTGTATCTCGCCTCTATATCGCCTTTATGACCCATAATGAACTGCCTCCAAGGATGCGATATTAAACCCTTGCTCTCCGCTATGTCAAGGGCTGTGCTGAAATATGCTCGCAATACGTAAGGTCTCATCTTTAGACCTGCTCCCTGTATTGCGTCTCGTATATCTCTCGTTATCAGGGTTGTGCGTAAAAGGGCGTTCTTTCTTGCGTAAGCTTTCTTATTGTCAAACTGCAATAACGGGCTGTCGTAATCCAATTCCTCGCCCTGTCTTCTTCTTTCCTCCAAATATTCCTTGATATAGGTAGCTCCCTCCTCTCCTAAGAAGCTGAAGTATTGATGTCTTGCCTTGCTTAACATACTCTTGACGCTTACCATTACGGGTATTTTCTCAAACTCTATGTTTTCTATGAGTCGCAAGCCCTTTATGTCTTTTAAGCGTAATCCATCTATGCCTTCATAATTCCCTAAACTTTCAGGTCTCAATCCTGCGAAAGCCATTAGAGATATTGATACTCTGCCTCTTGATGTTGCTTTCCTTAATAACCTGCTTAATTCATCCTTGTTTGGCACTCTTTCATTTTCAATTGTAGGGCTTAAATGGTCGTTGGCTATGTTTATGTTCAGCTCTACATTCTTGTTGTTGAATCTTCCAAAACTTCGTAAGACCTTCTTATAACGTATAATGTAAGACCCTGCCTTGCCTTCCCTCTCCATCTTCCTCACAAAATCAGCGAATTTATCCCGAAAGTCAGGTTTGTTCATACTCTCTAAAATCTTATCGGGCGAAGTCTTTTCCAATTCACAATATAACCCCAATGTCCTTAGCCAAGTTGTAGCGGTCAAATACGACTTTGCATTAAGGTTTTCATACCAGCGTCTTACCTTTTCATTTTTTAAGAGGTCAAGATACTTTGGTTGTCTGGTCATAGTTAGATATTTCATTTGTCTATATAAAGGACTTGATTACACCTATAATGAAGTCCGGTCGGGCCCATTCCATATTTAGTTTTTAAATCATTAATAAGATATATGGCTTCAAATATTCATGGCATATGAAATTAAGACACTTGAGAAGTATAAGGATCTGCTAAAAGATAAGGATATTGTTCGCTGGGACACGATGTAACCACTGTTTCGAGGGTTATTGGAGAATTTCTATTTCAGGAGACATAGTTTATTTTGTTCTGAGGTCAAAAGGATTATTGAGAAGCTCAATCGATTTGTGGAATTTATTGAAAATGAAAAATTGGAGATACCAGAATATATTTCTTACAATGAAAAATACTTTGTTTACTCATCAAAAAGATCCGTAATGCAACCATTTTTCCAGTATAAAGATGCAAGCACTCCAGAGAAAAATTTTGAAAGGTTCTTGGACAGTAATGACCATGTTGACTGGTGGTTCAAAAATAGAGAAAATGATCCAAAATATTTCGCTATTGGTTACGCCGATGAGAATGGCTACAATTCAGCGTTTTATGTCGACTTCATTGTTATGTTTAAGGACGGATCAATTGGTTTTTATGATACTAAGCAGGGTATAACCGCGTCAGCTGAATCTACCAAAAATAAGGCGGAAGCTTTGTATAGATTTATACAAAGGGAAAACCAAAGTGGTAAAAAGGTGAAATATGATATAGTAATTTCGGTTAATAAACTATCTGGCACAACATGGAAAATAAACTGCAATGAAACTTATACCGATGATTTTGACAACGCTGAAAGGTGAATAAATCTAGAAATATAGAACCCGCGTCAAGAAAATTAAGACATATTTGGCGTATTTATTCTTTAGGAGCATTCGTTTAGTTTGATTACAAAAAATTAATTGTATTACTATCAATTATACTCTATGGGCACGACTATTGATTCGATCTTGGAGAAACCGTTTAAGCTAAATAAAAGCCAGGAGAATGCCATAGTAAGTGATGCTAAATATATACGCATTCTTGCAGGGGCTGGTGCAGGCAAGACTGAGACACTGGCCAGAAAAATTATCTATTACTTGCTGGTTAAGGGAGCTGAACCTGATTCTATTGTGTCCTTCACATTTACAGAAATGGCTGCAGAGAGCATGAAAAGCAGGATACATCAAAGGCTCGTTGAGCTTGGACAACAGGAGCTTTTGAAGAAATTTGGACAGATTTATATTGGAACGATTCACGGGTACGCCTTGAGAATCCTACAGGACCATTATGGTTACTCCAATTATTCAGTATTGGATGAAAATCAACATATGGCATTCATAATTAGGGAAGGATACAACATAGGTCTCAACAAGGAGGAACATAGAGATATAGGCTCCTATCTTGAAAGATGCAAGATTTTCATAAGTTCACTGAGCGCATTTTATGGAGAACTTGTTGATCGTAATTCATTTTCCGAAAAGGACGCCCACTTTAAGATTATGCTGGAGAGATATGAGGATAAGCTTAAGGAAAATCACAGACTGACGTTTGATAAATTGATTTCCGAGGCAGTTTCTAAATTGCGTGAATCCAATAAAGGAATAGAAAAATCGAAGTATATTGTTGTTGACGAATTTCAGGATATAAATAAGGCCCAATATGAAATGATAAGGTTGATGTCTAAAGAAGCAAATCTCATTATAGTTGGGGATCCAAGACAGAGTATTTACCAATGGAGAGGTGGAAATCCAAGGTTTTTTGATGATTTTATTATTGATTTTAAAAATACCTCGACTTTCGAGATTAATGAAAATAGGAGGAGTGTCAAAGAGATCGTATTGACCTCGAACACAATATCAGCCTCTTTCAACGGGACAAAATTCCCAGATATGATACCTTACAGGGAAGAACATGGCGTTGTAACTAAGTTGGACTTTAAAAATGCAGAGGAAGAAGCTTCTGAAATAGCGAAGGAAATTAAGAGACTTGTACACGAGCACGGCTTCAGTTATTCAGATTTCAGCATCCTACTCAGGAGTGTGCGTACTTCTGCTGATCCTTTCATAGATGCGTTCAAATCAAATAAAATTCCATATATTGTAGGAGGTAAGGTTGGGTTATTTAAACGAGACGAAGCTGTTGCTCTGGGTATGTTAATAACATGGCTGGACGAACGAGGATATTGGCTGATCAATACTTATGGTAATAACAAAATATCAGGAAATAACCTAAGAGACGAGGGGATAAAAAGATGGAAAGCTTCTATAACATATAGCCTAAGCACTGAACGGATGAAAACAGAACTGGATGCATGGAAAAGAAAAGTACTGACATCAAGTCCATCAGATGAATATGGTTACAAGGATGTTTTACATGATTTGCTTAATATATTGGGCTTTCAGAAATTAGACCAGAACAATGATCTAGATGCTGTAGTAATGTCAACCATTGGGGCATTCAGCAAAATTCTTGGAGATTTTGAATCATCGTTTCGCTTGGGTGGACAAAAACGTGAATTTTATCAAGAACTTCATGATCTCTGCAATTTCCTCAATGGTTTTGCAATAATCTCTTACGATGAACAACCTGTGGAAAAAACAAGCAATGCAAATGCGCTGAGCATAATGACAATACATCAGAGTAAGGGTCTAGAGTGGCCCATAGTTTTCATGCCAGCAATGGTAAATGGGAGGTTCCCTACAAGGAAAAAAGCACAACCAGATGATATTTGGATGTTTGATCCAGCCCTAATAGCAAACAAAAGCTATTTTGACAGCGAAGAGGGGGAGAAGAGACTGTTTTATGTCGCTTCAACACGGGCAATGACAGCACTGGTCTATTCCCACTTTAGGAATCATAAAGTACAAAAAGCCAAACCCAGTTCGCTCCTTGATAAAGTAAATGAAAAATATATAGAACATGAAAGCTTTTCCCAAGTCGGTCTAGATAAGCTTACTATCCACAAAAACTCCAACAGTTATACTGTAGAGTCATACCCGGTAAAAGAACTAATAGATTATGAAATGTGCCCTTATCATTATAGGTTATCGAAGATCTGGGGATATATCCAGGGAGTCAACACATTCATGGGATACGGGGATGAATTACATCACATTCTCAAAGTAACATCGGATTTGGTGAAGATGAGAGGACTCAGTCCAATGGAGGCTTTGAAAGAGAGTACAAATGAGTTCTTTTTACCATTTGCCTCAAAAGGTCTTAGGGAAAAGTTAAGAGTGAGTGCCACAAAAGAGTTGAGCAAATTTGTAAAAGACCACGAAAAGGATATTGAAAATATAGAGGAAACGGAACTCAGGATAGAATTTCCTGCAAAAAAAGCCTCGATAATAGGAAAAGTTGACACAATATTCCAATCCAGTACTGGTCTAGAGATAAGGGATTATAAATCATCTGATAGTGTAATGAAAAAGGAATATTCCGAGATGCAGGTTCAACTTTACGCCAAGGGCCTAAAAGATATGGGATGGGAGATAGTCAATGGATCGGTTGCAAATTTAAAAGATAATTCGATCGAATTCATTGATGTTTCAGATGGACAAATAAATAAGTCCCTATCGAAAGCAGAAGCAATAATTGACAATATACAAAACTATAGATACCATCCAAGACCAGGAGAGTTCTGCGAACAATGTGAATACAGAAAAATATGTGCTCACAAAGTGAAGAAATAATTATTGAAACGTATCCCAAGAATCGCAGATATCCTCCAGACAAGCAGGAGAAAGCAACACTAACATTGCTGGAAAATGCTAAACTGCTGGTGTATGAATTGGTGACTTAAAGAATTCAATTATTAATTTTCTCAATCAAATGTTCAAGTTCTTTAATGTTCAGTTTTAAATCGATATTCCATTGATTCTCAGGGTAAATTTCCTTTCCATTCCAGTATTCAGATTTAACACTTGTTGCAATTCCCACTTTAACCTTGTCACCAAGTAGATCACATAATTCCTTTTCATTGAACAAGTATATTTTGTCTATTCGTAATGGCCTTACTTTTCCCTTCGAAGATGATAAGGTGTCCTGGGGTCCTGTAAAGACAAGTAAAAAAGTCTCTTTGTCTGCCTTCTTATTGAGGTTCAAGAGATGATCATTCTTTGCGAGATATTTCACGTCAACCTTTTATCCTTTAGGTAACCATCGTTAAATGTTCCGTCATAACCTTCCTTAGAAGCGCTTTCGTTTAGTTTAATTGGAAAAATCTGTGATGCTATATATTCAAAAATGTGACCTTTCTCAGCAGGTCTGCAGATGATTTTTGCAATTTCTGCTGCTTCTATCTCATTTCTTCTCCTATTAATTAAGCTAATTCTTCCATATTCCCACTGATTGGATTTTATACTCTTCATAATTCCTCTTTTAGCATTCTCAACGTCACAAGTTCAGTATCATATAACATTAGACCAAAAACAATATCTTATCGACTTAAAAAGATTAATCCATTCACGCTTAGATGGGAATAATCGAAATTTTACACAATGCACAATATTAATCTATTTTAATCAACTCATCTTACAAGATCATAGGTTGCTGTTCTGTTTTTTCAATAATTGGTGGCATATTGGCGGGTATAATTTCAACGTTTATTTATGAAATTATTAGGTTTTTATATAACACGCGTGTCCTCCTTAAACAGAATTACGAAGACAATTACTTGGAAAAAATCTGCAATTATATTAACGTAAGGCCCCAATTGCTGAGCCTGACTTCGTAAGTATTATATAGACTGAACGATGTAAGCACATAAGATGGGACTTAATTCAATCTATATTTTCCTCACAATAGTTTCCGTTGTGCTTGGAACCGTATATTCCGGTTTAAAAGCCATGGAAGTAAAGAAAAATATTCGTATATTACCATATTCTGGTAGGAAAAGGTTCATAGAAGAACTTAAAAATGCTTCCAAAGTAGCCCAAGATCTGTTTGAAGAGAGACTATTGAAGAAGGGCACTAGATATGGTTTCGTAACATTCATAGTTGGTATCATCCTATTTGTTCTGATAATATTAGAAGCGGTAATGGTTCCTTTTAACCTTAGAATTGTCGTGTACTTTGGAACCCTTAATTACTATTTCTTCGCATATTTCACTGACGTGATGATATTATTTCTATTGTTATATTTGCCGTTGATACTGGATTTAAAAATAATTAATTTACATAATGTTAGGTTTATAGATTTAGATATGTATGGGGAGACCTATCTCTCTAAATTTGATGAAATTGTTCATGAAAGAAATAAAATTAAACTTTATCACTACATAAAGAACTTTTGGATAGTTTCTGCATCTGTTGCATTTGGATTTTTCTTTCAAAGTATCATAATCGAGAATATTCCTTATTTTTATTATCAGACTAACCTTGTGATCGCTTTCTTTCCCTTAGCAGTTTTTGTGATTTTTATATCAATCATACTTTTATTTGGTAGAATTAGGATCTCGTTGATATATGACACTGAAAGCAGGTTTTTTATGTGGTTGGCATTTTTGACTGGAACGTCCAAAACATTACTGCTTAAGACTTCTAAGAATGGTATATTCTCAGGTACCCCAAAAATTTGTTACGTTGAAGGAATTGGTGGGAATCTCAAAATTAGCTACGAATGGAATAAAGAGAAATTTGTCTCATATGTAGAATGGAAGGATGTAGATGCCTTTGGGCTTCCAGACCTTAAACAGACTGAAGATTTTGAAAAGGGACTTGCGGAAAGAGGGATTAACACAGATTCCAAATTTGATAATTGATCAATGAGCAACACATTGCACCATTGCCTCTAAGTATGAAAGCACATTCAACATAAAAGTTTATAATGAAAGTCCAGCTCATCTTATAACAGATATACCTTCCTGAGTTGATTATAGGCAATATAAGGCTATTCCATCACTTAGAATGTAAAACAACCATGAATGGTGATAGATATCGTTAAAACGGATTTCAGTGATCAAGGCTCGTTAATATTCAATTATTAATATACTAGATCTCAAAAGACAAAGAAAAGACAATGATCTTTTTCTTTTACTATATTCAAGCATGATTGTTTTTGTGACACTACATATGTCCACAAGCTTTATTATTCTCGGTTTATAGAGCCCCAGGAAATGCTATTTTTAAAACCTTAACGCCCTAATTCTTAGATAATATGCCCTTGTTAATTTTCATAATGATTGTTTCAACTTTTTATGTATCTCATTGAGTTCTATTTTATCATCAGAGTACTGGACTGCATATACCTTAGAAAGTCCGAATAATAGTTCATTTACGGATAATTTTCAAGTCAGATCGTTGATTCTCAGCATCTCATGGATCCTGTAATTTGTGTAAAGTGAAATTCTTCACCTTTATATTTTTTGGAATAATACGATACGATTTGTATTAGTTCCCTTTTTATTATTGTCTACTCCCCATATATTAGAGGTTTTGGTAAATGTATGCATGTTGATAAATGTTGATATGTGCCTGAAACCTAATTCTATACCAATTTTATATACTATTTCACTTAAATCTGCTTTCTTGGTTTCTCCAACTTCAAATGCAACATATCCTCCTGTTTTGCTAACTCTGTAAATCTCTTTCAATACTTCTTTAATAAATGATGACCATGTATCTAAATCACTTAATATAGTTATTTTACCTTTTAATTTAGAATGATCATACCCATTAAACCATAGGCGAAGCCAATTATCCTTGACGTAATCCACTAAATTTATGAAAGGTGGTGAAGTTATTGTTATATCGACAAAACCATCTTTTAATTCTTTCAAATTCCTGCTATCATCTTCTAAAAATATTGCATTTTTAGATACATCAAAAAGATTTTTTCTAATATCAGGGTTTATATCTTTTAATAGAGACTTTGATTTTTTCAAAATTATTTTCTTAACATTCCTGTACTCGGGCTTTTGATTTAGACGATTATTGATTTTGATTTGTTCCTCTTGAGTGGCTGATTGATTGGGCGGCAAAGTATATACAGAAAAAAATCCTTTAGAATGGCCGGATAATCTATTGGTGCCTACCATTCTTATCCATTTATCTATATAATCCTCTTTACCTTCTTCCTTTCTTGCTATCAAATAGTTTTTTAGGGAAACAATTTCTCCTTCGGTTTTTCTTTCATAAAACATTGATAAATCTATATATGCACTTTCTTTAACGTCAAACGAAATTTCTGATAATCTATTGGATATATCCTCAATTTCAGGTGGCATTAGACGAGGTTCTGTAAGTATTTTTGATATGGGATTGATATCATTAGATATTGGGATCCTTCCCAATAATGCACTTTCAATTGCTGTTGTTCCCCTACCTGCAAAGGGATCTAAAACTATATTCCCAATATTAGAATATTTAGATAAAAAGAAATCGGGCAATTGGGGTTTAAAACATGCCCTGTAGGATATTTCCTGTATGCTATTACCATATCTCTGTTTATTAGTCCAAAAACTTCCATATACTAATTTTTCTCCATTTTTGCCAACTTTATAATCATAATTATCGGTACTAATTACAGTACAACTATCCAATTTGCTTTGGTTTTCATTCATACTTTTAGCCATCCTTTACATCATATCTATTCTTTGATTCACACTGGTATTAACTTATTATCAGGTATTATTTTAATTCAGTCCTCCCCTCTGTTCTTCTATACATTTTAATGCTCTTTCCCTCTTTAATCTTTCTTTGCTGATAACATAATATAGACCTGTTAATTTTCAAAGATCTCCTTTCCCATGGATCAATTGATATGGGCTTATTTCTCATTTCTATATTGATTGACAAATGTTTATTCAAACATATAATGATGTAATTTTGAGATAATATGTGGTTTATGATGATATGATTAAATAGGATGTTTAAATGAATATCCATGGAAATATTCAAAAAAGAAAGGATTTATAATACAACAAAGGGCGTTGATCAGATCGTAAAAGAATTTTCTGCTTACCTGACAAATAACGACTGGAAGGTTCAAAGCAATGTCCAGCCAGATAAGGGAATTTTGCAGGCATGGAAAGCGGGTTTTCTCAGAGGATTGATTGCTGCAGACCGTGCACTTACATTTGTTTTCACATCAGATGGATCCCAGCTTAAGGTCGATGTTGGCGTTGGAAAACTTCTGGGAAATATCGCGATCAGCGCCATAGAAATATTGTTGATTTCAGAAATTTTCATTGCGGTAGATATCCCTGAGATTGCCTGGTCCGATCACGTTGAGAAGGAATTGCTTACAGAGTTGCAAAATATTGCATCAAATTGAGGGCGTATTTCTCAATAAATACAAACTCCATCTTTCTTTTCTAATTTAAGTTAAAATAGGACAAAATAAGATTTCCTTTATTAAAAGAGTTTGCAAATAAAATAATTTGTTTTTAAAATATGAAATATGGTTCAGGGTGGGCTCTGAAGGTGCCCGTAAAGTGCAAGATATCCAATTACCAGGGCAAATATTGTTCCTATACCCAGTATGATCCACTCCCCATAGTAGAGATATTTCACTGCACCAGACTTCCCTTCTTCTGGCTTCAGGTAAACTATGGGCACGAGAATTGCACCAATTGCATCAAACAGATAGAGGCCCATGGCCGTTATGAGATCCTGACCCTTTTCAAGGTGGAGATCAACTATGCTGTAAGCACCAACGAGAACATAGCCTCCCAGTATTACACTGAGAAGGGGCATTATTCCAAACTTTACATTTTTGTGAACCATTACTGCTCCGATTATGAGCAATATACCGAAGAGAAGGAGTGGATCCCCGAATAACATGTTATATGGAGTTCCGAAGGATGTCATTGGCCATGCAAATGACATGTAGAAACCGCTTATAAAATCTAACAGACCAATTCCAATGGCCGGATATACAAGACTCTCAATCTGTTCCCTGTCACCTCTCGCTGCGAAGAAGAAGTAAAAGGCACCGATGCCTGTACCCATGGCCAGACCAATAAGCATTACTGCCAGAGGATCAACAAATACCATTTTTTCACCTTTTTTGATTTGCAATTGTTAATTGCATGAATATGATTTTTAAACTAATAATAAAAATGAAGGCTTAACTGTGAGGGTAAAACAATTTTGAATGTATAAAATTTATAATCGTATAATGTTTCGATGAGATATCACTCGTGCCCCTTGGGTGGGTTCACAGAAATCCGTAATATTCAAATTTAATTGAAATTTTATCCCTGTTTCAGAATTTTTAGAAATGTTGCTTAAGGATAATACATAATAATCTAAACCTTACATGTAAGTATATAGAGTGAAATTACCTGTACCTAATCAAACACTCCCAGTTCTGCCTTTACAACCTGATCCAGCTTTATATTCCTTGTTTCAGGCAGTAAAAGAGTCAATACCATTCCTATGAGCATTACAATTCCAAAGATAATGAACATGTGGAGGTTTGACCCTGTAACCTGGGAACCGATAAGAAGAACACCAACTACCGCACCAAACTTTCCTGTGGTTGCTGCAAGGCCGTAGGCGCTTGACCTGAAGTTTGTTGTGGCAAGCTCCGCAGGAAATATTCCCACTGTTGCAGCCGGAAATGAATTGGAAAATTCAGCGATTGCAAGAACAGATATGAGTGCAGTGAAGAAAAACTCCGGTATGAGCATCAGGGTGATGCCCATGGCCAGAAATCCCACAATCTGCAAATTTTTCCTGCCTAACCTGTCTATAAGCATTATTACTATTATTCCACCTATGAGTCCAATAATGAGAAAAAATGTGGTAATTAAGGCGTTATCAGAATTGCTCTTTAGACCACTGAGCGATAATATGGTAGGAACCAGAAGGCCCACGCCAAAAGCACCCATATCGTAAATGAACCAGACAACAGATGTCAGTATGGTAAATTTACCACTGGAGCCATTAAACATGCCCCTGACCCTGACACTTTTTCCTGAGGCTTTCGAATCCTTCCACATCCTTGATTCAGGCATTGAAAAGCGCATTATAAGAACTATGACTGCAGGTATGAGACCGATGCCAATAAGATATCTCCAGGAACTGTCAGGGGCGTGAATGTAAAAGAATATGAACGCAACCAGCGCGCTTGAGACAGCTCCTATCACAAAGGCTACCGCAGAGAATGAAAGGAATTTCCCCCTGAAGCCTTCAGGAGCCATTTCAGCAATATATGAATTTGAAACGGGATAATCTGCACCTATGGAAATCCCCATCAAAATTCTGAATACAACTATGAGATTAACACTGGAAGTGACGATTGATGCCAGGCCAAAAACTGTAAAGAAAAGAAGATTGAACATATATATCCTCTTCCTTCCAAACAGATCGGAAAGATATCCAACGGTGACTGCACCAACTATTGTTCCAAGTATGAGAGAATCTATGAGTAGAGATGACTGGAAGGACGTAAGGCTCAGGGAAGGTTTCATTATGAGAATAGCAAGGGCAATAACCGTAAGCTGATAACCGTCAAGCAGCATCCCTGCAGAGGACATCAACAGCATTCTTATGGATGAATATTCAATATTTCTCAATTCAATTTCAAATCTTTAAGATAAATGGAGATTATAAATTATATCTTATTTCTGATATATAGAATATATTCTTCCCATATACACGGCGGAAAGAAATATGTGGAAAGGGCCTGGATGTTGAATGGCATAACCATAGGCTTATTCCTCTGATTTTCAATGGAATCTTTATGAAGTCTCAAAATCTGTCTGATTGGGAATAGACAATTTTTCTATTAGAATGTAACATATATAAAAATTCGGAAAACCATGGAAAATATTTTTATTCCAGAATTGTTTAATATTTTTAGGTCTTAGAAATGGCGAAGAAAAAGAACCTTGATGACCTTGAAGAGCTGGAAGCGTCGGACATAGATGAAATGGACAGGTTAGTCTACGGAGATGATAGAAAGAGAAAGAGTTCAGGGAAAAACTCTGGTTCTATCTCTAGGAAACAGTGAAGCCTCCCTGACATTGGGCAGGTTAAGTATTACCTGGGTCAGCCTTTCAAGGCCCAGACCCCAACCTGCATGAGGAGGCATTCCATATCTGAATGTTTTAAGATAAAATTCAAAATTTGAGCTGTCAAGACCCTTTTCTTCTATTTTATTTTTTAATGTGTCCGGGTTATGGACTCTCTGGGCACCTGATGTGAGCTCGATTTCCCTGAATTGAAGATCAAAGGATTTTGTAAAATGCTGGTTATCTTCAAGAACCGATGTGTAGAATGGCCTTACCTCCCTTGGCCAGTGTATAATGAAATAGAAGTTATCGAACCTTGAACCTATAATCTTGAGCATTTCGTTGTTTAGATCCTCCCCCTTAGGAACATCTATTCCCTTCTCCTTAAGAATCCTTACACACTCTTCGTAAGTGATCCTTGGAAATGGTGTTTTTGGTTTCGTTTTTACCAGCGAGAATTCTGATGCATTCGGGACAGTATTGAGAAAGTTCTCTATTCCACTGGCAATGGAGTTTTCGAGCATGCTCATGGCATCGTTATGATCCGCAAAGGCCATTTCAATATCAATGGATGTGAATTCGTTAAGATGCCTCGGTGTGTTATGCTCCTCTGCCCTGAATGCTGGACCGACTTCAAAGACCTTCTCAACGCCTGAAGCAATGAGCATTTCTTTATAGAGTTGAGGACTCTGGTTCAGGAAAACGTCCTTTTCAAAATACTTTACCCTGAAGAGGTCTGCACCGCCCTCGGTTGCAGCAGATACTATCTTTGGTGTCTGGACTTCAGTGAAACCCTGGGATATGAGATATGATCTGATTCCCCATAGAATTGCAGACTTTGCCCGGAATATTCTGGCATGCTCAGGCTTCCTCAAATCCATAAATCTGTTGTTAAATCTTGTCTCAAAATCAACCTCCACCTCATCCACTATTCCAATGGGAAGTGGGGTTTCTGCAATATTGAGAATTTCAATATTTTCAGCAATAAACTCCCTTCCAATCTTGCTCATAATCTTTTCGGGAACCTTTCCCCTTACCCTTATGACAGATTCCCTGCTTATCTTTTCAAGATCTGAAAATGGCTCTGAATCCTTTTTTACCGTAATCTGGACAAGACCGGTCTGATCTCTCAAAACAATAAAACCAACATTCTTCATAAGACGTATATCCTGTGCCCATCCCTGAAGAGTTGCCTCATATCCTGGAGATTTTCCATCGAGATCTGAAACGAAAAAATTCTTCATGCTATAGGGTATTTTGTCTATTTAAAAATCCTTTCCATGCTTTCAAGAAATTCCTTTAAATAACTGTGTTCCATATTTGAATTATGGAAAGGGAAAAGATGGTGATCGGCTTGATTGCCATTCTGATTGCAGTAGTTTTCCTTGCGGCTTCAGTTCAGGTTAACAATCCTGATCAGAACCTCGCAAAACATTATTTTTCATCATCATCCAGTAAACAGCTTCTTGTTATACAGTTGAATGAGCAGATCGACCCCGGTTCTGCTGCGATGATAACCGGTGCCCTTTCAGGGCTGACACATAATAACACAGCAGCAGTTGTCATATGCATGAATACGCCTGGAGGATTGCTTACCAGTATGATTCAGATCGTATCTGCAATCAATAATACAGAGGCAAAGCACATACCTGTATACACATACATTCTCCCTGAATCTCTGGGTGCATCAGCCGGGTCTTACATAGCAATGGCTACAGACCAGATATGGATGGGCCCAGGTTCAGAGATAGGCCCGTCAACACCCATAGTTGAGGGGGGCAGCGCCCTTCAGGAAAACCATACACTTAATGGAATGGCAGGGCTCATGATGGGACTTGCGCAGGCCCATGGAAGGAATGTAACCGCAGCAGCTGAAATGGTGTATAAGGACCAGGTGTTCAGCTACCAACAGGCCTATGATGTGGGCCTGATAAATGGCATAGCTTCAAATTTTACAGTGTTCCTTGAGAAGAACAATCTCTCATCATATCATGTTTCAACTGTAACAGAATCTGCATTTGATCAACTTATGAGCTTTTTCAGCAATGCCGTTGTTGATGGTTTGTTCATATCAATTGGTTCACTTGCAATCCTTCTTGATCTATACCATGGCACAGTTCTGCTAACGGCGGTTGGTGTTATTATGATCGTCCTTGGATTGCTTGGGGCACAGCTGATTGACGCTTCCCTTGTGGGAATACTCATGCTCATACTGGGTTCTGTCCTTATATTGCTTGAATTTAAGACTGCCCACGGCATTGCCCTTATGTCAGGAATATCCCTGGATCTTTTCGGAACTTTTCTTCTTGTTTCGCCAGATTATGATATTTCATCCCAGCCCTACGCAGGCTCCTATTCGCCCGCACCGGTCTCAGGTGATTTCATAATAGTTGCCATTGCAATCCTTGTGATTGGTGGATTTGTTGCTTATTATATACACAAAATCATAAGTTCCCAGGCTAAAAAACCTGTCACAGGATGGGAATCACTGGTCAATGCAACAGGGATTGCAGATACAGACATTGATCCTGAAGGCTGGGTATCCATAGATGGGGTTAAATGGAGAGCAGTTTCCATGGATAATAAAAGAATAGATAAGGGAAAAACAATTACAGTGATTGGAATGAAGAATCTTACCTTGACCGTGGTTGAGAAGGGTGATGGTGATTGATCTTAGGCTTTGATGTTGGGGGTTCAAAAATATCAATGTTTTTATCCGACAGGGATGGAAACATTTTAAAGAGAAGCAGGGTCAGAACCCCGGATTTCAAAAGGCCAGAAGACCTCATTGAACAGATTGTAAAGATGTCCAACGATGCAGAACATTCTGCCCCATCGGAAATAGAAACTGTTTCAGTTGTTTTTGCAGGTGCGGTGGACGGTAAAAAGGGGATAATAAGATCATCTCCGAACCTTTTTGGCGGCATGGAGATACCCTTATCGGATATACTGGAAGATATCCTTAAGAAAACTGTGTATATTGAGAATGATGCCACTGCAACTGCAATTTCTGAAAAAATATTTGGAAATGGCAAGGCCTTTTCCAACTTCATATATCTGACACTCAGCACAGGGATTGGTGGAGGCATTTTTATGAATAACAGGGTATACAGGGGTGCGACCGGAATGGCAGGGGAGTTCGGACACATGGTTGTTGACCCTGATGGCCCCCTGTGTGGTTGCGGAAGAAGGGGGTGCTTTGAATCTGTTGCAGGCGGTAAAGCTGCAGTCAGAATAATGGATTCCCTTAAAGCCTATGAGAGATCGGGATGCCTTCAGAAGATTCCACGAGAACAGGTTGAGGCTAAGGAAATATTTGAATGCGCGGAAAACGGTGACCTCGTGAGCATGGAGGTTGTTGCCAGTCTCACCAAAAATATGGAGGAGGGCATTGCGAGCCTCATAAACCTCTTTGATCCTGAAGCTGTTATGATTGGCGGCGGCCTATCCAATTCACGAAAGCTTGTATTTGATGAGATTGTTAAAAATGCACCAAAAATGATGGCTACAATGGAGAGGGAAGTGAAGTTTTTCAGAACCTCCCAGGTAACCGTGGAACTCTCACCCATGGCAGTTGTTCTTTACGAAGAAGAGATACCTGGATTCAACATAGAAAGAATAATAAAGGAGATGAAGGAAAGGATAGCTCTGGCAAGGGAGAGGAAAGAGGCTTACAAGTAATTTTGATAATTTCAAAACATATTTTAAGAATTTTTTGAAATATCAAACATTTATACTTTGCAGATATGTACATATATGATAATTGCAGATGTTACGTATTATCCGGTTGGAGAAGGTACTTCGGCATCGAAATATGTCAAAATAGCACTGGACGTCTTCAGGAAATCAGGATTAAAATATTATCCCAACAGCATGGCAACGGTGATCGAAGGTGAAACCATAGAGCAGATATTGAACGTGATTGCTGAGGGTGAGAAGGCAATAATAAACATGGGAATTCAGAGAGTTGAAACCATAATTAAGATTGACCACAGGCTTGACAGGGAAAATACTGTAGAGCACAAGCTTTCAGCCATAAGCGATGAACAGTGAAATTTACTGCAGGTATTCCATTTTTATAAGCTTCTTCAGGCTTTATTTAGCAAGAATCCCGTGTTGCGATTCATGGATGAAATTAATCTATTTTACCTCTTTTTCATAAGGAATTCAGGTCCAGGCATAAGGACAAAAAACTGAATTGGTAAAATGGTTTACTCTATATATTGCTTAACAATACTGAAAGTGACAGAATAAGGATCTGTTTAGTAAAAGAGAAGTGCGCAAATGAGTAAATTCGAAGAGTTAGGACTTAAGAAAGAGTTGTTGGATTCCTTAAATAGAATGAATTTTATTGAGACCACAGAAATACAGGAGATGACCATACCGGCCGTCCTTCAGGGAAGATCTGTTCTCGTGAAGTCAAAGACCGGAAGTGGAAAAACAGGTGCCTATCTTATTCCTCTTATCAATATGACAGAGAAGAGGAAAAAGACACAGAACCTCATACTTGTACCCACAAGGGAGCTGGCAATTCAGGTGTTTGATGTTTTCAAAAAGATGTCAAACAGGACTGGTTTAAAGGGGGCCCTTGTTTATGGTGGAGCATCCATAAACAGGCAGGCAGAGGAACTGAGGATGAACCCGGAGTTCGTCATTGGAACGCCCGGAAGAATAAAGGATATGACAGAGAGAGGATATTTGAAGCTTTCCAATGTAACAACTGTTGTCCTTGATGAGGCGGACCAGATGCTGGATATGGGCTTTTATGATGATGTTACAGACATAATCGTAATGACTGATCCAAAGAGAAAGATGCTTCTTTTCTCTGCGACAATGACGCCTGATGTTAAGGGCCTCGCATCTGAATTCATGGAGGATGCGGAAAATATAAACGCCTCAGAAGACGAGGTGCCGGATATAAAGCATGACTATATTGTTTCGGAGCACAAAGATAAGGTAGATTTTCTTGTAAAATACATAGAAGACTATAACCCTGAAAAGGCCATAATATTTTCCAATACACGGTCAGGGGCATCCTTTGTCAGCGACAGGCTCAGAAAGATGGGCTACAGGTCTGTCCAGATACATGGAGATCTGACTCAGAGGCAGAGAGAGGAATCCATAAAGAGATTTAGAGGTGGCGAAAGGTTTCTGGTAGCCACAGATGTGGCAGCAAGAGGGATGGATATTCCGGCCATAACCCATATCATAAACTATGATCTTCCAAGAGAGGATAAAACATATATCCACAGAGTGGGAAGAACTGCCAGATTCGGAAAGGCAGGGACTGCCATGAGCATAATTCTGCCTGATGAAAAGTTCGTCCTGAACAGGATTAGAAAAACAACGGGTGTGATCATAGAGAAACTCCCAATGGAGGGACAGGCCCAGGAAAGAAGGGAAGAGAGGGGCAGCAGAGACAGGCAGAGGGGCAGAACCTATGCCAGACGCCCAAATTTTTCCTCAAGGGATGGGCATAAGAAGAGATCCTACAGAAGGGATTGATCCAATCCCTATAGATATTTAAAAAAGGCACAATTTAATTATTTTTCAAATATGCAGATACATGGATACTGTTGTAAATAGCATCATTGATCTATCAAAGAATGTAAGAAAAAATGGCATAAGTTCTGAGGACAGGGAAGAACTGAAAAAAAGGATAGCGGATATAACTGTAACATCCTACGGTGCATTTTATTCCGATCCAGTTCAGATTGGAATGAAAACACTTTTGCCCTCTGCAGGCAAAAATAATGCAACCGTATTTTTCACAGGCCACAAAGCATCTGTGGACATTGCAGCGTTCCTTAACGGAACCATGACCAGATACCTGGATTATAATGATACCTATCTTTCAAAGGAGGCACTGCATCCATCGGATAATATTCCTCCCTTAATTGGCATGGCTGAGGGCGGATCATATAGCGGAAAGGATATTCTTGATGGGGCAGCCGTATCATATGAGGTTGTTTGCGGGCTTTCCGATGCAGTGTCCATAAGGGACAGGGGATGGGATCATGTAACCTATGTGAGTATTTCATCAGCAGCAGGCCTTGCCCATCTCCTTGAACTGGATGAGGAAAGATATGCTCACAGCCTCAATCTTTCCATAAATAACAACATAAGCATGAGGCAGACAAGGGCAGGGGAACTCAGCATGTGGAAGGGGGCAACTGCAGCAAATGCATGCAGGAATAGCGTCTTTGGCACATTGCTGGCAAAGAATGGATTCACCGGGCCAGCACCCATATTTGAGGGTGAAATGGGATTCTTCAAACAGGTTTCAGGAGACATGAAACCGGATTTTAAGAAGAGCAAGATCAGAAAGACTATGATCAAGAACTACCCCGTGGAATACCATGCAATGAGTGCAGCTGAGGTTGCATCAAACCTTAAAAAGAAAATTGATGGGAAAATAGAGAGAATAGATGTGGAAACATTCACAGTTGCAAACACCATAATCATAAAGGATCCAGAAAAATTAAGGCCAAAAACAAGGGAGACGGCGGATCACAGTATGCCCTATATTATAGCATATACACTCACCTATGGAGATCCCCAGCCCTATTCCTATGATGCAAAGTATCTCACCGATCCAGAAATACTTGGCAAAATTGATATGATGAATTTCAAGGTAACTGAAAGATTTGATAAGATGTATCCAGAATACCTGCCCGTAAAAATTACAGTGAAAACAGACAGGGGGAAGTTTGAAGAGGAGATGGATGCGCCAAAGGGGCATAATAAGAAGCCATACACATGGGATGATGTCCTTGCAAAGGCAACAAGGATGATGGGAGAAGATTCCGCAAGGGATGTTGTGTCTGTCGCAAACAGTTTCGAAAGGAGATCCCCTGAAGAACTTCTGGAGGTGATGAGAAATGTCCAGGCTACGAGACAACATCAATGAGGGCCCCTCCGGATTGAGAAGACAGCTTTCAGAAGGGATTGTTGTAGCTCCCGGAGTATACTCGGGTATATCCGCCATAATTGCCGAACGGTCCGGATTTAAATCAGCATACATTTCAGGCTCAGGCGTTGCTGGCATGATGGGTCTGCCCGATCTTGGAATGACAACGCTCACAGAGGTTGCAGAGGAAACTTCAAAAATTACAGGGATAACAAAGATGCCCATAATTGTGGATTGCGATACGGGATTTGGAGAAACCATAAACGTAACAAGAACTGTGAGAGTAATGGAGGGATCTGGAGCTGCAGGCATCCATCTGGAAGATCAGGTAATGCCAAAAAAGTGCGGGCATTTAAACGGAAAGGAAACCGTGCCCGTAGAAGAGATGGAAAAGAAGATTGGTGCGGCGGTAAGTGCAAGAAAAAATAAGGATTTCCTCATTATAGCAAGAACAGACAGCAGAGCCACAGGTGGATTTGATGAGGCTGTTGAAAGATCCATAGCATACTTAAATGCTGGTGCGGACTGCATTTTTACAGAAGCCCTTGAGACAGAGGATGAGTTCAGGGAGATGAGGAAAAAGGTTTCCGGATACCTCATGGCGAATATGACGGAATTTGGAAAAACACCCTTAATGTCTGTGGAGGAACTTGAGAAGATTGGATACAATATGGTCATATTCCCCCTCACCGCCTTCAGAGGCATACTTAAAAAGACAGAAGAAATATATGAGAAACTTTACAGGGCCGGGACCCAGAGAGACTTTATAAATGAAATAATGAGCCGAAAACGGTTTTATGAAATAATAGGATACAGCCAGTACGAAGAAGAGGATTCTGATTTATCTAAAAGGAGGACATTATTATGAGTGATGAAATAAAAGTTCCAAGAGGACTTGCAAACGTTGTTGTTGACAGCACTGCCATTGCTACCACAGGTTCCACGGGAAATCTCCTTTACAGAGGATACAGGGCAGTGGATCTTGCAGACAGAAAAAGTTTTGAAGATGTTGCCTATCTTATTGTATATGGAAAACTTCCAGATGATGCTGAATTAAAGGTTTTCAGGAATAAACTTTTCAGCAACATGGTACTGGACGATGATACAAAAAGGATAATGGATATTTTGAAGGAAAAGGATATAATGAGAAATCTCAGGAGTATCACATCCCTCATCAAATACAGGAATGGAGATTTCAATGATATGTTCATACAGATGGAAGCAAAGCTTCCCTTAATAGCGGCCTATTCTGCCCACGCTGCCTATGGAGAACATCTCCGCGAACCGGAAGGTGAATATTTTGCAGAGAGGTTTTTCTCCCTCATTGCATCTCCTGAAAGGAAAAAATACTGGAAATCTCTGGAAAAATTAATGATCCTTTACATGGAACATGAGTTCAACGCATCCACCTTTGCCCTGAGAGTGGCAGCCTCAACCCTTACAGACCCGGTTTCTGCCGTAACAGCAGCAATGGCAACCCTTAAGGGGCCCCTTCATGGAGGTGCAAATTCAGAGGTTCTTTCCTACCTCAGCAGCATAAAGAATGAGGAGGATGCAAGGAATTTTGTGGAGGAGAAGCTTGCTAAGAAAGAGAAAATAATGGGCTTTGGGCACAGGGTTTATAAGAAAAAGGACCCGAGAGCACAGTATGTGAAGGAGGAATTGAGAAAAATCGCCCATGATGATCCAAAGTTTATTGCTGCTGAGCTTGTTGAGAATTACATGTTTGAAAAAAAGGGATTGCCTGCCAATGTGGATCTGTTTGCAGCAGTTCTTATGGATTTCCTTGGCATTAAGGAAATATACAACCTGCCTGTATTTGCCTGCTCAAGAATATTCGGATGGAATGCCCATTACATAGAACAGGTAGAAAACAATAAATTAATCAGGCCAGCCGCTGAATATATAGGCCCAGAGGAAAGAGATCTCTAAATTACCTCTATTTTTATTTCTTCCCCCTTTCTGTTATATGCCCTGAAATCGTCCATGTTATAGGGAAAGCCAAGTATGAGATGTACTGCTCCTGTGTTTGAAAACATGTGAAGATCGGCCTCGGATGGCCTCATGTTTCCAGATGGGTGGGAATGTACTGATCCAACAATTGTAAAATCAATTGGCTTTGAGCCCATCCACATTATGGTATGGCTATCCCCATTCACTGTGCCCGGTAGAATGGATATTTCATAAATCACATTATGCTCAGCCTTGAGAAGGGCACCGAACTCCTTTGGATATATGTCCTTTGATGCCTCAAGGACCATTTTCAACAATCTTCTTCTAATTGACCACATCTTTTAACAACTTCTCCCTTAATTTTGAGTAGAAATCCCTCCGGATCGTTATGAATCTGAATGGCCTGCTGCTTCTTGTGATTGTGACCCTATCCTTTGATGTGAAGGGTATTTCCTTCTGGCCGTCAAGGATAATGGTGCATTCCTGATCCTGCCCTGCAACCGCAATTTCAAGAATGGAAGATGAGGGCACAACCATGGGCCTTATTCTCAGAGTAACAGGTGCAAGATAGGATATTACCATGGCTTCCGTTGCGGGCATAACAATGGGGCCACCCGCACTCAATGAATAGGACGTTGACCCTATGGGTGTGGCCACAATTATGCCATCTGCCCTTGTCCTTTCAACAAAGATACCATCAAGGTATAATTTAAAATTCCTCACCTTTGCAACCCTGTTGCTGTGTATGGTTGCCTCATTCATTGCAAATCCTGCTATTTCACCATTGACCCGAACTTCAAGCTTCATGAATTCCACAAATCTGTGCTCTCCCCTGACGATCCTGAAAATTGTCTCCTCCACTCTCCCGATTTCAACTTCGCTGAGGAAACCAAGGGCACCCATGTTGATGCCCAGAATTGCACCCTTTGCCTTTTGGGCTGCGAGAAGAACTGTACCGTCTCCCCCTATGATAAAAAGTATGTCTGCATTGATCTCATCCAGGGGCCTGAACTCCTTATCCTTAAAATGAAGCCTTAACTCATCCTCATATATCCTTTCCCAGTCATCTGGAAGGATTGCGTCAATCCTTTCAACAATTTTGGAACATCTTGGACAGTTTTTTCTCACTATATAGGCCACTCTCATTCCCTTACACCCTCTATTATATTCCTGTAAGCTGCTGAAAGCGCAATCATGTTCCTCCTAACCCTGACATCAAGCCCCATGTTGAGCGGTTTAAGATTCTGATCAAGCACGAAACCTCCCGTTTCTCTGACAAGAAGGACGCCCGCAGCAATGTCCACGTTTCTCAATTCCTTGTCCTTTCCAATGTATGCAACATAATCCACAGAATTGTTCGCCACAAATCCCATTTCAAGGGATGCACAGCCAAGTATTCTTCTTCGGTTTATTCCTTCCCTCAAAAATTCAGGCACGTTTTCCCCTCTGAGGGAATATATGACACTTGCTCCGGTCCTCCTTGTGGTTTCCTTCAGTTTTGTTTCATTCCTGTAGGCACCGTGCCCTTTCAGGGCATAGAAATAGTTTCCAGTTGCAAGGTTGATCACAATGGATTCTTCCAGTGATTCAAAATCCTTTCCCATTATGCCTATGGATACAGAATATGCAGGTATCTGGTTTTCTGCGTTGTAAGTTCCATCAAGAGGATCAATGACAAGGTTTTTCTCATAATGCCTGTCAAGAATTCCGATTTCCTCACTTATAACATTAAATGGCAGATCAAGTTCATTTATCCTTCTCAATATGGCATCTTCGCATAATCTGTCCAGTGTTGATGTGAGGGTTCCATCTGCGCCCATTCCGGTATAACCTGTCCTTTCCTCTCTCAAAAGAAGTGAATTAATCCTTTCGCTCAATTCCTTACCGGTATCAATGAACTTTTTTAAAAAGGGCATGGACATAAAGTGGTTAATGGTTTAAAAATTTAGTCAGGAGTTACTATGCTTTCATAAAGGTCGTTAAGCCTCTCGGGTATTCTGTTCATGGCATATACCAGAACATCCCTGGCATCAAGAGAACCGTCTGTCTCAAAATGGAAAATAAATCTTTTCTGATCCTCCCTTGTTACAAGAGGCCTCTTATTCACAACCGATCTTCTCACCGCCCTGTTGATAAACTCCATTATGCCCCTTGCCGGTATGTCATCTGTTACAGTTATAACATTGTTTTTATCGGAAATTACTGAACCCTTGAAATTTTCTCTTATTTCATTCCATTCAGGATTGTCATCCTTTGGTATATCATATTCCCTGTGGTACTTGTATGCCACTGCAGATGTTACCTGCCACTTTACGTGGGTTGATGCCCTCCCCATATAGGCTTCTGCTGTAACAAGAAGGGCTTGCTTTGGACCCAGCTTAACGATGGGTATGTTCATATCCGTTGGCACAAGATCGGTGTTTCCTGTGAATGGTATGAGATCGCCACTTGTTACAAGCCCGGGACCAGTTTTGTTGATGTTATAGGAAACTGTGCACAGGCTGCATCCCTTTCCTTCACAGCTGCATTCTTCCCTGAAATTCATCTTCAGATCTGACTTTATTGGTATAAGGCCAATTCTGTGTGCCACCATCTCATCAAAGAGTGGAAGTGATGAATCGAATACGTTTCCATCACTGCTCCTGATCTGCCCATGCCTGAATATTACCTTATCTATGGCAAGTTTAGGTATATCATTAATAAGTGTCCTCCTCAGGGCATTGGCTGCCCCTATGGTGATGTTTCTGATTTCAAACCTTATAAATCTATCCCTTAATTCCAGAATCTTTATTTCAGGCTCTCCAGTCATCAGACTCTCCTTCCCCTCTTTCCACCCTTTTTCTTTGTTCCATCGTGTGGAATAGGGGTGACCTCTTCAATTCTCACAATCTTAAAGCCTGCCCTTGATAAAGCCCTTATGGCTGACTGTGCGCCTGGTCCGGGTATTTTGGATCTGTTTCCTCCAGGTGCTCTGACTTTTATGATGAGATCAGTTATTTCCTTTTCCTTTAACTTTTCTGATATGAGATCTGCAGCTTTCATTGCAGCGTATGGGCTGGACTCATCCCTGTCGTTTTTAACAACCATTCCACCTGATGCCTTTGCAAGTGTCTCTGCACCTGTCTGATCTGTAACAACAATTATGGTGTTGTTCTGGGAAGAATAAATGTGTGCAATGCCGGTCTTATTCATTCTTTTCTACCTCCTCTTTCTTATCTTCTGCTTTCTCTTCCTGCTCCTCTTCAGCAACGCCTGCAAGCAGCTGCCTCACAGGATGGGTCTCATCTGAAAAGGGCGAATTCTCAACGTATGATATGGAATCCTCTTCCATGCCTTCAACCATCAATCCAGGAACGGTTACTCTTCTTCCATTCAGCAAAACATGGCCATGGGTTATCATCTGCCTGGCCTGCTTTATGGAAACAGCGAGGTTCTTCCTGTAAACAATTGTCTGCAACCTCCTCTCCAGTATGTTTTCAATATTGAGTGAAAGTATGTCATCAAGAGATGAATTATCCGATGTAATTTTATATCTGTTCAGCCTGGCCAGAAGCAGATTGAGCTGCTTTATGGCAACAGGATCGTTTGACCTGATCTTTGCCTGCAATGTTCTTGCCTGCGATCTTACGGAATCAAGAACAGCCTGGCTCCTCCATAATTCCTTTTTATTTTTCAGGCCATACTTAACTACCAGAGCCCTTTCTTCATCAATTCTCTCCTTCTCCCACGGATGCCTTGGCGTTGAGTATCTTTTCTTTGGAAATTTAGGATCTCCCATTCATATCACTCCTTCTTCCTCTGCACACCAACAGAAAGACCCTTCCTGCCGTTGCTCCTTGTTCTCTGTCCCCTGACCTTGTGCTTGGTTTCGTGTCTTATACCCTTGTAAGATCTCATCTTCTTCATCGCGTTTATATTATCTTGCATCTGAATATCAAGATCGTTACTCACAAGGTTCATGTCCTTTCCACTAACAGGCTCTTTCCTGTTATTGAGCATCCATGGGGGAAGATCTTCATATTCCTGTGCCTCAACAAACTCCCTTATTTCCTGTATCTGTTCTTCAGGAAGTTCACCAAGTTTCTTTTCGTTGTCTATCTGAAGCTTCTTCACTATGGTTTCAGAAAATCTGATACCAATCCCCTTGAGGTCCGCCAGGGCCAGGACGACATTTCTCTCACCGTTCAAATCTTTGTTAGCTATCCTAACAATATATTGGAAATCTTCTTTTTTCTCCTGTTCAGGCATTAGTTCACCAGTCCTTTGATATCTCATGATATCAATCTATGAGGTTCTGCCTTATCCTTAAAATATATTTATTCTTTTTGCACATGTAAGCATTTTTTTCCGAGATAGAATATACCCGATCAAGCTTGAACCCTGGAGTGGTATTCTTCTGTATATGCTCCAGATGTTAGAATTATCTGGATAGTATATCAGGGGGATCATCTATAATATAAACTTTCTCTGTAAAATTTAATATGAAAAATAATTTATAGATACTGACATTTCCTTAACTATGTTCGAAAGAATGAAAAATGGATGGCATATTGCAAAGGCAGTTCGGAAAAGTGTTAAAAGAGATAAAACTGCATACATATATCCCATTCTATCAGGCGTTGTTGGAGCAGGGCTCATGATCGCAACCTTCTTTGCCTTATTCTTTACAATTCCCTTGAATTTTTCCAGCGGAAATTATGTTTATTATATAGCTGCATTTCTTATCGCTTACATTTTTGTATCGTTCTTTTCCCTGATTTTTCTCATGGCAATGCTCATTGGCTACAGGGCTTCCATTGATGGAAATCCCATAAGCATAGGGGAATCCCTTTCTAAGGCGTGGGAATATAAGAAACCTGCATTTGAATGGGCAATTTTTTACTTTATTGTGACAATGATCATAAGAGTCATAGAAAAAAGATTCAGGGGGATTGCAACCTTGCTCATATCTGCGGTTGCTTCCTTTGCCATTGCCATTGCAACCTATTTTGCCGTACCTGTTATTCTTAAAAATAAAACTGGACCTGTGGAAACGATCAGGGAAAGTACATCCTTTATACTGAAAAACTTTGGAAGAACATTCGGTGGAATAATATACGTTGACCTTTACACCCTTATTTATACACTTTCAGGAATTGCTCTTATCTTCCTGAGCGTCATCCTTCTATCATCTCTCATACCATTCCTGGCATTGATTGCCATCATTGCTGTGGGCGTATTGCTTATTGTTGTGGGAACTGTACTTAACTTCATCTATACAAATATATTCAAGTATGTTCTATACGACTTTATGAACGGAGGCAAGCTACCTCCTGAAATAAGCGAGGATGACCTGAAAAAGAGCATAAGGAGAAAGAGAGGTAGCAAATATATGAATATGGATTCAGGGAATTTCCCATCTTAATTTTTTAAAATCCACTCTATTTGAAAAAGGTGAATTTGGTATAATCGTTGTCCGTTTTAAATATTCCAAGCCTTACGCCTGAATCTATCCACCCATAGGAATAGTTCAATGCAGACAGGGCATTTATATTATCACCCTTTTCCTTAAAATAAAGGGCATCTTCAAAATACGCCCTGATCATGTTCAAAGAATCCTTTGCGTATATATACAGAACAGAATTTTCCGGAACAATTATCTTGATCTGCTCCAGAGCCCTTTTTTCTATTTCTATGTATTTTTCAACTCTCTTCGACAGTTCTTCGTCCATTGCCCTACCTGTAGGTCGAATAATCGTTAAGGAGATTCCATATGGTACGCTGGGTTTTTTCATCCAGTACACCCTCCTCTCCCTTCTTTGTCAAAAAGTTTTTTGCCTCATTCAGGCCCTGTCTGGAGGCAGCAGCGTAAACACCTCCGGCAATTGACCCCCTGATGCTATCCGGGAGGTTTTCTATGGCCTTCATCAGCATGAAGTTAAATTCCTCGCTTTTTCGCATATCCAGTTTCTTTATTTTCTTCGATGGGGGCTGCCTCTTGTCCTCTTTGGAACGAAAGGGTTTTTTCCCCTTATAATTGCTTCTTCTATTATCCATTTTCATGAGTTTATACTCTACTACGTTTTAAATTTTATTAATATCTTTTTCTCTCCACATGGATAAGTGTGGATATATGCCACATATGGGGTGCATAGGATTTTACCTTATGGGAATCCCTTATCCATGCTCTGTAACCGAGGAGCTTGCATTTTCTGAGGATTTCATACAGGGAAGAATCCAGTGAATCTGATGATTCAAGATGATGAAGGACAATATCCGCACTGGAGGAGGAATGCTTCAGCGCATGGGGCAAATAATTGAAGCTTTTAAAATTACCCATCAATATGAAATCAAACTTCTCATCAGAGGCAAAGTTCCGGCAATCCATATTCCTGACGGTTAAATCAAATGCAAAGTTAGATTTTTCGTAAGATTTTTTCAAATATTCAAGTGAGATGGGATTTAAATCAATGCAGGTCATTGATCTAATTTGGAATTTTCTTCCCAGCGGAAGGGAAAAATATCCTATTCCACTGAACATGTCAAGGACGTTTTCAGGCCTTATGATATTGTAATAGGGTATCCCTCTTTCAGAAATGTTGCCTTTGCTGAGCATGACCCTTGAAGGGTTCAAAACAAAATTGACCCCATTTTCCCTGTATATGGTATCATGGGGATTGCCGTAGATAAGAATAAGCTCAGGTTTCCTCATATCCCCTTCAATTTTTCCATCAATTTCATATATCTGGCCTGCTCCTGTTTTATGGCATATTTCCCTGCATATACCTTCATTTATTCCTGAACCGGCATTGAAAATTACTGCATCTCCTATTCTCTGCCATCCAATATCCATGCCCTTTTCCCCCAGCTCTCTTACGAGAATTTCCCTGATTCCTTTTTCAGGCCTCTCCTGAAAATCCGATTCTGTAATATACATTTCAAGTTCAGGGATATTTTTAATGACAGGAAAATGTACATACCCTTCCTTTTCAAAGGCCTTTAGATCCTTTCTGAGAATGTCATAGCGGGAAATGATTCTCAGGATTTTTTCAGATTCCTCCCTCCTTACCCTTATGGCGATGGATTTCAACTGCCACTAATTGAATCCGATTTCATACCCTTTTCCATACATGGCAACAACATGGGCAATCGCCATGAATTCATCAGTATCATCCCTAAAAGCACATCACCTGAAAGATTATGCCATTACATGAAAAGGATAAATTGCCTTATAGCAATTCCCCCCATATGAATTCAGAAGATCTTTTCAAAAAAGCTATTAAATTATTCCCAGGAGGTGTAAATTCACCGGTTAGATTTTATGAACCCTATCCTCTTTACTTCTCAAGAGCTTCAGGCAGCAGGATATTCGATGCAGACGGAAACGAATACCTTGATTTTTCCATGGGTTTTGGGGCAAACTTTGCTGGATATGGAAATGCAGAAATTTTGAGCGAAACCATGGAATATATGGGAAATCCCGTGCCGGAAGGTGTTCCCACCAGGGGAGAGATCATTCTTGGAGAGATGGTTAAGGAAGCCGTGCCCTCTGTTGAAATGATGAGATTTGTAAATTCCGGAACGGAAGCTACAATGCATGCCATAAGGCTGGCAAGAGGCTATACTGGAAGAAAACTCATACTTAAAATGGCAGGTGGTTTTCATGGAGCCCATGACTATGCCCTTGTGGATGCGGGAAGCGGTGTTATGACATTCGGCGTTCCTGCAAGCAAGGGAATTCCAGAGGAAACCGCAAAGACAGTTATTGTTGGCCAGTACAATAATGTGGAAAATATTGAGGAAATCTTCAAAAAATATGGGAAGGATATTGCCGCTGTAATAACTGAACCTGTCATGGGAAACATGGGGGTTATACCCCCATCCCCGGGATTCCTTCAATTTTTGAGAGAAATTACAGAAAGATACGGATCCCTGCTGATATTTGATGAGGTCATAACAGGATTCAGATTCCATTACGGCGCCTATCAGGATCTAATAAAAGTGCATCCGGACATTACAACCATGGGTAAGATATTGGGTGGAGGAATGCCAGTTGGCCTTTTTGGAGGCTCAGAGGAGATCATGAAGAACATATCCCCGGCAGGTGGCATTTACCAGTCAGGAACCTTTTCTGCCAACCCCTTTACGGTTGCTTCAGGAATAGCAACCCTCAAATTTCTTAAGAAGAGCAATTATGAATCAACCATAGAGCTTGCCAGATGGATCGAAGAGAAATTAAGCCCCTATAAGGACCTTGGGGTGAGAGTAAACAGGGTATACAACATGTTTACGGTATTCTTTAATGAAAAGGATGTGGTTGATTATTCCACTGCCAGATCCAGTGATGTTAAGAAGTTCTTCCAGTTTTTCAGGAACCTGCTGAAGAATGGGATATACCTTTCACCTGGGCAGTTTGAGGCTTCTTTCATAGGCATGGCCCACACGCCGGAGGAGATCGAAATGGCAGCCTTCAAAATGGCATATGCCCTGGAGTATGATATGAATGTTGGTGGGGACAAGAACCAGTAAGCTTGCCCTCCTGCAGGGAAGGATGTTCGCAGAAAGGAGCAGGATAAATGGAATTGAGATCAAGGGAATTCCATCCCATGGAGATGAAAACTCGGAGAGATCCCTGAAGGAGATAGGGGGAACAGGACTGTTTGTGAAAAGATTGAACGAGAAGGTGCTCGATGGTGAAATAGACTGCGCAGTTCACAGTGCAAAGGACATGCCCGGTGGGATTGAGGAAGACCTCACTGTCTGTTCAGTTTTTGACTGGGAACATTTCCACGATGCCCTTGTTTTGAACCCTGGAAAAAATGAAAAAAATCTCATAATCGGCACATCATCCCCAAGGAGAGAGAAGCAGCTTTCAAGGATTCATCCAGGATGGACATTTAAGAACATAAGGGGAAACATAGACACAAGGATTGAAAAACTGAGATCGGGAGAATATGATGGAATTGTCCTTTCAGAGGCCGGTATTGTTAGAATGTATCCGGAAATAGAGTTTGAAAAGATTGACCATAGAATCAGCGTTCCTGCTGCAAATCAGAGTCTCATAGCTGTGGTATGCAGAAGGGATAGCAAATATGTGGAAGAAATTAAAAAAACAGAGGACCCTGTTTCCAGATTGAGGTTTGACATGGAAAGGGCAGTGTCAGATATACTTGATTTCGGATGTTCAACTCCCAATGGAATATTTTATCATCCTCTGGAGAAAATGCTCTATGTTGATCTTACCGTGAATGAAAATGAAATCACAATGCACAGGAAAATTGAAACCAGGCAGGATGCCGTCAATATTGCTGGAGAAATAAAGAGGATATTGCTGTGACCAGAATAATCAGCTTCAGGCCAGAAGAAAAATTTGAAAATCGCCCCCATGGGATGGATATTAAGAATATACCTCTCACGAGAATAAGGGAAATTGAAGATATACCAGAACCTGACTGGAATGGTATATCTGGAATTGCCTTTATGAGCACAACATCCGTAAATTTTTTCCTTAAAAGATTTGGAAAATATCCTCTGAAAAATCTAAAAGTTTTCTCAATTGGAAATAAAACTATGGATCTGCTAAATGAAAATAATATAGAGTCGAATATGCCGGAAATTCATAATTCCAATGGGCTTGCCAGCCTCATATGTAATTCACTGGAGGAAGGGTCATCAGTACTCATTCCAAGGAACATGACTCATACAGATGTACTGACGGATAAACTGAGTGAGTGTGGCATTAAGGGCATAAACATCTATCTCTATGCCTATGATGAAATAGATTCATCCCATGATATATCAATGGAAAGCAAAACCCCGGATTTTATTGGTTTTGTTTTCACATCTCCTGAAGAAGTCAGAATATTTAAACGAATAACAGGAAACCAATATAATAAAATGAAATTCTTTCCCATTGGAACTGAGACTGAAAGGGAATTGAGGAAAAACGGATTCCAGAATATACCATTTGTGGGAAAGGGAAACTTTGATGAACTTATTACAAAAATTATGGAAAATAGCGGGGAATGGATTTGAACCATCGATCTACGGGTTATGAGCCCGTCGGGATTTCCTAGCTACCCCACCCCGCTTCAACAGGATATGGAATAAAACAATATAACACTTATTATGCGATGCATTGCACCGCCAGACCAATCATCTGAAGGATTCGTTGAGCCTTTCCATCTTAAGGTCCTTAACCCTGGATTCAAGAAAAGAATACACAGTTCTCTGCTTTCTCCCCTCTATTAGCATCTCCACAGCCTGCAATGCATATTTCATCGATATGTAATCCCCAATGAGAGAAACAGTGTCACCGTAAACTGATATCATTGTATCCGTTATATCTTCAATTATCTGCCTTGTCTTGCCTTCCCTTCCTATTATTCTTCCCTTAATTTCGTTGATTCTGTTTGAACCCTTTTTGGCAACGTCCCTCAGGGGCAAAACAACAAGCTGGAAACCATCGTTGAACAGATTGTATGCCCTGTCAGGGTTAAACCCCCTGCCAATTGCCCTGACCACTTCACCCGTTACATTTACCTTTAGAGGATCTCCCTTCTGTATTATGAGAACGTCCCCCTCCTGTGAATCTATTTCCATAATACATTCACCGGCTTCCTCGATCATCTTTTTGACCATGCCATCCTTTCCTATAAGGACGCCAATACGCTCCTTCGGTATTCTTACGGTTATGCTGTACTCTTCACTCATCCTGGTCATCCTCCCTTATTTCAGGTATCCAGTCCTTCTGAAACTCCATATTATTTCTGGCGCAGTAGTTTTTCATATTTTCCAAATCTCTTTTCATGAATTCTTCAGCCATGGGATGCTTGACAGAAACCGCCTGCCCGACGTCTATGATATAGCTTTTCCCCATGTGACACAGTATATTATATTCGCTGAAATCTGCGTGGACAATGCCTGCCTTCTCCACCATTTCCCTGTACTGGATCATTGCATGTATGGTATATTTTTCCCTCTTATCTTCAGATACATCCTTCAGTTTTGGTGCAGGGGATTTTTTGGTTCCCACATAGCCCATGAGAAGAATATTTTCCTTAAAGCCTATGGGCTCGGGAACCTTTATCCCCGTGTCACGGCAAAGCTGCAGATTGGAGAACTCCTTTCTTGCCCATAAATAAACAATGTTTCCTCTGGTTTTGTGGTAATTTTTAAACCTTGGATCGCCATCAATATATTTCTGTATATTCTGGAACTTTAAGGTAGACATTTTGAATATTTTCATAACCATTGGGCCCTTTTCCGAGATTATTTTGAAAACGAGAGCCTCCTTGCCAGATGATATGGGAAAATCCAGCGATCTTATGCGGAATTCCTTAAAAACCTGAAATATTGCATCTATAGTCCTTTTATCAAATACAAGACCTTCGGTCTTTCTGTCGAGATTCTGGCTAAACTTGAATTCGTCCCTGTCCAGAAGTTTCCTTAAGGCTGATGTGTCTTCCATTTCACTTAAATATATTTATAATTTCAGGAAGGGCTGAGTTCCTGCTCAAATAATTGGCCTGAGTCTGGGTATACCTGTAAACAATATCTGCCTTCTCATTTTGAAACTGCCACGGCTTTACGATAACAAGATCCTTTTCTCTTATCCACATTCTCTTCTTCATCTTACCAGGTATACGGGATGCTCTGGTAAATCCATCTTCACACATAACAGTTAAATGGGAACCACCTGACAATTTTTCCACAATTCCGAACATCTCCCCCTTTCGTTTATTGGGCATAATCACCCTTGTGATCTGATCTTCAGAATCCTCAGTATTAGCATGAAATTTATTATCGTCCATAATACTCACTTATCATATATTGGGAATGGGGATATATGGGTTTCCCTTAAAAAACTCCCTATGGCTGTTTTATGGACAGAGACCTTATTTCTGTGAATCTGGAAATTGCATCCTTCATGAGTTTCACATTTCTGCCTTCCTTTCCTATGGCCTTTCCTACCTCATTGGGGTCCACTGCAACCTGAATGTCTATCTGTCCCTGATCCCATTTGACATCTATTTCCTTTACCCCATACCTGAAATAAAGATTCCTTACGAAGGAAATGGTATCCCTTGAATACTCTGCGATGAGAATGTGCTTGTTGATCTTTTCCTTGAGATTGGCAACAACATTCTGGTTTCTCTTGAACATCTCTGCCATCTTCTTCTCAGGAACTATGAAGAGGACCATGTCTTCGTTTTCAATGCATTCTCTCACTTCGACTCTGGCTACCCTGTCAAACAGTGCTCTCATTTCCATGATTCTATTATCAATAGTTACTCCCTTGGAACTCAATACTATTCACCTGTTCTTTCCATATGTTCGCTTTCCTCTCTTTTTGCTGTCTTGCCTGAACCCATTCCTTTGTACACAAGATTTATGGCTCCTGTGCCCAGCGTAACCGGCTGTCCAACGATAATGTTCTCTGCAACGCCAGTGAGTTCATCTGTTTCGCCCACTATTCCTGCCCTCATGAGGTGTTTTGTTGTTATTTCAAAGGCAGCCCTTGCAAGTACACTGCTCTTCTTTCCAGAGATTCCCTGCCTGCCCACTGCCCTTACTGTTCCTTCAAAGGTCATCATATCTGCCACAACCATAAGATGCCTTTCGTCAACCTCCAGGGACTGTTCATGCAGAGTTTCCTTGATCTCATTTAATATGGCATTTCTTGCAGCCTCAATGCCCAGTACGTTTGCAATTTCAATGATATCATTTGTTGTCGTCCTGGTGGAATCGATCTCCTCAATTTCAAGAACCTGCCTTAAGTTAGATCCCTGAGTTTGAATCTTATATGTACCGTCGTCTTCCCTGATAGCCACGGCCCTCTTTATTCCCGGGAAGCCCTTGATTGTAAGGTTTTTAAGAGATTCCTGCAATGAATAGAGCTTCCTGTAAGAATCCGAAGATGGCTTTATTTCAATGTTGCCCCCTTCCGTATTTATTATGGTAATTCCCTTCTGGGCCTGGATGACTCTCATTATATCATCGTAGCTAACCTTTCTTCTTTCCAGGAGATCCTTTCTTGGAATAACCGTAACCGTCATTTCCATGATGTCCGTGCTTATTTCGCAAACATCAATGACCGTTGTATTCTCGATCTCCCTCATTACCCTGTTAACTACCTCTTCGCTCCTCTCATATTCAGATGTCAGATATATGTTCATTGAAGGTGTGGATGGTGTTCTTCTTGCATCCACAATCTCTATGATCCTTGGAAGACCCAGAGTCACATCCACATCCTTGACACCCGCATAGTGGAAGGTTCTCATGGTCATCTGCGTACCTGGCTCTCCAATACTCTGGGCAGCTATTATCCCAACAGCTTCAAAGGGATCAATCTTCCTCTTGTTTATCTCCTGCTCCACCCTATCTAAAAGAATCTGAAACTCTGAGGTATCAACCTTATTCATAATTTCAATAAGCCTCTGGGCAACATCAACAGGCAATATTATCCCCTTTTTGCGCTCCCTTTCCACCAGTTCAAGAACGTCAGGGTTAACCTGCGAACTGTATTCCTGTTTCTTTGTAATTTCAATTCTTGATATCTCTGCCTCGTAGTTTGTTTCTATGGATGTCAGTGGACCTCCGGCAAATATGAAATCGGAAGACATTACGGGTTTATCCAGAACGTGTACTGAGGATATATGCAGAATTGTTTTGAGGTTTTTCTCCTTCTTCTTTATTATATCCCCACTTTCACTGTACGGTTCAACCTTTTCTATGAGAACCCTTGTTGTTGCCTTTTTCTTATCAGTAGATATGTATCCTTCCTTAATTCCAGGTGACACTTCAAAATCTACCGCATACTTGCATTTACCGGTTTCTATAAGCTGCTTGACCTTCTTGGAAACATCTCTCCAGAGAACAACCCTGTTCTTTAATGAATCTTCATTTTCCTGAACCTTTGTCTCCAGTTTTTTCCCTACCTTCTCTTCTTTTATCTCCTTCCTGCCTGCTTCCTGCCTTTCCTTATCCATAAACTCCACTGTGTTTATTCCTTCTATGGTATCTATCTGCTTTCCCTTAATGGAAAATCTGGATGCGGGAATCCCGCTGTCCTTATACTCTACCTTTGTAACTTTAGCAACATAATCGGGTTTTCCACATGCGTTTATAATGCAATTTTCCTGATTTGCGTATTTCTCCACCAAATCAATGGTAAGATGGAATGTTGCGTTCTTGCCCCCTCCACTCACGTATGCCTCCGTAATGCCCTCAGGAATCTTTCCACAGAGTGCATAATAAAATGGCACATTTTTAGATTTCAACTCCTTGGCATTTGTCTGAGAATCTCTTATAAGAAGAACACTCATTACTGATCCCCTTCCATGTCAACGGCATAACTGACTATATATGTGGAACTGATTCTACCAACGGGTTTGCCTTCGAGGATAAATCTGAATCCTGTTATTGGTTTTGCCAGCTCCTCCACAGAAGAAACCGTAAGGGTGCTCACCCCATTTTCCTTATTTTTCATTATTATTTCAGCGTCCTGAACGTAATCCTCCACACTGGAAATTATGAGGTGTATGGTTGCAGACTTTTCACTCGTGGCAATATATGCATCCCTTATGTTTTCAGGAACATGGAAGTCCACTGCGTATCTGAATGGCACTTTTTGCTCCTTTATTTTCTTTACGTTAGCCTGTGTATCTTTCCAGAGAGCGACCTCCTTTCCCTCAATCTCAACCTTTTCTGTTGATTTAACAGCTTTCTTCATATCCTTCCCGGCCTTTCCCTTAAGGCTGTTTTCGATATCAAAGAGAACATAGTCAAGATCCACAGGTTTACCGTTATCGCTCTTTGTCGGATCGATTCCATCTGACCCGTATTTAAACTGAACCACTGCGCCGACGGTATCTGTTACCTGACCCTCTTCATTCACCTTCAGATCCTCAAAGGCGTTGATCAGCCTTCTCTGCATGTATCCGCTCCTGGAAGTTCTAACTGCCGTATCCACCAGACCTTCCCTTCCTCCAATACTGTGAAGGAAATATTCCAGTGGATTTAAGCCACTCTTGTATGACGATCTGACAAAGCCTCTTGAATCTGCACCCAGATCTCCTTTCTTGAAGTGTGTAAGGGTCCTGCCGTCATAACCCCTGTTCAGACGCTGCCCCCTCACAGACTGCTGGCCCACCATACCGGCCACCTCAGATATGTTAAGCATTTTTGCCCTTGCTCCTGATCTTGCCATGATAACTGAAGGATTGGTAAGACCTAGTTCCTTTGAAGCAATATCTCCTGACTTCTTTCTGGCTTCTCCGGTGACTTTCATTATTTCCTCTTCCAGTGTTTCCTCAGAGGATTTTCCTGCCCTTGGAGTCAGATTTCCATCCCTGTATGTCATCACAAGCCTGTTGACAGATTCCTCTGTGGCATCTGCCTCTTCCTTTATTTCCTGAATCGTTGAATCTGGTATATCGTAATCCGCAATTCCTGTGGAGAATCCCCTGAAACTGATGAAACCCACTGCAAGCCTTGTCATTTCGTCGATGAATTTTGCAGCCCTGTCCGATCCGTATTTTCTGTATATTTTATCTATAATTTTTCCGGCAAATGGAGAAATGGCAGCCTCATCGATTGTCCCATGTATGAGTTTTCCGTTAACAATTGTTACAAATACATCCTCATCCCTATCTTCATATTCACATTTGTATACGCCATCAACCAGCTTCGCTCCGGAGCAGAGTTTGCTCTTGAACTTTATATTAAAATCGTTCGGCAATATGGATGAAAATATATCCCTTCCATAATAGGAAAGAACGCCGTCTTTGTTTTTGACAGGTTCGGGAAGCCTTGGGTCCTCAATATAACACATTATGTGCATGGTTTCCTCCATTGTAAACATGGGGTTTCCATGAGTCAGCAGGAACAGGGACGTCACATGATCGTGAATGCCACCAATGATAGGTCCCCCATACCTTGGTGACATTATTTGCTCCTGCACCTTCATAATGATTCTTGCCTCTGCTCTGGCCTCCTCCTTCTGGAGAACGTGAAGATTCATCTCATCCCCATCAAAATCAGCGTTGTATGGAGTGCAAACAGCCAGATTAAATCTAAACGTCTGCCCATCAAGGATTCTCACAGTATGTCCCATCATGGACATTCTATGGAGTGAAGGCTGCCTGTTAAACAGCACTATATCTCCCTCTGACAGCTGCCTTTCAACGACCCAGCCTATATCCAGCTTTTCACTGTTGTCCTTCGCATTCTGGTCAGTGATCTTGATTCTTCTTCCGTCCGGTCTCAATATATAGTTGACGCCCGACACATACTTGTTCCTCTCATCCCTCGGTGAAGGGCCTCTTGAAACCCACTCCCTCATGGTTTCAATATTGTATGCGGTGATTGATACCGGAACTGTGAGCTCACGGGCAGCCTTTTCAGGAACACCAACCTCATTTATGGAAAGGAATGGTTCTGGAGAAATGACGGTTCTTGCGGAAAAGTTAACCCTCTTTCCTGAAAGGTTTGATCTGAATCTTCCCTCCTTTCCCTTCATTCTCTGAACCAGTGTTTTAAGGGGCCTTCCTGACCTGTGCCTTGCAGGTGGTATGCCTGCGGTTTGGTTGTCAAAGTATGTTGTTACGTGGAACTGGAGCAGATCCCATAGATCTTCAATTATAAGCTGGGGCGAGCCGTTATCCCTGCTTTCCCTCAGTCTCTGGGAAATCCTAATTATATCCACAAGCTTGTGTGTAAGGTCATCCTCGCTTGTTTCAGATGTTTCAAGTTTAATTGAAGGTCTTACATTCACCGGAGGTACTGGCAATACTGTGAGGATCATCCATTCTGGCCTTGCAAACTTGCTGTTGAATCCGAAAAATATGAGATCATCATCGCTTATTTTCTCAAGCCTCTCCCTGATCTCCTTTGGAGTAATCTTTACCTCTCCTTCCCTGAATGTTGTAGGCTTGTCCAGAATTATGTTTGGATTCTTTTCGCCGCAATGGGGGCATATATTCCTTTTAATGGCCTGATCGGTTGTCCTTTTTATCAAAACGGTAAGATATTCTGGATCATAGTCCTCAAGTGGTTTTTCTGTCAGTTTTTTCCTGTATGTTTCTATCTCTTCATCGGTTAGTTTGATCCTTGAACATTTCTTGCATGTTGCATCAAGGAACATCTTGATCTCCTTGACAAACTCAACATGAACCACTGGCATGGCAAGTTCAATGTGCCCAAAATGCCCTGGGCATTCGTCAACCTTCCCTCCGCAGGTTGCACATTTAAGTCCGGGTTCTGTAACTCCCATATGGGTATCCAGAAGTCCCTTCTCTATGGGAAAGCCATCGTCTCCATTTGTGTCTGCATTTATGACCTTCACCTGCGACATTCTTCTGAACTCGTCTGGCGAAAGCAATGCAAACTGAATCTTATTTATTCTTTTAGAAATGAAACTATTCATTTAAGATCACCAAGTATAAGTCTCATCATCACACCCATTGACATCAGTTCGTCCCTCATGAGCTTAAAAGCATAGCTTGTCTCAATTGGATGAATATTTCCTGTGTTTCCACACACAGGGCATCTGAGTGTCCCCTTTCTTCTATCCATAATTGCAATATGGCCACATGACTGGTTTCCGCATACATACAGTATGGTTCCATCACTCTGGTCAAGGAGTCTGTCCTTAATAACCATAGCAGCACCATGGGCTATAAGGGTATCTCTTTCCATTTCTCCAAACCTCAAACCTCCCTGCCTTGATCTTCCTTCAGTAGGCTGTCTTGTCAGTATCTGAACAGGCCCACGAGATCTTGCATGGAATTTGCCTGCCACCATGTGATGCAGTTTCTGGTAATATATGACTCCGGTGAATATCTCTGCTTCCAGTTTCTTTCCTGTAATGCCGTCATACATTGTCTCAGTACAGTCATACCTGAAACCGTATTTGAGCAGTTCTTCTCTTAATGAATCCTCTGGCTCCCCCTTAAAGATTGTTCCGTCAACCTGGTTGCCCCTCATGGATGCGACCTTACCACCAATCATTTCAAGGATATGCCCTATGGTCATTCTTGAAGGAATTGCGTGCGGGTTGATCAAAATATCAGGGATTGTTCCTGATTCAGTGAAGGGCATATCTTCCTGTGGGATGATTGCTCCGATTACACCTTTCTGACCATGCCTGGATGCAAATTTGTCTCCCAGTTCAGGCCTTCTGTCGCTTCTCACTCTTATTTTGACAATCTTACTGTTGCTTTCCGAAACTGTTAGAATGACATTATCAACATATCCGCTTTCATTTGGCCTCATAGTAACAGAGGATTCCCTTCTTCTCTGTGGACCAAGCCTGTCACTATCCTCTCCGGAAAATCTTGGAGGTGAGGTCTTTCCTACGAGCACGTCAGAACCCTGGACATAAGCCTCTGGGCTGATTATTCCGTCCTGGTCAAGTTCCCTGTAAAAGTTTTCCATTCTTGCTCCCATTACATCATGGGGCGGAATTCCAAACCTATCCTCGTCACCGCCCGGGTATCTTCTCTCTTCTGCCTTGTATGTTCTGAAGAAGTTACTTCTTCCAAGGCCTCTCTCCACCGCACCCTTGTTGAAAACTATGGCATCCTGGATATTATAACCCTGGTATGATACGATTGCAACAACAAAGTTCTGCCCTGCTGGCCTCTTCTCATATTTGACATAATCCATAACCTGGGTTTTGACAAGAGGCACCTGGGGATAGTGCATAAAATGGCCTCTGGTATCTGTCCTTATCCTGAAGTTTGTTGCAGACAGTCCAATGGACTGCTTTGTCATGGCTGAAGCCATGGTAATTCTTGGAGAAGAGTTATGTTCAGGATAGGGGATCATTGAAGCTGTAACACCAAGAATCATGGAAGGATCGATTTCAAGATGGGTATGATCCCCCTTGATCATGCTGGTTCCAGGGAATGTGCTCCCGCATCTCTGGCAGATAAGCCTTATATCATCTTCACCCTCGTTTACCCAGTCAACAATTGACCTGTAAAGTAAGGTGCCGCATGAGGGGCATCTTTCTGGGTAATCATAAGCATAGAGAGCAATGTAAAGATCCTCTTCCTCTTCAGCGTCTATCCATTCAAGGACCCCCATCTTTGTGAGGTCCTTTACCTGAATCTCTCCAAGCCTCAGCCTTTCCAGTATATCCCTGGTAATTGTTGCCTTTCCGTTTTCCACCACAAGGAGGGGCCTTCTTATCCTTCCCCTGTCACAGTTTATTATAACCTCATTGTTAACTGAATCAAACCTTATGTTCACTTCGTCAGAAAGATCTCCCTTTCTCCTGGCCTTTCTCACTTCTGTGGTAAGGCCTTCAGGATCAGGATGATAACCAACGAAATCTCCATTCAGATAAACTCTTCCAAGATCCCCTTCCTCCTTTGAAGGTTCTCTCATTCCCCTGTCATTGAGGAATTCCAGAACGTCTATGGTATCAATTCCCTTTGATACATTTATCATGAGGGCTTCATTCTTAACCAGTCCACAGTTCTGTCCTTCAGGTGTTTCATTTGGGCATATCCTTCCCCACTGGGTTGGATGGAGATCTCTGGCCTCAAAATGGGGCTGAGATCTTGTAAGCGGAGATATTATTCTTCTTAAATGGGAAATTGTACTTACATTGGAAACCCTGTCAAGAAGCTGGGAAACGCCGGTTCTTCCTCCAATCCAGTTTCCAGTGGACATGGCATGGATAATTTTCTGTGTGAGAAGATCCTGCCTGACAGCGGGCTTAATTCTCAGACCCTTCTTCCTGTTATAGGTTTTTTCCAGCTGGTATTTCAGATCCTTCATTACCGACTGGAAGGCGTTCCTGAAAAGTTCATCCATTAAATCTCCTGCAAGCTTCACCCTTTTATTTGCAAGGTGATCCTTATCATCGACCTTCCTCTTTCCAAGATTCAGTTCCAGAAGGGCTCTTGCCATTCTTCCAAGGTAGAGTGCTTTCTTAATTCTGTCCTCCTTGGAATCCCCAAGATGGGGGAGCAGAAGTTTGTCAACTATCTGAGAAATCTTCTTTTCTCTAAAATCTTTTGCCTGGCCCGCTGCAAACCTCTTTTCGAGGTAATTAATTGCATCCTCCTGATTCACAACGCCGTTAGGTGCAAGATATTTTGCATCCCTGGATGCTTCTATGTTGTAGTATATGATTGGATCCATTTCCTTCGTTGAGTATATGGCATCATGAATGTCACTGTCCCTTTCCATTCCAAGTGCCTTCATCAAGATTACGATGGGAATTGCTCCGGAAATCGTAGGTATATTCACATTAATGTCCCCATCTCTTGACTTTTCAAGAGAGGTCATTGCTCTGTATCCCCCAGCCTGGGAGAATACTTTGGCTACTTCTGTCCTGGTTTCATATTTTTCTTCGTATTCCACAAGAATCTTATTTGGTGCAAGATCTTCCAGTGAAACAATAACCCTTTCACTTCCGCTGATAATGAAATATCCACCAGAATCGTTGGGATCTTCGCCCACATACTGGAGCTTTGCGGTTCTTGAGCCGTTTATTGGCCCATTATTCTTCTCAATATACCTGTCAAGATTGGAGCCGTAAAGGGTGCAGACCTTTGTCCTGACCATGACGGGCATTTCACCTATCTTGATTGTTTCAGGTGTTGCTTCAACTCCATCCTCCACTACCTTTAGCCTCAGATTGATTGGCGCAGTATAATTCAGGTCTCTTATTCTTGCTTCCTGTGGAGTTATCTGATTTGTTGCCCCCGATGCCTCCTTGATCTCAGGCGTATCTATCCACACTGTGGACTGGCCATAATATTTTCCATTCTCTTTGGGCCTTCCAAAATAGATCCTTATATCCCTTCCTCCTGTTTTGCTTGGATCAAGAACAATTACTCCCGGTTCATCATCATCTGAAATTTTTGTTTCATCCACGATTCTCTGCATTATGCTGTCCGGATTATCCGGAGAAGCAATAAATGTGTTCATGGACTCAATCTGATCACCAACAATACTCTCATTTTTAAAATAGGATTCAATTATTTCCTTCATCTCATAACCTCGTTGCTGACAACTCGATAATACTCAGTAATACCCACTGTTTTATCGTCTCTCGAAACCTTTCTCGTAATCTTAATAATCCTTCCAGGCCTGATCTCTCCATAAATTTCTGATAAAGCTTCAATCGCTGGATCCTTAATGCTTATTTTTGGTAAAAAATCTTTCTCTGTATTTAATTTTTTAAGTACGGTCCCTTCATCCTTTTCCTCGATTAGATCATGCTCTGGTACAAGTTCGTGGTGCAACACGTTGAATTTACTCATTTTTTATCACCCTTACGGGCCCAAGGGGATTCGAACCCCTGACCCTCTGGTTAAAAGCCAGATGCTCTACCTAGCTGAGCTATGGGCCCCTATTTTTTGCCGGCATAGTGAATATCTTTTTGAAATATAAACATTCTTTTTAAAGTTGGATTTTTCTTATAATTCCTGTAAACTCCAGAGGAAAAATGTTCCATAAATATACACAATAGGGGATTTTGCAATTCAGCATTACCCTTGAGGATATTATCAGGATTTGGGACATGGTTTAATACGTAGATGAAATTTGAGATTGATATAAATGAAAATGACTGTAGACGGAAATGAAAGAAAGTTGAGGGCAGTCTGGTTTGAAAATAATTCTGTGAGAATGATTGAACAGAGAAAACTGCCTGAAAAAATAGAGATTTTTGATGCTAAAAATTCAGATGATATTGCCTATGCCATAAAGAATATGGTTGTCAGGGGCGCTCCCGCCATCGGTGTGACCGCGGCATATGGACTGGCAATGGCAAAGAAAAATGGGGAAGATATGGATAAGGCGGTAGAAAAGATAGGCGCCACAAGACCTACAGCCTATGATCTGTTTAAGGCAATAGATTACATGAAGAAGAACAACTTTGAACTGAGTGCAGCAGAGAGATATTCCATGGAGGTAAGCGGCAGGTGCAAAAAAATAGGGGAATATGGAAACGAATTCATAAAGAATAATTCCAAAATACTCACACACTGCAATGCTGGAGCTCTTGCAGTAGTTGATTGGGGTACTGCACTTGCGCCCATGAGAGTTGCAAAGGAATCCGGAAAAAATATATTCGTGTTCGTTGATGAGACAAGACCGAGACTTCAGGGTGCCAAACTTACAGCATGGGAACTTGGCCAGGAAGGCATTGATCATGCCATAATTGCAGATAATGCAGCAGGGTACTTCATGAAAAAGGGCGATGTAAACATGGCCATTGTTGGTGCGGACAGAATAGCTGCAAACGGTGATTTTGCCAATAAGATTGGTACATATGAAAAGGCAGTTCTTGCAAAGGAAAACAACGTTCCCTTTTATGTTGCAGCTCCAGGAACAACTTTTGATTTCAGCCTCAAATCAGGTGATGAAATACCCATTGAAGAGAGGGATCAGGAAGAAGTCCTTGTGATAAATGGAGGGAAGATAGGGCCTGAAAAAAGTGGTGCAAGGAATCCTGCCTTTGATGTTACACCTGCGAAATATGTAACAGGATTCATCACGGAGTATGGTGTTTTTTCACCTCAGAATCTTAAGGATCTTAAAAAAGCCATAGATTCAGACCTTTTCATGAGATAAAAATTTTAGAAAATTTTTACTATTTTATTTTGCCATATCGTCAAACATTTTGGTAATTTCTTCCACAGATTTTCCCTTTGTTACAGGCATTATGACATAAAAGATTAAGGCGGCAATAACAGATATGGAACCAAATACAAGCAGGGAGCCTGCAATATGTATGGTTTTGTCCATATAGGGAAATACCTCAACTATGGCGAAGTTGGATATCCAGTCCACGAACGCAATAAGAGAGGCAAGGGTTCCCCTGTACTCTGTTGGAAAGTATTCACCCTGTATAATCCATCCTGTGCCTCCAACACCAAAGGCAAAGAATACTATAAACAGACTGAGGGCCACAAGCATTCCAATATCCTGATTTGCATATCTGAGAATGGCGCCGGCAAAACCAAATATGGCCATTCCAGAATATCCCATAACTGCAAGGGTTCTTCTTCCTGCTGTATCAATTAATTTAAATCCAATATAGGTGGCAGCCACGTTGACGATTGCGAATATCGTGGATGCTTCCACATTAAATATCTCTGATCCTACTGCACTTCCAGGAGTACTTATAAGATGGAGGTTTCCAATGATCTCAGGACCATAGTAAAATGGTATGTTAATTCCTGTTATCTGCTGGAACATCATGAAAAGGCCGACTATGATGAATGCTCTCTTTACTCCAGGGGTCATTTTTCTCTTCAGGAGCGATTCCTTGGGGTACTCCTTTTTCAATTCGTCCTCGTCTGTATCAAGACCCAGTTTTTTAAAGGATTTTACTGCATCCCCGTATCTGCCCTTTGATATAAGCCACCTTGGTGATTCAGGCATCACAAACCTCAATGCAAGGCCTATAAGAGATGGGATGGCAGCAATTCCAAGGAGTATTCTCCAGTCATAGTTGAATGCCTGCCCCGGAATGGAGTACAGCACTGCAAGTCCTATAAGATAAGATCCCAGAATTCCAACAGTTATCATCCACTGCTGCAAAATGCTCAGACTGCCCCTTCTCTTTTTTGGAGCCCATTCTGAAATGTAGGATGTTGCAATTGCAGAGTCAGCGCCAACAGCAATTCCAATTATTGTTCTTGATACCAGAAGCATTGGAAGATTCACCGTGAAGGCAGAAAGAAGTGCTCCAAAGCTGTAAAGGAATGCATCAAATATGAGCAAATACTTTCTGCCATATCTGTCAATTAGCAATGCTGCGAGAATGGCACCACCTGCAGCACCCAAGGATACACCTGAAAACAGGTAACCCGTAATAAATGGATCTGTTGAAACATAAGATACTGGAAGGAATTGCTTTACAATTCCTATATTTGCAGTATCATATCCAAACAGGAACCCTCCAATGGTAGACAGGATTGTCAGCATATAATAAAAACGAGTAGAACCCTGATTGTCGAGCCTCTCAAGAATATTATTTCCGGGATCTTTTTCTGCCATTCTTCTCTATTTTCATTCCTCTATATTAAATTGTTTATCGTGGAAGCCAAAATAAATAAGCCTGATGCATTTAAAATAATTAAATTTAAAAAAAAATGAATTTACTCATCTATGGTAAATTCACTGTTATCGATTATACCCTCGTCCTTCACCTTTCCAAGTGCCACAGATATACCGTGTATTACAAGTACCACAAGGAGATTGACCAGCAGTCCTAATATTCCGACGTACATGAAGTCAAAGGTTGATGTTGTCAAAGGGGCTCCTGAAAAGTTCAGAAGGTACTGATCATACAGGACCGCTGATATTCCTGCAAGCCATCCAAGACCAACACTGTATTTACTTAGCTTTCTTGTGTACAGGGATATGTATATGGACGGTAAGGTCTGTAATACAATGGCTCCACCAAGTGTTTGTAAGAACACTATATCCCCACTTGCGACCTTAAGCAGGGAAAATGCCAGAGATGCAGCAATCACAACAAGAACAAGGAACCTGGAAAGCCATGATTGGGTTCTTGAGGATGCATTGGGGTTTATGTATTCAAGATATACATTTCTTGTAAGGAGATTGGCCGACGCTATGGCCATTATGGATGCAGGAACTACACTTCCTACAACAATGGCTGCGTATGCGAATGATGTGAATAATGTTGGAAACTCATCTCTGATAAGGTATGGGATTGCAAAGGATGAAGTGGCTGGTGTAAAAACACCATTTTGAACTACTACAGCTGCAATTCCCAGAATGGCAACCATCAAAAGCAGTATGTTGTAAAGGGGCAACAAGGATGCATTTCTCTTTATTGTCTTAGTATCCTTTGAACCCAACGTTCCAGTTACACCGTGCGGATAGAGGAAAAGTGCAAGAGCAGAGCCAAGAGCAAGGGTTGTATAGCCCACACCCAGTGTGGGGGATTCAAATAGGGGGGCGTTTGCTCCTGCTTTTGTAGCTGCAAAATATTTAGATGCGTCTGCAAAGATTGGCTGGAACCCTCCAAGCTTATATGGTATGTATATAACAATGGCGATTACAGCAACCCATATTATGGCATCTTTCAAAATTGCAGTGAGCGCCGGGCCTCTCAGACCGCTGACAAATGTAAATATGGCTACCAGCGCAAAGGCAAAGATTAGGGTTATGGTGGCTGGCAAAAACATAGCCCTCAGAACATAGGATATGGAAACTATCTGGAGTGCAATATATGGAAGCTCGGCAACAACACCTGTGAGACCTATGAGCATACCCAAAAATCTCGAATTGAATCTATCCTTAACATAGTCTGACGATGTTATGTATCCTCTCTTCTTTGAAACGTTGTATAGCCTTGGCATTGTGGCATATACAATTGGATATATCATAATTCCGTATGTTATGGCAAACATTGCCAGGGCACCGGATGATGCAGCAAGACCTGGAACTGCAATCAGGGTGTAGGCAGTGTACAGATCTCCTCCAAGAAGGAACCAGACAACTACCGTACCGAATCTCCTCCCTCCAAGGCCCCATTCCTGAATATCCTCCATTGTCTTTGGCCTTCTCCAGAGATAGGCTATAAATCCAACAAAAAGGGCAATTATTACAACTGCGAAGAAAAGGACGTAGTCCAGATCACTGAAGGGATTTACCATCAGGCCCTCACCCCTTTCTTTTCTTCCCTGTTCTCAATAAAATAAACAATCGATGTCAGTATAGCCGCCAGGAATATCCAGAGAATCTGATACCAATAAAAGAAAGGCATCCCTCCCAGATATGGTGTTGCTCTGTCATAAATCCCAAAACCCAAAACCATGAAGGCATAGGGCAGTACGAGAATTATGAATTTCAGTATGCTATTCATTGACGCTATAAGCTTTTATAAGTATATAAAGATTTTTTTTGATTAAATAAGGGAAAATCCTGTAACCATTAATCATAAATTACAATTATAAATTTAAATTTAGATTTTCATGAATGTTAAAAGATGTTGGGAATATTAAATGTATCATTAATTTTCCCAGATTAACAGGGTCCAGAGCAGATATAATAAATTTTAGATCCAGGAATTTAAAGGTTACCCTTTAGAATCTTCTGGCACAGTATTGAAACTTTTCCATAAGGAAAGGCCAGGTAAATATTTACCTGAACCCATCAGATTTATAATATTTTTATGCAACAGATACCTTTTATTGATCATATTCTGCTTAAACTGTTAAATAGCTTTGAAACCATGTAAGTTCATGACTGTGATTATGGCGACAAGCAGAGGTCCATATTCCTATGACAGAGGAAAAAATGGGGTTATAAGGAGGGATAATGTTGGAGGTGTCGCAACGGGGCTTAAAAATGTTCTTGAAAAAAATGGAGGAGAATGGATATGCTGGGGAGATGGATCACTTGATCCACAATTTATAGATGAGGATAATGGCAAATACAGGATCCACAGGATTATTCTGGATCCAAGAGAAAAGAAAGGCTATTATGATGATTACAGCAACAGCACACTGTGGCCTCTCTTCCATTATTTCCGTGAAAAGATCGCTCATGATTCAAAGGCATACAACTATTACAGACACGTTAACAGGAAGTTTGCAGAACAGATTGGAAAAAACCTGAAGGATGGAGATATCATATGGGTGCACGATTATCAGCTATCCCTTGTTCCGGGATATTTAAGAGATTTTGGAATTAGAAATAAGGTAATATTTACCTGGCATATCCCATGGGTATCCAGTGGGTTTTATTCCATACTTCCAGAAAGAAACGATATTGTAAGGAGCATTGCCCAGTCAGATTCCATAACTTTCCATACAGACACATATGGAAAAAACTTCAGGGATTCCTATTTCAGAGTCATAGGGAAGGACAAAACACTTGAACGAAGGATACATACGGCCCCTCTTGGAATAAATTACAGGTATTTTTCAGAAAAATCACACAGGGTAAAAAAGAGGCCATTTCCACAGGAAAGGATCATATTTTCCATAGACAGACTGGATTATACCAAGGGTCTTGTCCAGAGAGTCAATTCCATTGAGACACTGATAAAAAAATTTCCTGAACTTAAGGAAAAATTTGTTTTTATAATGGTTGTGACACCGAGCAGATCAGGAGTAAAGGATTATGACAACCTGAAGGACGAACTTGAAATGAACATAGGAAGAATAAATGGAATGTATGGAAATATAAAATGGACCCCAATAATATATATGTATAGAAAAATCAGTGCTGCACAGTTGAGCAATTTTTACAAATGGGCAGATATTGCCCTGATAACGCCTCTGATTGATGGGCTCAATCTGGTTGCTGAAGAATATGTAAGCAGTTCAGAAAACGGCATCCTAATAATATCAGAATTTGCTGGGGTGGCCAGATATTTGAAAGACGCACTTCTCACCAATCCAAACTCTGGTGATGATGTGGCTGAAAAAATAAGGATTGCCATTGAAATGGATCAGGAAGAGAGCAGGAAGAGGCTCACAAATATGAAGGATTTTATTAAGAGACATGATGTGGGATGGTGGACAAAGAAGGTTCTGCAGACAGTGAAAGATTAAAAACTGAAATTAAGATGGAAATTGAGGGTGGTTCACAGATATTTCTTGACTACGACGGGACACTTGTGCCCATAATAATAGATCCTGAAAAATGTTATGCCCCTCAATCCCTAAAGGAGATTCTATTTAAACTGTCTAAAAAATATGAACTATACATTGTATCAGGCAGGCAGATCAAAGAACTTAAGGATTTCATTGGACTGGATATAAACCTCATAGGAATGCACGGTGCAGTTGCCTATGTAGATGGGAAGGAAATCCCACTTGTAAAAGATTTCTACGAATATGCCAGCAAGATCGAGAAAGTTAAGGAAATGAATCTTCAGGAAAAATATGAGGGATTGAGAGTTTATGATAAGTCCTCTGGAATTCTTTTCCATTTGGGCCTTGTAAATAGAAATTTGTGGGATAAAATAAGGAATGAAATTGAGTCAACTGCTCTTAAATACAATATGGAATTATATTACGGAAAGCAGATCATTGAATTAAAAATTCCCGGAGTAAATAAGGGTGATGCCATAAGGAGATTCCGAAATGGAAAGCCATGCCTGATAGCAGGGGATGAAGAGACGGATGAAAGTGGATTCATTAAATGCCCTGAATGCCTCTCGATCCACGTTGGTGAGGGGCATACCCATGCAAAGTACAGGGTAAAAAATGTTGAGGAGTTTCTATCTCTTTTGAAGGCTCTCTGTTAAAGGCCCTTCACGTCATAAAGATCCAGCCTTCTGTGGTCCAGTATACCTGTATTCTCCCTGTATTGCGCCACTTCTGACATGGATATTTTGACATCCAGGTCCTGGAAATCATCCCCGGCCTCAGATATGATTTTTCCATAGGGGGATATGACCATGGAATGACCGAGAAAATCCTCACCGCACTGGTTTGCAGCAACCACAAACATTCCATTTTCCATGGCCCTTGCCATCAGAAGGGTTTTCCATGTTTCATATTTGAAGTCCCCTTTGTAAAATCCAGCCTGCACAAAAAGTATGTCAGCTGATTTCAACGAATAGAGTCTTGTTATTTCTGGAAATCTGATATCGTAGCATATCTGCAATCCTGCCTTATGTTCCCCCTTCACTAAAAATGGCTCCGGCACAAAATATCCCTGGGCATACAGTGAAGATTCCCTGAAACCATAGGAATCAAAAAGATGTGTCTTTGAATATCTTGCTGCGATAAAGCCCTCTGAATTGATGTAAAGGGATGTGTTAAGCGGCCTGCCAAAGGTTTTTTCAACAAAATTTATGAGAACATCACAGGATGATTTTGATGCACTCTTCCTGATGGAATTAATGAAATTCCCATCAGAAGTTTCCGCTCTCATTTTAAATCCATCTTCGTTTTTATAATCAGGGTATAGCATGGAATATTCTGGAAAAACTACAATGGTTCCCCTTTCAGCTTGCTCAATCTTTTCCCTTATGAAATTCAGATTGCCATCCACATCACTGGAAGATTTCCATTGCACAATCTTGACATGTAATTCCTCATTCAATTTAATCACCTAAGATCTCAGGTTCAATTTTTCAGGCAGATAGGTTTCTGTCACAAAGTTAAGGCCGTATTTTGCCAGAGCCTGCTGCTCAGCCTTCTGGTTTATTTTAAGCATTGTCTCTATTTCAGATTTCCAGAACTCTGTGTTGAATCTTGGATCCTGAAGTTCTGCGTTGAGTGCCGCCACATCCTTATCGCTCAACTTATCTGTGGGAAGGTCATATGTGAGAATATCACTTGCAGTGATGCCAACAAATTCTGCTGTGGGAACCGCAAGCCAGTGTGATATGTGTGCAGTCTTTATGGCACCGTAGGCAATTGATGCGTATATTCTGAATGACCATGGATCACCATCTGTGAAAATGTATACAGGAAGATTCATCTCCTCATTCATTCTCTTCAACAGCCTCCTTGTGCTTCTTGCAGGCTGGCCTTTAAGATGGACAAGTACAGCCCTGAAATCCTCATCAAACTTATTTTCCACAAGTCTGTCAAACATACCGCCCGTTTCCAGAGCAACTATCATATCCGCATCATGGGATATGAGCCTCAGTTTTTCAGATTCTACATTATAGGGTATGGTGTATCCCGCATCCCCCACATCGTCCCTGCAGTTTATCCTCTTGAATTCGTTCTTCCTGTTTTTCTCCTCAATGGTTATATTTCCGATGATGCTTGCGCCGTTTTCTTCAGGCCTGAGATGAAAATCCTCCCTCAACAGTTCTGTTATAACTTCCATATCTTCCACAAGAAGGTTGGATTCATCCTGAGCTGTGAACTTATAGTCCTTCCATCCCTCCGATATGTAGTACATTTCCCTCAATGTGGAAGATTTTGACTCACCGAGCATTTCAAGAATGAACTGTATTGTATAGAGAGTCTTGGCCATGAACTGGGCCCCATCCATCTTCTTTGCTGATCTTAGCACCTCCTGATCCCCATATTTCCAGACTCCTAGAAGGCTATCCAGCACAATATTTTCCTTTGTTCTTGATTTTAACCTTATTTCAGGTATTTCCCCTCTTTGAATGGAATCATAAATTTGCCTTACAAAATTTTTCAACGTTTCCTCAGTGTTCTCATTACTCCTCAACTGTTTCCACCCCCTTCAGGTTCCAGTCAGCGGGAAGCTCTTCGGCACCCTGCACATATACGGGATTAATGCCTGTAAAATAATATTCCGCACCTGAATATCCACCTATTATGCCACTTAATTCCTGATCAAATATATATGATTTTGATGGTTCCAGATCCCTTATTTCCATATCCTTTTCTCCAAAGGGAAACACAATTTTGAGATTCATGGAAATTTTGTCCATGGTATAATTCACCACAGAACTTCTAGAAATCTTTTTTCCATTTTCATTGATTATGTCTTCCCTTACAAAGATAACATTGGCTATCCTTGTGATTACCATGGTGCAATCCGGGATTTCCCTGGAAAGTATTTCTGAAGCCTTCTTGGCGATTTCAGGCACAACAACGCTCACAAGATTGAACTTTTCTCCGATTTTTTTATTTCTCTCGGCCCTGCTGTTGAACTTCCTCAGCTGCCTTACTTCGATCCTGATCACATTCCTGATCTCATCCATTATCTCATCGATGGGGGCAATTGCCTCCTTTGATTCTGATATGTATGGCAGCCTGGGCCCATGAACATGTACGAGAATGATTGCTGGTCCATAGGGAACTCCCTTCCCCTGTTTCTGATCAAATCCAAGCTGTCTCCAGTCAATGTCAGATATGGCCTGGGTTATGGCGCAAGATCCTGGCTGGAAAAGCAGGGGTACCTTATTGGCATATCTCACGATTTTCACCGGCTGATCCGCTGGGAGATCACCCCCATATACCATCCCGACTTCCACCGAAAAGGGATTTCCCTTGTATATTCTTACCTTTCCAGAAACTGGCCTTCCAAAGAAAGAGGGCCTCTCTTCCCCATATACCGCAAGCATCCCAAGCCTGATAAACTGCTCCGATATGGGCGACAGGGACTCGCCTGTGGGTGGCATCAGTTTTGTTTCTCCTATGGCCTTCATAATGGATTCGGCCTGCTCCTTTGTGAGTTCCTTCGGATTCATTCCAGGGTCTACTCCCGCCTTCTGTACAATCTCTGTGGCAGAATTCTCACTTACCCTTGAAAATTCTGTGGCAAGCATCTTTACAATATCTGAAGCTTCAGTGAATTGAGAAAGTGAAAGGAGTTCTCCAAGCTCTATCCCATAGGGATGGGGCTTTGTTGGCTTTGAAGGCTTTGCAGGTTCATTTATGGACCTTTCAAATATTACTGTTTTTCCCTCTGGATCTGTGAACTGAATCCTTGCATTTGGATTCACCACTGCAACCTCCTTCAAATATTCCATTATGGACTGTTTTCCTGTAACATATCTTCCCTTTGCGGTTATGGTGATGGATGTTCCGGATTCCCTGTCCCATATTATGGGCTCCTCCACTTTCAGATCAGCCTTATTTGATCTCACATCAATCCCCATTACAAAGTGAAAGGCAACCTCATCCTCCCTGCGCTTTGTAGTTATGATGCATGGTTCACCAGAGGTGCTCTGGCCGTATAAAATCGAAGCGGTAATGCCCAATCCCTGCTGGCCTCTTGTTTGCCTGAGAACATGGAACCTTGAGCCATACAGCAACTGACCAAATACCCTTGGAACAACAGTTCTTTCAATCCCTGGACCATTATCTTCCACAGTTATTCTAAATATGTCATCCTTTACCTTATCAACCCTTACCTTAATTTCAGGCAATATTGCCCTTTCCTCACATGCATCTAAAGAGTTGTCCACAGCTTCCTTGACAATCATGAAAAGGGACTTCTGTGCAGAATCGAAACCTAAAATATGCCTGTTCTTCTCAAAGAACTCAGATACAGATACCTGCTTATACTCCTCTTTTTTTGCTCTTCCAGGCATAACTCATCATGTGTTCTACTTTAAAGTGTTTTTTCCTCTGTGAAACCCATTTGCATTTGCCATTATTAGAGAAACCTGCAAAAATTATGAACAAAGTTATTGTAACACATGGAAAAACCACTTACGTGGTTTGAGTGATTCCATACTTTATATTTAAGCCTGAACTGTTTTTATTGTATAAACATTATACCCATATGGCAGATGGGCTTGAAACCGAAAATATCCAGGCAACGCTTGACAGACTGAAGGCAGGTGCCAGCGGAATCACCGATGAAGAGGCTGCAAGGAGAATAAAAGAATATGGGCCAAATGTAATAAATGAAAAAAAGGTCAGCCCTGTGGTAAAATTTGCCATGAAATTCTGGGCCCCTGTTCCATGGATGCTCGAAATTACAGTAATTCTGACATATTTCTTTGGCAAGTACCTTGATATGTATATCATTCTTTTCCTTCTCGTTTTTAACGCCATTGTCTCCTATCTGCAGGAGATGAAAGCACAGGATGCCATAGAGGTTCTGAAGAAGAGAATAACTGTTTCAGCAAGGGTACTGAGAAACGGCAGCTGGAAGACTGTGGATGCCTCTTCTCTTGTTCCCGGGGATATTGTGCACTTGAGAATGGGAGATATTGTACCTGCTGACGTTAAAATCATGGATGGGGAATGCCAGGCAGACCAGTCCATGCTCACAGGGGAATCCATGCCAGTGAAGAAGGTTAAGGAAAATGTTCTGTATTCAAGTTCAGTAATGAAAAGAGGTGAGGCAACCGGTGTTGTTGCAGCCACGGGTTCCTCCACCATATTTGGAAAGACTGCCCAGCTTGTAAATGTGGCCGGTGCAAAATCCCATCTGGAAACCCTCATACTGGATATCGTAAAATATCTTGTAATTATGGATCTTTCACTCATAGTTGTTCTGTTGATCTATTCCGTATACAGGGGCATCAGTTTGACAGATGTGATTCCATTCTCTCTGGTTGTTTTGATTGCGTCTGTGCCTGTTGCACTCCCTGCCACATTCACAATGGCTATGGCCATAGGCGCTCTGGATCTTTCCCATAAGGGTGTGCTTGTTACAAGGCTCACATCGGTGGAGGACGCTGCATCCATGGATACACTATGCCTTGATAAGACAGGAACTATAACGGAGAACAGGCTTTCTGTAAGTGATCCAGTTGTTTACAGCGGAACTGTTAACGATCTGATGTATTACGCCACCATAGCCTCTGATGCATCCACAATGGATTCCATCGATCTTGCAGTTATTGACTACACCAGAAAGAATGGATTTAATATACCCAATATTACAAGAAAGGAGTTCGTTCCATTCGATCCTGCCATAAAAAGAACTGAGGCAAAGATTGAGTCGGATTCCGGTGAATTTCTTATCATGAAGGGCGCACCCCAGATCATTGTGGGAATGTGCGATGTTGAAAATAAGGGAGAGATTTTAGACAGGGTTAAGGAACTTGCCGGAAAGGGCTTCAGGACCCTAGGGGTGTCCGTCATTGGGGAGAATGAGAGAAGATTCCTCGGACTCATCCCCCTTTATGATCCACCAAGGAAAGATTCGGCAAAGTTTATCTCAGAACTCAAGGAGATGGGAATAAGGCCAAAAATGATTACTGGAGATTCCTCTGCCATTGGAGGCGAAATAGGAAGGGAGGTTGGCATCGGGGATCACAGCTGCAGTGTGAATGATATCAGATCTGGTAAGGAGCAGATCGAAAACTGTGACGTTGTTGCTGAAGTATATCCAGAAGATAAATTCAACATTGTTAAGGAGTTGCAGGGAAAGGGCCATATTACAGGAATGACAGGCGATGGTGTCAATGACGCCCCTGCACTGAAACAGGCTGAGGTGGGAATAGCAGTTTCCAATGCCTCAGATGTGCCCAAGGCCTCTGCGAGCATAGTTCTGACCCATGAAGGTTTAGAAGATATTGTGGCTGCGGTTGTTGATGGAAGAAAGATATTCCAGAGGATGCTTACATATACGCTGAACAAGATCATAAAGACTGTTCAGGTGGCAATATTTCTTACACTTTCATTCTTTATAGTGGGCTTCTTTGTAACCACACCCTTTGACATAATCCTCCTTCTATTTGCAAACGACTTTGTGACAATGTCCATATCAACAGACAATGTAAGTTCCTCCAAAAAGCCTGAAAAATGGAATGTGAGATCTCTGGTTGGTTCATCTGCATCACTTGCACTTATGATTGTGGTGGAAAGTTTCTTTGTGCTCTGGACAGGCCTCATTTTCCACCTCACTCACCCTCAGATTCAGACATACATCTTTCTTATGCTTGTATTTTCGGGTCAGTTTACTGTATACATGGTAAGAGACAGAAGCCATTTCTGGAAATCCAGGCCCTCCAAATATCTTTTGACTGCATCCATAATGGACATAATTGTTGTTTCCCTGATTGCATGGAAAGGCATACTTGTTACACCCATATCAGCCGTATTCGTCATTGCAGTTCTTGCAATATGTTTCCTCTGGATGGTCCTTGTGGATGAATTCAAGGGAATCGTGTTCAGGCATTATCAAATATGAAAAAATGATTTTTAAAGCATTATTTTAAATTCTTTTATTGAACTTTAAAAGTGTATTTTTAATTTGAATTCAACTATTTTGGAATACGTCTACCCGTATTTTTTATAAATAATATTGTGAAATTTAAACAAATAAAAAATCAGCTGATTTTCTTTTTCTTCATGTAAAACAGTGTTACACCGGCGGCTGCAATGGCCAGCCCTGTGCCTGCAATCCCCAGAACTTCATATATGGTTGGAGATTGACCCTTTTGTTGAACCGGGCTGATGGATATTATACTTATTTCACCTGAACTGAAATCTGTTACGTACATATATCCATGATCTGGATCGAACACGCTTCCGAATGGCCCGGAGCCAACCTGAATAGAACCTATTATACTGTTTGTTGTCGTATTAATGACTGTAATATTATTCGAACAAAAATTGTTCACATAAATATATCCATTTGAGGGGACATAGGAGATGCCGTATGGCCTGTACCCAAGTGAAATTGTACCTGTAACATTGTCAGTTTCAGTACTTATGACTGAAATGCTCTCTGAGCCAAAATTGGATACGTACACATCATGATTGGATTTATCAAACACCGCTGCATCTGGGAATAAACTGTCATAAATTGTCCTTACTATCTTGCCAGTAAAACCATCCACCACAGATATGTTGTGGGACCAGTAGTTTGGAACGTATAGATAGTTTGTTGATGGATCTATGGCAATCTGAATGGAAAGGCCATGGGTATGGGGTGCCCTTGGAAAAAAGTATTTGTAGCCATTAAGGTGATCTATGGACGATATAACTCTGTTTTGTGAACCGCTAATCACAGACATATTGTTTGAACCTTCGTTTGACACGTAGATGTTGCCATTAACAGGATCAAAAACTATCCCCTCGGGATCCAGGCCCGTTTCAATACTGTATACAACCTTATTGGTTGACCCATTAATCACAGAAACATTGTTTGAGACCCTGTTTGAAACATATATATTTCCATTAATTGAGTCAACAGCTATTCCAAAGGGCATTAGACCAACTTTAATATTTTTCACTATCCTGTCTGTGCTTGTATTAAGGACAGAGACGCTATTGGATCTTTCATCAGCAATATATATTTCTCCATTACTTGAATCGTAGCCTATTCCAGCCGGGTACATACCTATTAAAATTTTTGTGACTAAACTTTCATTTGAAACATTGATTACCCATACATCATTAGATCCCTGGCTGGTTACATATAAATATCCGTTCATTGGATCGAATGCGTCCCCATATGGATTCGCCCCCGCAGAAATTGAATATTTCACTGATTGTGTCTGAGTACTGATGACGGAAACATTGTTGGAAAGCTGATTGACAACATAAATATTCCCGTTAGATGGATCAAGTGCAAGCGATGATGGTGTTTGCCCCACAGGAATTGTTTTAATCAACTGCCCGTCAGATGGGTTTATAACCCCCACACAATTTTGTAAACTTGTTATGTATATATATCCATTTTCCGGGTCAAAAATGCCCGCTGTGGCATAAGGGATGCCTGTATAAATTGAACCTGCAATTTTGTCTGTGGTGCCGTTAATAACAGATAAATTGTTTGACTCTGAATTTAATATATATACATTCCCGTTGTTTGAATCAAAAATGTCCCACAGTGGCACATTTCCCACGTGTACTGTTGCCACAATCCTGTTGCCTGAGCCATTAATTATGGAAACATTGTCTGATAATTCATTGACAACATATAAGAAACCATTGTCGGAGTCATAGGTAAGACCATAGGGATACAACCCTACCGAAATTGATTTAACAACCCTGCCCGTGGATACATTGATAACAGAAACATTCCTTGAAAAATAGTTTACAACATATAAGTTCCCATTTTTGGTGTCATAGGTAGCTGCATTCGGAAAGACTCCGGTATGTATTAACCCAATAACCTCATTACTTGACCCGTTAATGACAGATAGGGTATCTGAAGATCTATCCATGACATAAATATATCCTGTGGATTTAACAAACACGTCATTAAAGGGATATTCTCCCTGAAGTCCACTAATGTTTCCAGTGGATAATGTATTGTTAATCATATTCAGGTTGTATTTTAAGGAACCTATTTTGTTAGAATTTGTACTGTTAGATAGAGGATAATATGAGGAACTGCTACTTTTATTTTCCATTGAAACAGGGTTTCCAGAATGGACGGTAATTAGGGGCATTGTAACTGTAAGAATTAAGGCTGCAGAAATTACCATAACTTTAAACATTGCTGATGGTGAAAAACTTGTCTCGTTTTTCATAAATTTATATTAAAAGGCCATTTTTAAATTTTCCCAGATTTTTTCAACAGCTACATTAAAATATTGCCAAATATGACTGCGCCTTTCCAGGATATAACTGGATAGGCAAATATGAAAAAATCATAATTTTTGAAACGTGGAACTGCCCCCTTGTTGGCAATTAAGAATTACACGAAATAACCAAGATCATCCTTCTGGTTCTTTTCCTGCATTTCTCCCTGCATCTTTTCTGTTAGCTCCTCAATATTTCTACTCCTCTCCTCTATCTCCTTTGTACTGATTCTGAAACCGATAAGTGAGGAAAGAGTTCTTATTAGTGCCAGTGCCGCCTTGGGATCTGTGAAATATCCAGATGTCTCTCCCATTATGCATGCAGCATCCATGCCGTAAAATTCCCCTGCCATGCCCATTATGAGGCCTGCAGATCCAATAATTCCACCACCAGGCTCATTTTCTGAAAACACAATGCCTGCATTTTCCAGTTTCTTTTTGATTTTGGTGTCAGTCACGGCTCCCAGTACCCTTGGGTTTTCAACAAGTTTTCCAATGCCATAGCCTCCAAGCGTATAAACTGTTTTAACACCATATTCCTTTGCAATGTTAAGAATTGTTTCACTTATTTCATACTGGCCTTCGGGGGTATTTCCCTGAAAATCCCCTGTGAATACCATCAGGCTCTTTTTCTTTGAAATATTTTTAAAATACACGCTGTTTCTGGGAAGGGACGCTGTGCCATCAGCGTTAACAAATACCTGGGCAGGTAGATGGGTGGAAAAGATATCATATATCTTTGTCATTTTCAATTTGTCCACGATATAATCCACGGTAAGCCGTGCAACATTTCCTATGCCAGGAAGCCCGCAAATAAGAACCGGTGAGCTTTCAACTGCAATATCCGTATCTAACTTTTTAACAATTATTCTATCCATCTAATTCATCCTCCATCTCCTCAAGCCTGTATTTCTGAAATTTGTCGGTGGTTGAATACTTTGCGGGTCCTGCAAGCCTTGTGGGATGGGAACATTTGGGACAAATATCTTTAAGGGTGTATGTTCCACATTCCGGGCATTTCTTAATTATTCCCTTCATTTCTCCTTACTTTCCCTTTCAAATTCAAAGGAAACTCCCAGTTTTTTCGATGCATCCTGGATGTTCTGGATGGATGTTTTCAAAATCTCTTCCGCTTCCTTGAATTCTCTGCTTCTTACCTTTATGAGGTATCTTGGAGCACCAGCATACTGTATCTGCACACTGTCAGCCCTCCCTGCTGCAAGGGATTCCTTCACCTTTTCTATACCATCAGAGGCAAGAGAGTACATCTCTATTTTGCCACCTATTTTGACAAAGGGGGATGCTACATTTTGCTGGGCAATTTTAATAAATACAGTTCTCCACTTTGCCCTTGTGCCCTTGAGGAACTCATCCCCCTCACTGGATGCTTCTTCAAATGCTTCGTACAGGGACCCAAACCTTTCTATAAGTTCGTTACCGAACTCTTCCATACACTGTTCTGGCTTTTTTTTCAATGACTGGGCAACAATTTCCAATAGTTTTTCTGCCTTCTGGTCGTTTTTCCACTGGGAGATTTTGTCCCTTTTTTGATGTTCATTAACCCTCTTGAGGGAAAGTTCTACAACACGCCTTTTTGGATCCACCTGAAGAACTTTGCATACAGTTTTCTGGCCTTCTCTGAGGTAATCCCTGATGAATTTAACCCAACCACTTGCAACCTCAGATATGTGTATATATCCATTTACATCGGGATATTCATCCAGCTTAACATCTGCACTGAACTTATCCACTTTCTGAATGGTAACTACTACCAGATCTCCTTCCTCAGGCATTACATTGTCCATGGGAATCAGTATTCTTCTACTATTTCTCCGGATGTTTTAATAAGGCCACCGGTTGGTCTTGCAATTTCCGCACCGCAAATATGGCAAACAACAACACTTGATGCTCTGGTAAAGGTAATCTGCTCATTTCCGCAGTCTGAGCATTTTATCTTAATGAATTTGTTTGACTTTCCCTTCAGCTTTTTCATCTCTTTCTCTGCCATTATCTTACCTCCACAATCTCGAATTTCTTTGCCCTCTGTGTTGGGCTTGTTGTAGCCTTCTTGCATTTAAGGCATCTATATCTAATGCTTATCCTCTTTGTTGGTTTCTCCCTTCCCTCAAATTTAGGCCTCGGGAAACCTCCAAAACCAGATGTAGCTCTTCTGAATCTCCTCTGTCCTGCCCTCAGCTCACTTGCCTTTCTCTTTCTTACCCTCTCAACCTCGTGATTGGTATGCTCCTTGCAGTATTTGCAGTACATTTTTATGTTTTTTGGCATTTTCACTACATTCACCCTTAATTATACACCTTAAGTGTTGATTTTACCAGTATTCATTATCCATATAAGTATTTATTTAGAAATGAATCGAAAAAGTCATGGATCAATCCAGTCCTTTGAGTGGAAAAATGAGCTATCATATAATTGTGATATTTTTAAAAAAGTATTTTGGCCCCATTGTTTAGATATTTTTTTATATTGCAGTTCAATAAGCCCTTAATTAATATGCCAAAAAATCCGGATACAGGAAATAAACCACTGGATGTTCTGAGAAATTCAGTTGAAAAGAATGTTCTTGTCGACGTTAAGGGTAATAGAGGATATTCAGGTATTCTCGAAGGAAATGACGTCTACATGAATCTCGTGCTGAAGAATGCCAGTGAGATAATAAATGGAGAGGCTAAGGGATTCCATAGCAGGATTCTCGTAAGGGGGGATAATGTAATATTTGTATCTCCATCAAAAGGTGATGAACAATGAGTAATGGAACAGCAGTAATGGGTAAAATGAATAATAAGAAGGTTCACATCAGATGCAGAAGATGTGGACACCACTCTTACCATGTAAGAGAAAAGAGGTGCGCTCACTGTGGCTTCCCAGCCCCAAAGTTGCGATCCTATAACTGGGCTAAAACCAAGTGAGAACTGTGCCGTAGTTGGTTATTACGGCACGGATTCAGCCTTTGAAAAACTTTACATTTCTCTGAGGACACTTCAGCACAGGGGTCAGGAGGCCTCTGGTGTGGCAGTATTTGATGGGAGAAGAATAAACCTTCTGAAGGTTGATGGATATGTTTTTGAGGGTTTTAAGCCCTATATTGAGAAAGGGCAGACCCCAGAGGGCACCACTGGCATAGGGCATAACAGATATTCTACGGCTGGTCAGAAGAATCTTACAGGAGCGGGTCCATTTTTAATTTCAACATCCAATGGAGATATGGCGCTTTCCCATAACGGGGAGATTGTAAACCATAATGAGTTGAGAGAAGAACTTAAGGAGAAGGGTGTACCCTTTTTAACAAAGACAGACACAGAGGTGATGTTAAACATTATTGCAAGGGAAATAAAACTTAAGGGAGTCAAGGCAGGATTAAGGAGTGCAATGGATATTCTAAAGGGCTCCTATTCTGCAATCCTTCTCATTCAGGGAAAGATGTACGCCATTCGTGACCCCATGGGTTTCAGGCCCCTAATTCTTGGAAAGGTCGGAAACAGTTATGTTGTGGCTTCAGAAAGCTCCACCATAGATGTACTGGGTGGAACCATAATAAGGGATGTTGATCCCGGAGAGGTAATAGAATTTTCAGACGGGACATACAACGTTCTCATCAGGAATCCCGCCACAAGACTGGCCCACTGCATGTTCGAATGGGTATATTTTGCCAGGCCGGACAGCATAATAGATGGAAAGGAGGTATATGACACTAGGCTGAGGATGGGAATGGAACTTGCAGAAGAATCCCCTGTGGAGGCTGATATTGTAATACCCGTACCAGATTCCGGCAGAACACAGGCCCTGGGATATTCCGTGGCAACAGGTATTCAATACAGCGAGGGTCTTTTCAAGAACAGGTATTCAGAAAGGACCTTCATAATTCCAGGAGAAACTAACAGGGATATTGCAGTAAAGATAAAACTGAACCCCATAAGAAGCGTTGTGGATAGAAAAAGAATCGTGCTGGTGGATGACAGCATAGTAAGGGGGACAACAATGAAAAGGATCATATCCATACTCAGAAATGCCGGTGCAAAGGAAATTCACGTCAGAATAGGATCCCCTCCAATTGTTGCACCCTGTTACTTTGGGATTGATATGAAAACAAGGGATCAGTTCATTGCCCTGAATAAGAATGAAAAAGAGGTTGCAGAATCTATTGGTGCAGACTCTGTGGCATATCTTTCCATTGAAGGTCTGAAGAAAAGCATAGGTATGGGGGATATGGAACTGTGTCTTGGGTGCCTTACAGGGAGATATCCCCTCAGGGTTGAGGGAGAAATGGAAGAAAAGCAGACAACTCTGGATCAACTCTGAGATATGGACTGTATCATTTTATCAATTATTTCTTCCTTTAATGGGTTTCTGAAATAATCCGATCTTATACATATGGAGAGTTTTCCCGCAAGTTTTCTTGCAACCTTCCCCCTTTTTGCAGGAGGCGCAGAGGCAACCATCCTGCTTTTATATATGAGTCCATACTTTGGATTCCTGACTCCCTTTGTTTTGCTTATAAAAAGTGATCTCTCTGCACCGGCCATCTGAATGGATGAGGATCTTGCCATGGCCAGCCTCTCAAGGCTTCCGAAATGGGCCAGAAGTTCACAAACCGTTGCAGTACCTGCAAGATGGCATGCCCCCGGAAGAATCTCCTGTGTTCTTCTTTCGATTTCATTCCATAGGCGATCCTTCTCCAGGATCATTTCCGTACCCATCCTGCCAATAGTTTCCATGCCAGAGTTGCCGCTTTCTATCATCTGGCGAAAAAATACTGACTTATCGCTATGATTCCCCAATAGGAGTGAAAGGGCAAGGGATTTTTCGTAAAGAGTGTTTATTATTTCATCCATGGAGAAATATACATTGATCATCTTCACCAGTGCCCAGTCTTCCCCAAGAGATTTTTTGAGCTGAATTCGTCCATATTCAATCATGGCTGTTCGCAGATCAGGCATAGGTTGAGGCTTTTCCTCCGCTGTCTCTATTTCCACATTTTCTGACAGCTTCCTGAATATTTCCGACGTATCTCCCTCCAGACCTTTATAATATTCCAATCTCCCGTCGGCATTCCTTCCATACCATTTTCTATATGCAGCCATTGAATTATCTCCTTCCCTGCCTGTTTCTGCCCCAATCCCTGCGGGAATTTCCCTGTGATCTGTTTGCTGAATTTTTATAATCCTCCCTTCTTCTGTCCGCCTGTCTGGAACTCCCGTAATCCTTGGATTTCCTTTCCTTCTGACCAAATGCTCTCACTTCCCTGGGTTTCTCTCTTTCCCCCAGTTTATCCTTTTCCTGAGTTTTCCTTAGCTTTGAAGGTTCCGGATCCACAAAAACCCTGTCAAAGTCCAGGATCTTTGTGTCCATGATCTGGTTGTGGGATATTAACATCTTTCCTGTACCCACAAGCTTTCCGCTTTCAGAAAAAACACCAACCCTGTCCCCTGCCAGTGGTTCACCTATAATCGCCCTTAAACCTCCCGGGTAAAGGTCAGATCCGTGGGAAATTGTTCCTATTGCAGATTCCTTTACAATTATTTTTGCATAGGGCGAGAGAAGATAGGATGGTGAAAATATTACAGATCGGAGCATCCTGTCCTTCCCCTCATTGGCCAGAGCCATATAGTCGCTCAACTGCTGAAGGGTGATCGCATCCTTTTCTTTGAATGGTACTGTACTGATTCTTCTCAGGTCTGTCATATTTGCCTTTGTACCGAGATAATAACCAATATCAAGGCAAAGCGTCCTCACATAGGTTCCAGATTCACATCTTACCCTGAAAAGAATATCCCTTCCTTCAATTTCCAGTATCTCAAGTTCATATATTTTTTTCTCCCTGACCCTTCTGGCCACAGCACTTTTTAATGGCGGAAGCTGGTAAATTGATCCCTTGAAAATGTTAAACGCTTCCCTTATACTCCCTTCATCCGCATCTCCGTGGAGCTTCATTGATCCAATATATTCCTTTGGCTGTTCATGTGCAATCTCCACAAGTTTTACGGCCTTCCCCATGGCCATTACAAGTAGGCCGGTTGCCTGGGGATCAAGAGTCCCAACATGGCCTACCCTATCTACGCCTGTTATCTGCCTGACCCAGTAATCTACCTGATGGCTTGTGGGCCCCTTGGGCTTATCAATACATATAAAACATCCTTCATCTTCCATCGGGAAAGGCAAGGCTGTAGATTTTTTCTGCAACATATTCTGCTCCACCTTCAGTGGTATCTATTACTGCATCATATATACTCCTATCATCCATATCGAAATTGAAATATTCCTTGAATCTGAAATTTTCTGAATCTTCCCTCATCCTTACCTTTTCTTCCAGTTCTTTAAGGTTTTCCCTTGCACCTACCCTTTTAATTCTTACACTGAGGGGTGCGTCAAGAAAAACCTTAAAGGCAGGTATTTTGGCAGAATAGGCAATCCAGCCGCACAATCTGGATTCCACAATAATATTGTCATTGGATCTTATAAAATCTTCGATCATCCTGTTCAGCTTAAAATCCATGGTGCTGTCTGTTTCAGCATATTTATTGAACTGTTCAATGGTCATGCCCATCTGGGATGCCATCTTTCTAAAAAAATATCCACCGGAATAGACCTGATATCCGGTCATTTCGCCTAAAAATTTTGCTACTGTTGTTTTTCCACTTCCTATGTGGCCACTAACAGTAATCTTCATGCTATTCCTTCAGCCTCATCCTTTCTAATTTTGTATGTGAAATCAACGTACTTTATTACCATTGTTATGAAGTAACCCACAACTATATTGGAAATGA
>JAKADQ010000015.1 GCA_021820405.1 Thermoplasmata archaeon | reverse complement strand
GTGCCTTGATAACTGAGATACACGAATCTGCATCAAGAAGGCTGGAAAATTCATGGTATATTTTAACGACTTCAGCTTCATAGCCATACTTAACCAGATTTTGGGAAATTGACAGGAATATCCTCTTCCGTCTTTCCACGGTTTCCCTTGATTTTAGATATTTTACCGCATATTCAATTGCCTCTTCGAATTTGCCATATTCACAAAGCAGGTCAATAGCATATGAAAGGGCTTCCCCAGTCTGATCCTTTTCCTTTAGGACTCTTCTTAATATAGTCAACGCATCATCAATATTCCTCTCCTCTAACAGTAAGCCCGTTATCCGTATTGCCAATTTTTCATTAGGCGTTTGAAAAAACTTTGCCAGGAGAGCCTTTCGTATGTATCTATTGTTCCAGTAATCATCCAACACTATTTCAAATCCCTTAACATCAGATTCCCTTCTCAGGTCTAATTTTTTAAGAATTTTCAATAGATCCTCTGGGCGGTTAGATTCGGCATAAACTTTCGCCTCGTATGGCGTAGGAATCGTTAGATTCTTTGTGTATTTTAGCGCTTCGTCATACTTACCTTCCTTTATAAGCGCATCGATTATTCCTTTGCATCTTTCGATGTCAGCACCCGACGCCAAAGCTTTTTCATAATAGTATACGGATGACGAAAAATCAGAAACTGATAGGAAGAAATCACCGAAAATGGCATAATTTTCAGAGGGTAATGACTCCTCGTGAACTTTTGATACCAGACCCACCATTTCATCAGTTTTATTCAGGGATTTTAGCCTCATTGCATATTTTTTAATATCTTCATTATTCCGAAGGGTGTTTTCGAAGATTTTCCGATCAAATTCTAAAGCCTCCTCCTGATTTCCATTGTTCTCAGATAGATCTCTAAGTAACCTTAAACTGGAAATTGATGTTGTGGAACTATACTCGATCATATCAACAATATTGCCTTTAACCGTTTCGTCAGAATTAACAATCCTTTCATTCAGTTGGTCAAAATCCACCAAGGATATGCCACCATTCTTGCTTATGCCCTCCAGAATTTTCACAATCTCATCCATATTTAGATCGGACTCAAATTTCCTAAGATACTGCGCCTGAATCAGATTTGAACCGAAAATATTCCTGGCGTTCTCTATATATTTCCGTGATTCCTTTTCGTTTCCCTCTATTTCAAAAATGATGCTTTTGTAGTAATATACAAACGGGTCTTGATTATTTTCATATTTTGAAATAATTTCCCTGGCTTTACCCATATTGTGTTTCGCAATGCTGAACTTCACGGCAGGATAGATAAACTCCGGTAAATCTTCATCCAGATCACCATGTATTATTTTTTCTACTTTTTTCTCCAATTCGGACAAAGCATTCAGGTTTTTTGCTGAATCACTCGGATAGATTAAGGATATTGCCCCAGATATGTCGCTCCCAATTTTATCTCGTATGGTCATGAAATCGCGAACCTCCAGTGTGTTGTTGAGGAGGATTCCTTTAAGGATTCTGTATAAGGCCATAATATTTTCTTCTCCAGAATTCATTTCCGTGGATAATATGGAAAATGCCTTGTCATTTCTACAAACTCTGAGAAACGAAGAAAACGTTTCATATTGCATTTTTTCAATGCCCATTTCCTTTAATTCTTTTGCTCCTGAATCTATTTGGTTGATATTGATTAACGAAATAATGTAAATGTTCTGAATCTCATTATCTTTCTTTAAGTCTGGGTTTGATCCCAATAAGGATGTGACCTCCGTATAGTTCCTGGATTCCAGTGCTCTTTTAAGAAAATCTTTAATGAACTTGATATCGTGTGGATTTGCCTCAATATATTTTTTGGCGGTCTTAATAAAGTCTCCATCCTTATCCGCATCTTTTTTCAGTAAAGCCTTTATTTTAAGAACTTCTGGATCCGAGATTTTATCTAATGATATTTTCTGGGCTATTTTCTCAGCCTTATCTTTATTACCTGCTATCAACAAAAATTTAATTTCCCATATCCTAATGGAAATTCTCTCCCTGGTCTTCTCATCTAGACCTTCAATAATCTGTAAAGGAAGTGCATACGCATTAATATTATAAGCAGAGTTAAAAAATGCGTTTAAATTTACTTCATTCTTTTCCACTATGTTTGCGTAGTCTCCAAAAATTTTGACGACCTGTTCATCTTCTCCGAGCTGATTCAGTGCTCTTATTCTAAGTTCAATGGCTATCTGATTGTGACTTGCCACTGTAAGGATGCGTGAAGAAATATTCATTACCTGATCATAAAGCCCTGCTTCATAGTAAAGTGGCATTAATCTGGAGAGTATGTCTTCCTCTCTTATTTTATCAAGATCCAGCGACAGAAGATGTATCCTGAGGACCTGAATCTTTTGATTTCTTGCAAGAGATTCCAAATAAAGTATCGTAGATTCGATATCATCCGGATTTAAACTGGACAGAACTGCCATGAATTCTTCGATATATTTTTCCCTTCCACTTTTTCTTAAATTTTCTACAATTATTTTTGTTAAAACCGGAGTGGCATTTTCGGAATATTTCTGATAGATTAATTCGCTATAAATTCCATTTCGTGAAAGAAATAAGGTTGCGAAGTCCCAGGAATCCGAGATTTTTGCCATTGATTCGATCTGGTCAATTACTTTAGGAATTTCAGATATTATATTCTCGCTCCTCAGGAAGTTTTTGATCTCATCTTTATCTCTGGAATTTACCAAAGATGTGGTATAAAATAGCTGAAAGTTTGGATTTCTTTGATTCAGGTTATATAAACGTTTCCAGATTTCAAAATCGCTCTGATCGCTCGCCTTCCAAAAGTCTCTCCCAAGAGCCTCCATTTTCCCACTTAAATCGGAATCGGTTTTGAATAAGGCTTTCCCTTCGATAGTATTGAAGATATCCAGAATTGAGATAAATATATCTCGTTTCCTGCTTGAATCCTTACTTAGAAAATATTCTTCGATGAGATAGTCCACCTTTTTTTTAATATCGACGGAGTTTGAAGGAGGCATGGAAATATGATTAAGAAATCTATATATAAGTTTGCGATTGGAGTGATTAAATTTCATTTGACATATATTTTCTCCTGAGTTCGCCATAAGCTCTGGCGTTTTGAATGGCCATTTCTCTGTACAAAGCGGAATTTTTTATAACTTTCCCCGGAGCTCCGACAACTAAACTGTTTTCAGGAATTTTTTGATTTTCCAGAATTACAGTGCCTGCCCCTATTACAGTTCCTGATCCAACTATCACTCCATTCATTACGATTGAGCCCATTCCTATTAAACATTTATCATTAATAGTACATCCGTGAATAACTGCATTATGCCCTATTGAAACTTCATTTCCTATATTAATTGGAAAACCTGGATCAACATGCAACGTACAATTATCTTGTATGTTGCTATCATTGCCAACCACTATGGCATCCAGATCTGCTCTTATTGAAACGAAATCAAAAATACTCGTTCTATCTCCTATTGTCACATCTCCTCTTATCGAACATTTCTCAGATATGAATGTTTCCTTACCGATCTTTATTTTATAATTCTTCATCCGGGATCATTTTATTGAGTGTTGCAAAAATAATAAATTTTGCCTTTGGATTGTGTAAGATTAATAAACCTGACATCAATAGGGTTTAAAACGTGATTCTACATGGCGAGAATGCATACTAGGAAGAGGGGAAAATCAGGATCAAGAAATACATATTATGGGATAGGTCATGATTGGGTAGAGATGAGTCCAGAAGAAATTGAGGAAATGGTCGTTCAGTTCAGGAAGGAAGGATTAACTGCATCTCAAATTGGTATTAGGTTAAGAGATTCGTATGGCATACCCAAACTGAGATACATAACCCATAAAAAAATTGGAGATGTGCTGTCTGAGAAGAATATGAACCCGGACGTTCCTGAAGATCTTATGGCTTTAATTACAAAATATAAGAGAGTTACTAAGCATATGGAATTAAACAAGAACGATTTGAATAATGGCAGGAAAAGAAATCTCCTAATGGCAAAAATGCTTCGACTTGTAAGATATTATAAAGAAAATGGATACCTCTCAAAAGAATGGGAATTAAATAAAGTATTATGAAGTCGCACCTCGAGGAAATCCTCAACCAAGAATTTCTAAACATTTTACAAAAAGGGTCCAATTTTTTCCACTCCTTTGACTACTTTCGTATATTGGCTCATTATGATGGTGATGGAACAAGTTCGGCAATAATTTTAACAAACTTGATGAAGAGGAATAATAAGAAATTTCATCTTGGTTTCATTAAGGAGCTCTCGCAAGATGGTTTCTCGAAAAGATACTTGGAAGAAGAGTCAATACCTACAATTTTTGTTGATTGTGGTTCAGATCAGCTCAGTTTCCTTCCAGAGGAAACAAAAAATGTACTGGTACTTGATCATCACTTTTATTCCGAATCACCTGAATGGGCAATCAATATAAATGCAAGGGATTATGGAATCGATGGCACACGAGAGGCATGTGGTGCAACTATGGCCTATATTTTCTCAGTTTTTGTGGATGAAAGAAATTCAGATCTTCTGCCATTTATGATATCTGGTTGTATATCGGATAAACAGGACATGGGAGGATTCAGAGGTGTCAATAAATCCTTAATTGAGACCTATGGAATAAATTTGGATAGGAGAAAGGGCTTAAATCTGCACGGCGAGAGTGTTACTGACTCAATAGTATTTTCACTTGATCCCTTTTTCAAGGACCTTACCGGATCCAATACAGCCGTGAACAATTTGCTCAATGAACTGAAAATTGATGGCAAGAAAAAAATGGAAGATCTAACAAAAGAAGAAATAAGAAGGCTTGGTTTGTATTTGTCTTACAAGCTTGCTTCACAGGGATGCCAAAGCGAGGCAATGTCATATCTTGAGAATGAAGAATATTTTTTCGATAACGGGTTCAGCTCCAATGAACTTTCTCTTTTAATAGATGCAAATGGAAAGAATGGAGAAAATGCGATTCCCGTAGAATATTTTTTGGGTAATGGGACTCTGAAAAATTCACTGATTGAGAATAAAAAAATTTACCAGACCAGACTAATTGACTATGTATTGCGTTCAAGTAAGTCCCTCGAAATTGAAAAGAACTTACAATTTTTTTATGCACCAGGCTCCGAAATGGCAGGAGCAATATCAGGTATTTTGATGCTATATCTAGCCGATCAAACCAGGCCAGTCATAGGTTTTAACGCTGGAGATAATTTTACTCTTATTTCCTCAAGGGGAACCAGAAAAATGGTGGAAAGAGGATTAAATCTTTCCATAGTCATGAAGGAATGTACAGCCCGGGTTGGCGGGAGTGGTGGAGGCCATGATATTGCTGCAGGCGGCAGCATTCCAAGAGGCACAGAAAGACAATTCATAGAGCTGGCCGACGAGCTGATAGGAAAGCAAATGGAAAATATAGAAAAATATTAAAAGCATTAAGTGTTGATATTTTGAATGGGGAAAATTGGGATTTACTCAAGGAATCCAAGATTCTACTATAGAGTGTTGAAGATATTGAGAGAGCGGGAAATGCCATTTTCATCTATTGAGGACCCAGAAAATATTGGCGAGGAGATCGTTGTTATAATAAGCCATAGAGAAGACATACAATTCAGCGAAAGGCAGATTTTCGACAATGACGCACTTTCTGCCGTAAGAAAATCAATTCCCAGATTGATGGGCAAGAACTTATTTGAAAAGATAACCATAGGAATTGATCCTGGTCCTAAACCGGGGATAGCAGCAATAGGTGACGGCATAGTTGTTGAAGCTTTTGAACTTTCAGAAATATGTAAAATTGAGGCGACCGTAAAAAAGATTATTTCGGATTATGAATCAGTTCAGACAATAATCAGAATAGGGGATGGAGACAAACCAAATATGGAAAGAATTTTATTAAAACTTAGTGGGCAGATAATTCCTATGGAAGTTGTGGATGAAAGTGGAACAAGTATGCCCCATAAAACTCATAACAACGCCCTTTCAGCGGCGAGGATTGCCAATATTGAAGAGTTCAAAAGAAATGGCCCCATCATTAAAAATACAAAAAAGAAAAACAGTATTGATATGGAGTTTACAACGATAAAAAGTTTTGTTTGATTATTGTTTCTTCTTTTGCCTTCTGTTCTTCCATTTAGGGAGACCGGGTGTTAATTTCCTCTTGCCTGCAGCCAGGAACAGGATTATCATAATTACTGCTGCTAGAGCAACAAAGTAGTAGATCCAGTCATAATTTGGAGGATTACCAACATAGAACGTACTCTTATAATTAACATTTACGTCGTGAAATACAGAAGCATTAGTTATTCCAACCGCAACAGTATATTCTCCCGACCCTAGCAGATAGTCAGGAATATTTACACTCACAAGCTCACTCTGACCGGGTAATATCTTAGATACCTGTGTTGTTTTATTTATACTCCCAATTTGGAAATATACAGTTATGTTGTAATATGGAGATCCACTTCCATCAGTTATAACAGCATAGAATGTTACTGCCTTATAGACCTGTATGGAGTAAGTAAGGATCTTTTCAACTGGAGTGCTTCCAAAGGTTGCACTCACAATAATCATTACACTTATTGATTGGTTATCTGTGTTTGGTGCAGTAACGTTGAATTCAAAGAAACCGTTCTTAGATGTCTTATGATCCGGAACATTGGGACTCAGCCCGATATCATAATCAGCCCCTACTATAAGTGTTGCACTATAATTGCTATATCCTCTTGTTGCATTTACATATATCTGAAAACGCTGGCTTTCTAAGACTTTCGGAACTACCGAGGTTGCACCGTGTCCTACGTTAAATGTAGCTGTGGCACTGAAAGACCCGTTAGATGCCTTGGATTGAGATGACATGGCAATTGGAACTGAGAATAAAAGAATAATTACTGATACAAGTGCTACTGTTTTTATGAAATTCATTTCATTTTCCTCCCCTTAATCGCGATTGCAACGAACCCGACCAATACAACTAAGACTAAAAATATTATCCCATATTCCAAAGTGCCCACGGGATTGCTACTGTAATTAGCGATTATCCCAGGACCGTGAACGTAATTATACAGATTGGAGATGCCCGGGTATTGTACATATACTGTGGCTAATTTAGAAGCACTGATTTGCTTAATCTCGTATGATATATCAAATTTAGTAAATTGCGAAGCACTGAAATCCTTTTGCGGAATAATATTTACGTATACGGTATATGATTGATTAAATGAAAGATTTATTTCGTTAACTGGTTTACCATTGCTTCCTATAAACGTTACATTCACATGGAATAAGGAAAGATTAACGTAGGTCCCATCTATCATTATATTATTGGGTACACTCATATTGACTGTTTCATTAATGTTTCCGGTATTTTTAAATATTAATTTTATTGTACCATTACCATTGTTGTATCCCAGTATTGAACTTTTAACTGTAAGATTTACTCCATAGAATTTACTTACATTCACCTTTAGATTATCCATTGATGAATATCCATTGGAACTTAATTCCAAAGGTACATTATCAATTCCACCTGGTACCATATTCCTCGCAGATAATGTTGCCGAAATATTCACACTCTGGGCAATCCCAAAATTAGTGATTTTGCTTCTATTAAAACTGATCTTCCAGTTTGAAGACCCTGAGGAAAGAGTGAGGTTGATTGGTGTGTTAAGCATATTTTTTAGGGTGAAGTTTACATTTACAGAACTATTCGTTTCATTATACTTAGGTACGACCGATTGAGTCAAATTTATATTGCCAATAACTTCCTTTGCTAGAATTAGCTGCACGTAGGATGTTTCATTAACGTATTTAGTGATGCTCCCCGTAAATTTCTGATAAAACGTAACATTTGCCACCTTGAATGATGTTGAAGTATAGGACTGGAATGTGTAGTTTCCAAGTGGTAAAAATACTGGCTTGCCGTTTGAAAATACACTAATCAGTTGAGATGAAGTGCTAATATTAACACTGTTTGTAATAAGTTGCTTGCTTACAGATGTGTATACGTATGTCTCGTAAGCATTATGCAACTCCAGTGAAATATTAAATGAAGACTGGAAGTAACCGATTGAAAGAGTACTTATGTCTGCTATTTTTAAATTTCTGTTAAAGGCGTACAATGTGAAATTACCCTCTGACAAGGATAAAGTGAATTGACCATTTCCATTTGAATTTACAGATTCAATCAAAGATCCATTCTCAAAAACTGATATGTTAGTTGCAGATATTGGTAGACCTCCAAGATCCACTGAACCATTGACGGTTGTTTTGAACTTCATTGAATTCACTGACAGAAGAATTGTTGAATTTTGATCAAGATAAATTGTCTGCGGTGTTGACGATAAATAATATTCACCGGTAGAATTTGATACGTGTCTTTCGTAATACAGTGTGTATGTCCCAACTGGAAGAACTAGGTTAGTGCTGTTAAGAATAAATTTCCCTATAGTGGTAGATAGAAAGATATTCCCACCAGAAGTGTTTGCTGGAAACTCTACATTTAGAACATATGCCTTCTTGAACAACGGAGATACTGTTGTGTTAGATCTTAAATGCAACAAGGAAATGTTGGCTCTGCCATTAGAATTATAAGAATATAGCACGTAATAACCGGGATTTACCAGCGAAGAATTTACAAGTGGTGAGGTATACGAAGACGTATAATTAAATAAATAATCGTTCACACTCCCAATGACTGATAAATGAACCAGACTGGAGTAACTAATGTTTATAGCTCTTTCCGATGAGGTAAATGTCAGTAATGATGTGTTGTCGATAACTATTTGATTTCCACCAACTATCTTGGTATAATACGTGCCTACGGGAACTGTGAATGTAGTATTTCCGTTGACTATGTTTTCATTAAAGATGTTTAAAGAAGTCAGGTTTAAGGTACCGTCGAGTGGGGCACCACCATTACTTGATATGAAATTGATGGTAACCCTTGAGGTAATAACATTTAATGGAATTTGTGAGTTTTTGCTTATGGAACTAACATTGGTGGAAAAACCGTCCGCATAAGCTTTTGCGGTTATGCCTGATGTGTCTGCCCCCAATATGAAAGTAGCATACCCACTTGAAGATATGTGAGTTACAGCCAGTAAATGACCGTATTGATAAAGGAATACTACACCATTAGTGACGGCAGAACTTGAGGAAAATATCTCAGCAATTGATGGATTATAAACCCCAACGGAAACTGCAGAACCTTTGGCCATTGGCATTACAACATTATGATTGCTTGATATGTTATATGTTTCTGAAGAATAATAATTAACCCCCACCGCTACTCCCTGTAAATAAAATCCGTATGTGGCATTGCTTGGAAGGAGATATGAAAGTGGGCCGGAACCTGAAAAACTTTGATAAATTTCTACCCCATTACTGAATACCACACTTGTTCCAGTAAATGCTGTGAAATTAATCCCATAGGGAATAACGGTAATATCCTCTGAGGAGCGGGCGTGCAGAGTGAAGGAGGTACTCTGATAAACATTGATGGGACTAAAAACGGTTTGATTCTTGTATGTGTCATATACAACATAATAACCGGAACCTAATATGCCTGAAAAACCGCTTCCGTTCCGGTTAAGTAAAACTGGGTTGGACAAATCTCCGTTTTTATATACCGTTAATGAACTGGACCCATAGCTATTTACATATATGTTCACTTGCGCGCCCGGAACGAGAGTTAGGTTCACAGTCGTGTTCTCCCCCAATTTATCGAAGGAAATCTTGGAGATCGAACTTATGCTGTTTCCATACTTCGCATATAAGCTATAATTACCTGAATTTGTGTAAATATATGCAGTTCCTGAATTGTTGGTATAATACGTCTTGTTTCCCTCAATTATCTTTGCGTTTCTAATGGGTATCCCGTTCATTGTAACCTTTGTTTGTATTAGATCAAGAGGTATTTTGATGTCATAAATTATGGGAGACCCGGGTGTCAACAAATTGTCCTGAATATCCTTATAAATTGCACCACTGGATGTAATAACGTTAACAGAGTAATTTCCTGGCCCTATGTTTGATGCGTTGTATTCTCCGTTTGTAAATGAAAAATTATAAACCTGGCCATTGGAGATCCTTGTCAATTGAACTGTTCCGTTCAATAACTTTGTCGTATTGTATGAATGAGAGCCGACTCCAAGCTGTTTTTCAAGTGTAACAAAACCTGATGATGTGACGTTAGAAATGACATAATTTTTGACAATGTAGTATTGTGGAAGTCCAGTTGACTCATTGAACCCTATCGTCTTCCTTTCTGCCTGATCCCGTGAAATGACTATGGAAATGGCCTTGAGTATATTTGTACCGTACAGAGTCCTATCATTTAGGGTTCCGTCTGAAAACACGACCGTGTCGTTCCCTGGCAAACCTGTAATATTGTAGTATCCATACTTGTTCGTAAATACGGTTTGATGAGGAATGCCATATTGATCCAGAACTGTCACTCTTATTCCAGATATAGGAACTCCTGTTGGCGATTTAACCTGACCTGTGATTATGGCTCCGGGGAAGTACCTAATTATTGGATCAGAACCTTGAATTATTGAAGCCGCCGAGGGGAAAATAACTGAGGTTCCCTTGTTTTCCTTAGACAAGGAGTAAGCCTGTTGCAGGGGAATAATCTTGAATGCATTTTCATGCGCTGATGCATTTTGATATGGATTGTATGGTGTTCCTTCGTAACACACTTCGAAATTGCTCATGTTCCAGGCAGGTTCGATCTGATATTGGTTAGTACCGAATGTCAACCCTGGCACCCCAGATGTCTGGCCAACCGCAGTTGGCGGAAGACCTACAAGTGCTCTATATATTGTTGTATTGTAAAAGGCCGGGGTGTAGGTGATTTTATAATTTGTGGGTACAACATTTGTTGGAGTTTGGTTAAGAGGATATGTTCCATTTGGAGTCACTGCGTATATTTGATAATATTCGTACGGAACCACTCCTCCCCCCTCTGTTGTATATGATGGAGTATCTGTGAGATATGCAGGTGCATAAAAGATGCCTGTATCAAGCCCCGATAAGGGGAAAAGATTATGATCAATTTGAATGTATTGAATTGACCACCCTGTTGCTTTTTGCACTGCTTGATATAGATCAACTAGATGGGGGAGTGAAAGCTTTGAAGCAAGCTGACCTTTTACCAGTGCATAATAAGCATTCTCGTTTGAGATATTTTTGATAAATACACCATATACTGATGAGTTGTCTAATATCCACGGGACAAATTCGTGTGGATTGTTGTAAATTTGCTCGATAAGATTTAGCTCATTGTTGCTCAGATATTCAGACATGGCACTCCTGAGTGCTGGAGAATAGTGGCCCGAGTTATCGATAAACGAAGCCTGTACAAGTCTCGATGTCATGAGGGCAATAATCTGAGATTCATTCGTTGAGAGTAAGATTTGCCCCGCAATCTGATATGCCTGCTGAAAATCGTCTGCCACTGTCGGGTGTTGCCCTTGATATAGCTCCTGAAAACCGTAATCCCACCAATTAACATATGCCGGACGTTCTGAAATAGGTAAATTAGACTGCTGCGTTGAAAACCAAGCTAAAGATTGTGACATCGGACTGGAGGAATTTGTGATGAAACTGCCAACTGTTCCAAAGTACGCAGATTGATTTTCCTCAAACGTTGCTGGCTTTGCAAATGATGGGAGGGCACTATATATTTCCTTATTTATCTGAACGGCAGAGTTTGCTGGAACAGCCGTAGAAACGACACCCAAACCTGAGGGAATCAACAACGCAAAAACAAGAAGTATTACAAATAGGGCTTGCAACCACTTGATATTGCCCTTAAGGCCACTGGTCTTCCTGAATGTTCTCTTCTGAGTTGACGAAGAGTTTATGTTATCTACCTTAAGTATTGATGCGAAATAATAAATTAACGCACCACCCATTATTGCATAACTTGGTGCTGCCGTCACGTTAAATCTCGCGGCTGAAAAACTCATATAGATAGAAACGCCGCTAAAAATAATGAGTAAAAGCAGTGAATCAGTTCTTTCACGAGCAAACTTGTATATGATATATGCAAAACCCCCAATGCCAAAAATAAATTGCGCAACTCCAAATCCCCCTATATACTGACCTAATGCAGGAGCTTGTGCTTCAGCTATTGTGCTATACACCCTATTCTTAATGAAATACCCCTCTCCAGATATGATCTCATTAAAAATGTGCGGAGCTAAATAATATGTGGCAAGAAGAACTAAGGATACCGAAAGAATAAGAGCAGGCACTGAAATTATCCATGGTTTCCTTCCAAAAATTGCTATTAAAAGGCTGATTAGAATCATCACAACGCCAATCATCAGAGGAGGAATGAACCAGAGAGAAGGAGTATTGTCTGCCGCATAGTAATAATAATATGCCATAGCAAACGATAGAACAATAAATATGGTGCTCAAATAAAGGATATACCCGTTATTCCTACCCAGGAACAGGTTAACAAGTAGCTGTATAACTACATAAATGGCGACAATTGCTAAAATATATGCATATCCCTGCCACGAGAGAGCAAGTGCCCCAAAGGATGCGGCAGCTAATAGTGCATAAATTGTCCCTTTTTTATTTTCTTTGATATAATCAATCGTATCTGGTATATATCTCTTAAAATCAAATAAATTGCCGGTTATGATCCTTTCCTTTGAAAGATACTTTACTGATCTCTCTATAAAGTATATTGTGAAGAAGGCAAAAATCAATTCTGGAGTATGCATCCTTCCGTCGGACAATATTCCAGAGGTCAAGTTACTGGGCATTAAGGTATAGAGAATTGCCCCAATCATACCAGCCTTTTTTCCGAGAATGCTTTTTCCCAGTAAATAAACCGGTACGATCAAAAGTGCACCAAAAACCGCATCAAATTCCATGAATGAATAATAGGCAGCTTTTGACGCACTCCCGAATATAGGCGCAGTAATTGTAGACACAAACGCTATCATCCAGTGGAAAAAAGGATTTCTAGGATTGTGAGAGCCGATTGGGTAATTTAAATTATACGTATAGAGTAAGGACTGGTGATGAGTCAATATATATTGTATGAATATGTAATTAAAATAAGGGTCACTGCCTCCTGAAAAGTTCGCTAGACCATCCAGAAATGCTTGTCCCCACATAAAAAAGTTCCCTAAGAACATATATAGTGAGAACAGCATCAATATGCCTACGAACTCCCAGTTTTTACCGAGCCACTTTTCCAGCTTGTTAATAGCCTTAATTTCTTGGAGTTCCATTGTTTAATACCGAAGACGTTAATACAATTTACATATAAGAATGTTTAACTAGTTTCGTTATTTTTACCTTAAATTTATGCGGATTTTCCAAATAAAGTTAATTCGGGTGAATCTAGTTACAAGATGTTTTAAATTCCTTATGGCCTGCAATTTTTATAAGTCATATTAATCCTTTATATTTGCTAACAAACTCAATTTAATTTTCCTTCAGAGATTAAAAAAACTCTTATTTACAAAACTAAAAAGATTTATTAGGGCATAACATTATTGGAAATTATCAGGAAGGTACAAATGTCAGTTCCGTATAGAATCACAATCAGAGTTTCAGAGGAAGACTTGGACAGACTCATGAAAATCAGGGAAAAACACAAATATGAAACTATTTCAGAGGTAATTAGGGATGCCATCAAAGAATTTATGGAAAAATACGATGAGCAAAGTACAGTAAAAAATGTACAGGTTAAACTAACAAATCGTATGATAGAGAATCTGAATACGGTGATTGAAAGAGGCGACGCAATCTCAATAGAGGAACTGATTAGAACCATATTGAAAGAATATATGGCAGAAAATTCTATCAAAAAAGACTAAGGGTGTAATTTTGGTAGTTATAAGAAGCGACAAAAAAATATTTATAAGGTCATTTGGTGAAGAATGGACAGACAAATTGAAGACATATTCAAGGATAATAGGTTTTAGCTATGAGGATAATCAGGAGGAAATAAAACTTGAATTTAATCCAGATAGACCAGACATTTACTCAACATTATCACTGATTCATTCTATAAGAACCTATTTTGGGAGCCCCTCAAAAAGGGGGGAGATGTCAGTTGCAAAAAGAAGAATTAATAATTTGAAACCAAGATGCAGGCCTTACATTATTGCCCTTGAAGTGAACCTGGGAAAAACAAATAGCCGGGTGGCAAAAGATTCGCTAGAATACTTTGATCGAATTAGTGAGAATGTAGGAAAAAAAAGGAAATTATTTGCGAGCGGTATTCATGATCTGAATAAAGTTATCGGCGATTTGACTTATGGGGAAATATCCGTTGAAGAGGAGTTCGAAACCTTTGACGATAAACGGTCAACAATATTTGATTTAATCAATGAGCATCCCAAAGGAAGGGAATATGGCAGTTTAGTGTCTGATTCTCTAAAAGATGGTAAAATATGTGCCCTTAAAGATTCCAACAGGATCATATCAATTCCGCCATTATTCAATTCGAAATCATCCAGAGTTGAAAATGACACACTTTCTGTGTTGGTCGATATTACAGCAAGTACAAAAGAGGGGCTCATACTGGGCGCTAGACTTGGAGCGGGTTATTTCACGAAACTTGGCCTTAATGTGCAATTCCTGAACAGTGAATGCTCAGAGGAGATTTTGTCTTCACTAAAATCGGATATGTACCAGATGGATAGCGAAGTAATAAAGGAAATTTCAGGTGTCAGTGCATCAATCCCAAAAATAGCAACTTATCTAAAAAAAATGGGCTACGGAATCGATAAAAAAAACATAAAGGTCCCGTTAGAGAGGATAGATGTAATGGGCTATGAAGACATCGTAGAGGATTTCATAAAAGCTTATGGAATCAACCAAATCGAGCCAAGAGAACTTACTTCGAATTTTACTGGAAAACTGGACGAATTAAATATGTTTACTTCCAAAGTTAGACAGGTTGCTATAGATTACGGATTTTTGGAAATTATAAACTTCGTGCTTAGGAAGGAAGAAGGCGATGATAAACTGGAAATTCTTAATGCAAAAAGTGAGGAATTTTCTAAACTAAGGAAGAATTTGATAGGAGGTATTCTGGAATTTTTCCAGAGGAACCGGCAATATGGATTCCCACAAAAGGTATTTGAGGTGGGTGAAGTTTTTATTGAAGGAACACAAGATAGAACTTTAGCTGTTTCCATATGTGGAAGACACTCCAATTATTCTGATATAAAAGGATACTTGGATGGGATTATTCAAGCTTTTGGAATTAGTAACATACAAGTGCACGAAGGCAATATGGGAGAATTTGTATATGGAAGGCACGGAATTGTTGAAATAGAAGGGGACAACGTTGGATTTATAGGTGAGATCTCGCCAGAAATTATTCAAAAGTATTCGTTTAATTTTCCTGTAACTTACTTTGAGATCAGCCTGACAAAACTATATGAAAAATTAAAGAAAAAACATATTAGATAGACATATTATAAAATATTGATACAAGTAAATAGAAATTAGAAATACACAAAACAAAGCAGTTTGTAATATTCTATGTTACAAAAATTATTCAATATGGTTAGTTTATTAGCAATACAAACTACAAAATACTTTTAATCAACTATAATCTATAATGTTGAAATAGGTGATTCAATAAATGATAGCTATTGAGGAAAAAAACAAGTACCCGAATATCAGATTTGCCTCTGATTTCGAGGTAAGTAAGAATGCGCCGTTTAAGACAGTAGATGAGTTTGTGAGCAGCATGGGACACCTTGTCAACGATGATATGCTGCTTATAAGGGTGACAGAAAGTCTTTGCCCAATATGCGTTGATGATGAAAAATTTGATCAGATGAGAATCCCTGCAATTGTATATGAGAATGGAGGGGAAGTTAAGCTTATAAAAGAATGCGCCGAACACGGAATCACAAGAGAGAAATACTGGGAAGACTATGAAATGTACGAAGAAGCAAAGAAATGGCAGGATGGCGGAGTTAAAATACTTAACCCACACGTAGCTTACCTTGAATCAAAAATAGTGTGCCCAACACACTGTGGTCTTTGCGTAAAGCATAAGTCACACACAGGTCTGGGAAATGTAGTCGTTACTAACCGTTGCGATCTTTCATGCTGGTACTGTTTCTTCTATGCAAAGGAGAACGAACCAATTTACGAACCATCACAGGATCAGGTAAGAATGATGCTTAGGAGAATGAGAAATGAAAAGCCTGTTGGAGCTAATGCGGTACAGATAACTGGGGGAGAGCCAACAATAAGGGATGATATACTTGATGTTATAAGAATCGCAAGAGAAGAGGGATATGAGCATATCCAGCTTAACACAAACAGTGTGAGAGCTGCCTTTGATCCAGACTTTCCTAAGAAAATAAGAGAAGCTGGTTCAAACGTTATATACACGAGCTTTGATGGCCCAACACCCAGATCAAATCCAAAGAACTTCTGGGAGGTTCCCGCTGCTCTTGAAAATTACAAGAATGCACCTCTCGGCGTAGTCCTCGTTCCCACGGTTATTGGTGGAATCAATGATATGTACCTTGGAGATATCATAAAGTTTGGTCTTAACAACATCGATGCAGTTAGAGCAGTGAACTTCCAGCCTGTAAGCCTTGTGGGAAGAATGCCAGACAGGATGAGAGAGAAGCAAAGGGTAACTATACCTGGATGTATCAAGAAGATAGAACAGCAGACAGACGGTTTGATAGGGAGAGAGGATTTCTTCACTGTTCCGTCAACAACTAAGATTTCCAACTTCGTAGAGCAACTTAAAGGAAAAGACATGTATAAGCTGTCTATCCATTTCGCATGTGGAATGGGAACATATCTCTTCAAGGAAGGAGACAAAGTAACGCCTATAACCAGATTTATTGACGTAAGAGGTATGTTTGAATATATTGGAGAGCTGTCAGATGAAATTAAAGGATCCAGTATAAAGACACTCTCGAAAGCATCTTCACTTGCGAAACTCCTGAAGAATATGAAGAGATTCGTGGACTATGAGAAGGCTCCAAAAGACTTCAGTCTGAAGGATATGATCTACAACGCATTCACGGAGGGTGACTATCACGGTCTAAAAGCTTTCCACTACAAGAGTATGTTTGTCGGGTTTATGCATTTCATGGATCCATACACGTATGATGTAGACAGAGTTGAAAGATGCGATATACATTATGCGATGCCAGATGGCAGAGTGGTTCCGTTCTGTGCATTTAACGTTATACCAGAACTATACAGAGATGCCACGCAGAGAAAATACTCCATACCGGCAAAAACATACGAAGAGAGAACAGGAAAGAACCTGAAAAAAGAGAAGTATTTCAGGGAGTACACAATGGAGGAGAAGAGATCTATAATTGATTTCTATGAGAGAAGCATAGGAAGGAAGCTTTCACAGGATGAGATAGGTCTCAACCTCGAAGAAGCAATCCCTGTTATATCATCCTCAAAACCTGAGGAATAAAACTTTTTTTTAAATTTTTCAATATCCTTAATATTTTTAATTAGATTACATCGCAAATGTATGAGATAGTTGAACATTCTGCTGATGTTAAAATTAGAGTTTTTTTCAAGTCACTTCAAGAATTGATCGTTTCTGTTACATCAGGGTACCGATTTCTTCTAGTTGAAAATGCAACCTTAAGCGGAGAACTCTTTGTAAAAAGGTATAAATTCAACAGAGAGAGCCAGTTCTACAAAGTCGTAGTAAATTATCTAAATGAACTAATATTACAGTTCGACCTGAAACATTCAATACCGGAAAATTGCACGATGATTGTGGTAAATGATGAAATAATTGTAGATGTTAATTTTCGAGAAGTAAGAAACGCCAGTGTATTGGTCAATATTCCCAAGGCTGCTACATATTCCTCGTTAGATGAGAAGAATGATCAATTAGAGATCACCATAGATGTTTAGCTTTCAACTCGAGATTATATTTTTATCTTATTGTAATATATACCGTTAATATGAGTAATTTAGTTCCTACTAAGCTCTTCTTTACCAGAGGTGTGGGAAGAGGCGACACCATGCTAAGATCCTTTGAAGAGGCCCTGAGAGATGCGGGAATTGCACAATTTAATATAGTTAGTGTGAGCTCCATTTTTCCTCCTGGAGCTCAAATCGTTGATAGGAATGAAGGTCTGAAGCAACTTTCCCCCGGTCAAATATTATTTACGGTTCTTGCCAGGAATGCGTCCAATGAACTGAACAGAATGGTTTCATCTGCAATAGGTTATGCTATTCCCACAGATAGAAGCAGATGGGGTTATTTGAGCGAACATCATAGTTTTGGAGAGACTGAGAAGAAAGCAGGGTTTTTCGCAGAAAAACTTGCTGCGGAAATGCTAGCCAGTACTACTGGAGAACAGGATCGGTTAAAATGGAATCCCGAGAATGAAGAGTATACGCTAAAAGATAGGATTCTTCAGACTAGGAATATCTGTTCAACAGCCATAGTTCTCAAGGAAGAGGAATGGACTACAACAATTGCTGCAGCGGTCCTAATTATTGAATGATTTCAATGATAGATGAAAAATATTGGCAGGACGAGTGGGAGAAAAATGGCCTATTCCTCGCAAGAAAGTCGTCAAAGAGGAAATTTTTCATAACTGTTCCGTGGCCATATACAAGTGGACCTTTACATGTTGGGCATGGAAGAACGTATACGATTGCAGACTTTATTGCAAGATTCAAACGCCTGATGGGTTACAATGTGCTTTTCCCGATGGGTTTTCATGAAAGTGGAACCCCAATCGAGGCCATTTCTGATAAATTGAGAAGAGGTGATCAAAAGACCCTGGACCTTTATAGAAAATATATTTCAGAATATGAAGACAAAAAAAACCTTGATGACATAATAACCAAGTTCTATAACCCACAGGAGGTCGCTGATTTTTTTGCCGATAAAATAATCAAAGATTTCAGGGCACTTGGATATTCGATTGACTGGAGTAGAACATTCAAATCTGTGGATGACAGATACAAAAAAATGGTGGAATGGCAGTTCAGAAAACTGAATTCACTTGGACTGATTAAAAAGGGGAATCATGCGGTGCTATATTCTCCGGAAGATGGCAATGCAGTTGGAGAAGATGATATAGATGAAGGCGACACAAATAAGGTGTCCATTGAGGAATTCGTTAGTGTATTATTCAGGACTGATGAATTTTATCTAGCGGCTTCTTCTCTAAGACCGGAGACCATTCCAGCAATAACTAATCTTTGGATAAATTCAAAATCACGATATGTAACTGTAAACATAAACGACAAAAAGGTTGTAATGAGCAGGGATGCATATGAAAAATACAGATTCCAGAATAGAAACGCCCAACTGCTTGAAGAGTGCCCGGTTGAAAACATACTTAAAAAGGAATACGAAGTACCATTTTCTGGGAAAAAAATAAAGGCTTTTTCCAATGAAGATATAGATCCGGAACACGCAACAGGTGTAGTATATTCTGTACCGGGGCATTCTGTGAAGGATTACTACTACATTCTGAGGGAAAAATTGACCCTGGAAATACCGGTTATGATAGAAATAAACGGGAAGGATACAAGTGTAAAGGAATACATGAATAAATTCAGTGACTTAAATGAAGCAAATGCAAACCTGTATAGAGATGAGTATTATCTTGGGTATGTCAAAACTTTTGTGGATGAGATATCTGGATTAACTGTAAAAGAAGCAAGAGAAAAAATAAAAAATAAACTTATTGAGGAAAAACTTGCTTTCATTTTTCTGGAAACCTCAAGAAAGGCAAAAACCAGAAATGGTACTAAGGTTATTGTATCCATTCTTGAAGATCAGTGGTTCATAGACTATTCTGATGAAAATTGGAAGAACCTTACCAGAGAACATGTAAATGAAATGAACTTCTACCCAGATTTTTATAAGAAAAACATGCTGGATATAGTTGACTGGATTGCGGAAAGAGCATGTGCAAGAAAAAGAGGCCTTGGTACGAAACTTCCGATGGACAAAGAGTGGATAATAGAGTCTCTTTCTGATTCTACGATTTACCCCGCATTCTATACCATGTCACCTTTCATAGATGATGCAGACAAGTTGAATGATAATGTTTTTGATGCAATATTTGGAGATGCAAATATAGATATCCTTACCGAGGATCAGAGAAAGGCCCGGGAGGAATTTACGTACTGGTACGGCGTTGACCAACGAATTACCTCAAGTCCTCATATGTCTAACCACCTGATATTTTACATAATGAATCATGTGGCGTTGATGAAAGAAAGATATTGGCCAAAAGGCATAACCATTTCTGGTACGGTCATCTCCAACGGAGCGAAAATCTCCAAAAGTAAGGGAAATGCTGTATCGCTTCTAGAGGTAGTGAGAAAATATGGTGCGGACATGTTCAGAATGTATGTGGCGGTCAACTCTGATGTTTCATCAACCCTAGATTGGAACGAAAAGGATATATCAATAATAAAGAACAAGTTTAGAGAACTCTATGCTGTTTTAGAAAGTGCTTCCAAAAATAAGGAAACCGGCAGAGGAGTGGCCTATGACCTTTTTTTTGCAAAATTTTCATTCCATATGAAAAATTTTGTCGAAAAAATGGAAAAGATGCTTGTGAGGGATGCATACGTGGAAGTGATCTATGAGATTCTCAATGATCTTGCAGATTTGGAGAGCATGGGTGGAGAAACACCGAGAGCAGTAAGAAACATAGCAAGGAAGTGGCTTCAGATCTTATCATGCGTCATTCCTCATACAAGTGAGCACTTCTGGCGAGAATTTGAATTTGAAGGATATGTCAGCACAAGTCTTCTGGATGCGCAAAACATAAATGATCAAGAAATTAATCTCATAAGAGAATGGAATTATTGCAGAGTACTGATAGATGACATTAAGGCCATCGAAAGGGTAACCAGAATAAAGGCAACAAAGGTGGAGATAGTTATAGCAAACCAATCTGTGAGGAACGACATCACAAAAATACTGAATAATAATTTTGACGTAAAGAGGAAAGATCTGATACAAAGCGTTAAAAAGATGAAGAACAAAATAAATCTGGAGACTGACGAAATAGGATCCATAAACAAATTCAGGACTATTATTGAAAAGAGGTATGGCTGGAAAATTATCGTAAGGGAAAATGAGGAGAAAGATAGAAAGATACCGTTACCAGGCAGGCCAATGATAAATATAGAAGGTGATAGAAATGACAATAATTGATGATAGAATTATTACGGCTCGAAAACTTGGAAAAGATAGCGACCTAGTTCTACATGGTGGTGGAAACGCCAGTGTTAAGGTAGTGGAAATAGACCACGCAGGAAGACAGGTTAAGGTACTGAGAGTTAAGGGTAGCGGCTCGGATATGGCAACAATTGACAGAAACGGATTTACGGGAGTGAGGATGGAGGATATTCTTCTGGCAAAGGAAATTAAAACGATGACTGACACAGAGATGATGGATTACCTTAAAAAAAGCATGGTTGATCCCTCTGAACCTTCACCGTCAGTTGAAACTTTCCTTCATGGGTTTATACCATATACTTTCGTTGATCATACTCATTCAGATTTCATTCTAATGCTTACCAATACATCCTTGAGTGATCAGCAAATTAAAGATATACTTGGAAATGTGGTTGTTGTTTCATATATACCGCCTGGATTTACACTGGCAAAGGAAATTCTAAAGATCATGAACGTAATGACACCCGACGTTGAGGGGATTGTCCTTAGAAAACACGGCCTCTTCACATTTGGAGAAACTGCCGAGGAGAGTTACAATAAACACATGAGAATAGTTGGAAGGGCCAAAGAATTTGTTGAAAAAACTGTTGGAGAGATCAAATATGAGGCCATATACGAAGAAAACAACGATTTTTATGAAATACTTCCTGAGATAAGGGGCACTATATCATCTGTATATAAGAAGACAGTGCTTTTAGACAGAACCGATGAGGTAATGAGCATCAGCAGATCCAGGGAGGGTGAGACTTTTGCCAGAAGTGGGCCCGCAACTCCCGATATGCTTATTCGAACAAAATACGATTATCTGTATCTGCCCGATAAGTCGGTATACAGAGAAGAAATAGAAGGCTTTAAGGAAAGATATACAAAGGATTACAATGAGTACGTGAAAGGTTTCCCCATGCATGATCCATATCCGTCAATTATTTTGATG
>JAKADQ010000089.1 GCA_021820405.1 Thermoplasmata archaeon | reverse complement strand
GCAGTCAGCAAAATGGGAATCAGAGGTTTTCTCTCATGGGTAACGCTTGATAGAGATAAAACGACGCAATCCGGGGACCCCTTGGAAAATGCAGAATCATTTATTGAATCTTTTAAGGAAAATAACCAATATGAGATGGTCTATCCATCCATTGGCATTCAGGGTGTATACGTATCTTCCATGGAAAATATGGAGCTGGCGAGCCAGATTTCTAACAGATACGGGTGCACACTCCATATGCATCTTGCAGAGACAAGAAAGGAGGTATATGAGTATATGGATTCAAACAGAAAAAGGCCGGCTCTTGATCTCCTTGAGCATAGCATAATAAACGAGAGAACAAACATGGCTCATTGTGTGTGGCTAACAAAGGAAGAGATAGAGAAGATTGGGAGGGTAAAGGGAAATGTATCATGGAATTCAGTAAGCAACCATAAACTGGGTGTTGGTGGTGTACCGGCAATTCCGGAGCTTATGCAAGCTGGAGCTAATATTGGAATTGGTACAGATAGCAATGGAAGCAACAATTCCCTGAATATTCTTGAGACTGCGAAGAACGGGGCAATTGCAATTAAGAATAATAGGTGGGACGCTTCGATCATCAGATCAGGCGAAATATTCAAGATGCTTACCGAATGGGGTGGCAGAAGTACTGGGATGAAAAATCTTGGAAAAATAGAAATCGGTGCTCCGGCTGATTTCCTTGTAGTTGATGCGGATCACTATTCATTAAATCAGTCAAAAAACGCCAATTTTATCAACGATGTCGTTTACAGCATGTCGCCGTCGGCAATTCAGGATATAATAATTAATGGGAATTACGTTAAAAAGAACTTCCAGATCGATAAGGATATTGAAAGTGAATATAAAAAATCGGTCCAATGGATCAGGAATAATTTCTGACTAAACCCTGATCCTGTAGTTTCTGAGCCAACCCAGGTCGCTATTGTATATTCCTCGTATATCCTTCAGTTCATTGTATAGCATTGCGAGTCTTTCCAGGCCAAGCCCCCATGCAACAACAGGATACTTCAATCCAAGTATTTCCCTTACCTCTTGCCTGATCACGCCAGATCCACCCATTTCTACCTCCTTTCCATCTATGTTCACAATTACATCCATACTTGGTTCTGTGTACGGATAATAGGATGGAACCAGCTCTATGCTTTCAAAACCCAGGGACCCATAAAACTTTTTCATTATCCAGATAAGTGTTTGAAGATTTGCATTTCTGCTGTAAATGGCGCCTTCAACCTGGTGGAACTCTGCCAGATGCTTCCAGTCTACGCTTTCATGCCTGAAAACTCTATCCACTGAAAATACAGCCTTCTCTACATCTGGTTCTCTCCACAGGGCTCTCATTGAGCTGGCTGTGGTGTGTGTCCTTAAAACTGTCTTTTTAGCCTCTTCAATTGACCAATCAAACCCCCATCCCTTATGTCCTTCTGTACCATATTTGTGAATCTTCCCGGATCTCTCAAAGAGCTTGAGAAATTCTGGATCAATATCTTCGGCTTTCTTCCTTTCAATGTAAAAGGTATCCTGCATGTCCCTGGCCGAGTGATTTTGTGGGATAAATAGTGCATCCATATTCCAGCCGGTTAATTCAATATAGTTGTCCCTGACCTCGGTAAATCCCAATGAAGAAAATATCGCCCTGATCTCATCTATAAGAATAGTCAGCGGATGATATCCATTTCTTTCCTTTCTCTCTCCAGGAAGATTCAGATCGTAAGCTCGAAATCTATAATTCTTAAACTCTCCGCTTGCAATCATTTCGGGTGTAATCTCACCGATAGATTCTGTATCCTGTTCATCCAGTAGGGCCTTCTTGCCTTCCTGTGTAAGTGTTATCAACCTGATTTTTCTCTGCCTTTTCTCAATCAGTCCTGATCTCTTCAAGAGATTTTGGAGTTCTGGCAAAAGTGAGGAATCGATTCCGTTGCCTGAGACTATACTTTTGAGGATTTTTCTTCTCTTTTGAACATTTTTAATTATTTCGCCATCTTTACTGTAGATTAAAATTCCATTTTCAGGTTTTAAGCCCATCTTTGCAAGCTGTGAGATTGCGATTTTTGTGTCATTTTCTCCCATCTCATTCCTCAGTTCGGTGAGGCTCATCTTACCTTTCTCTATTATAAGAGAAAGAGCCCTTTCTTCCGGAAGGCCATCCCTGGCATATTTTACTGCCTCGTCGCTTGGCGTGTATTCTTCATTTTCGTCATATTCTATAGTTACCAATCCCTTCTTTTCCAGCCAGGAAACCGCACTCCTGACCGTTTCCGGGCTTTCCCCATTTTCAATTAGCGTAGGTTCAGGTATTCGCTCTCGATCACCAATACTTCTTAAAACCTTGATTTCGCCCTCGCTTAAATCCACAGCCAGTTAGGAGTTTGTCATTTAAAAACTTTATACTACTCTTTTTTAATTAAGATTATAACTGCTGTTGTTATGGTCAGTGGAATTGAAGGAAATTGAAGTTGAAAAGGGAGTATACATCACTGATCTCTACTGTGTGTATCTTTCCGATATCTCATCGGTGGTAATATCCGATTTGCATCTAGGCTTTGAAGAGGAAATGAATCTGAATGGCTTATTTCTGCCAAAGCTTCAGAGGGAACACGTTGAAGGGTTAGTACAGAAAATTATAGAACGGTATGAGCCGGAACACATATTTATAAATGGTGATTTTAAGCAGGAGTTCAGAAGAAATCTCCCTCAGGAATGGGAAGATGTGATGCATTTTATTGATCGTTTCTCGTTGCAGACAGATCTCATCTTTATACGGGGAAATCATGATAACTATCTCCAAACAATTTTAAGCAAAAGAGGGATAAATGGACTGGATCTCTATGAGGATGAGAGATATTATATATATCACGGCGACAGGGACCTCGGTATCAAAAAGATAACAATACTCGGCCATGAACATCCCTCCATAGTACTGAGAGACAGAGTCGGTGGCATATTTAAATTACCTGCTTTTGTATATAGCCCTGAAGAACATATTCTGATAACACCCGCAATGAGTTTCTTTTCATCAGGAACCGATATAACACAATCTCTCTTAAGCGATGACCATTTCACTCCTTCTCTTAAAAAAGTCAAGGATAAAAAATTCAGGGCATTTGGGATAACTGATGACTTTGGGCTGGTTGATTTTGGCTTTCTTTTGGATCTTCAGAGAAAAAATCTTTCTGATCCGCATCCTCATCGTTGATGTCCCATACTGAATCGAGATAGTCTCTGACACTCTCAGTTTTTCCCTCTCGAATCATTCTTTTAAGCGTAAGAGTTTGCGGTGCCAGAATTTTATTGATAAACGAGTTGCCCATTGCAAGCAGTGTTTCACTGGGATCATGCCCGGATTCGACAGCTGCGGTATATTTCTTGATCTCTTCATTAAGTATCTCTCTGGCTTTTCCATATATGTCCGATATATACCATTCGATTTCTCCTTCAGCTATCTTTGCGTATATCTTTCCCAATTCCTTCTTGATTATCTCTTCAGCCAGAACAATATCTTTCTCCTTTCTCTTTCTATTTTCTTCCATTATCTGATTGGCCATATCAAGATTAAGCAATTCCACAGTTGGATTTATGAAGTTTTCATCGATATTCTTTGGGTTTGAAATATCAACGAGTAGAATTTTCTTATTTATTTTTTCAATTTCACCCTTGTCTATTAGCACGGTTTTAGATGTTGTTGCCGTGATTATCACGTCGCTTTCATCAATTATAATCGGGATATCAAGTGTTTTTCTGAAGTTCACACCAAAAAGATCGGCCAGCTCCTTTCCCGCTTCCTCGTTTCTGCCATATATTGTAATCAAAGCGTTCTCTTCCTTCTTGAGGTATTTCACAATAGTGGCAGCCATCTTTCCCGTACCAACTATTCCGATATGCCTCCCATTAATAAGCCCTCTTTTAGCGATCTGGTCTATCATTATTGACGGTATGGAAACCTTGCCGTGGGATATCTCTGTTTTTTCTCTGATCTCTTTTCCCAGTTTAATAGCTTTGTGAAAGATCATGGATAAGAATTTATTGCTTCTACCTTCTTTTATCGATTTCTCCATAGCCTCTTTGATTTGCCTTAAAATTTCATTTTCGCCAACAGACATGGATTCGAGGCCCGCTGAGACCCTAAGTATATGCATTATAGCATTATCGCCTCTTATAAATTTGGATTCAGGAAATATGTTCTCATCGTCAAAGACAACATCAGCATCGTAATAAATTTCCAGTCTGTTGCATGTTCTTAAAATTATCCTCTTCTCAACATTTCTGGTGGATAATCTCGATTGAATCTCTTCATCATCCAATTTGAGTATTTTTTCAAGCGAATTGTCACCTGCTCTGAAATCCCACATTATTACTTTCAAGTCAGAAACTAACACATAACTCCCCCTTCAATACATCGAATACACCCATATTCCAATTGGGCAATTAAGTTTTTACATTTCATCAACTGAATTCTGGGTAACTAATATCATTTAAGAATAATTATTAAATCTAATGTTTTATTATAACCTTTCTCACATCATGGGAAAATTAAATTTATGCTATTTGTATATGCAGAGGATATTTTGCATCAAACTAATTTTTTAAGAAAGGTCTTGAGTGATAAAATCTTCAG
>JAKADQ010000088.1 GCA_021820405.1 Thermoplasmata archaeon | reverse complement strand
CCCCCATTGATTTTCCTCAACAGAATAATGCTCAGTTTAATCCCGGTACTTTATGCATTCTCTAATTCCCTCTTTCTTTTTGTTCTTGTGGAAATTTATTCAGGTTTTCTGGGTGCTCTTCAGAACATAGTTATGAACTCCTATCTTCTTGATATAATTCCCAATTCAAGGAGGGCCGAATATATATCCATAATTAATGGTTTTAATGGACTGGTATATTTATTGGGTGCCCTTACTGGAGGATATTTGCTGGAATTTACCGAATCGTTTCTGCCACTGGAGAAAGCTCTTATGGCTGCATATCTGGTCGTATTTATAGGAAGATTTGCAACTTCATTCTTTTTCCTAAAATTACGAGAACCTGAGAAAAAAGGAAGAACACCCATAGCACTCTTTTCCATATTGTACAGGCAGAAAATGCCTGGAAGCCCGTCAGGTGGAACCATCAGAATGAAGGATTAATACTATTGCTTAAAGATTAAGTTCCCTTTTTTCCAATGGAGATTCTTTGAATTTAACCCTGAATATTAACACAGATGATGCTATCATCGTAATTGCATAGAGGAGAATAAGAATTGATTCGTATCCAGAAGAGCTTTCTGTTGACTCGATTATGGAATACAGGAGGATGCCGACAGAGAAAAGGCCAATGACCCTAAGTTTAAGGGGAAAATCTGCCCTTAACAGCGATATGCCTGTAATAATATGAACAGTAACATATAACATACTGATGAAAACTGCGATTATAAGGAAAGATACGTAGAAACCTTTCGTAAAATTTGAAATTATCAATACGGCGACTGATACAAGAACTAGTATGAGACTCAACGCAGACCTTTTCGGTGGAACTTTCACGATCCTGCCGAGGAATTCCTCAGACATCTGCAGAAGGGCATTTCCATAGGACAGTGTTAGATTAAAACCGCTTATAAAAAGTAGTGCTATAAAGAAAATAATAAGTAAATGACCGCTCGTGGATTCAAGTTTCAGGAACAGGTTTTCAGGGCTTAGGCCGTAGGAATATATTCCATTTCCAAGAAATAATGTAATTGCAAATGATGCCAGGATTAATGATAGGCCGGTCAGGATATATGATATTACAAGGGGTTTTCTTACGTTTATTCTGCTTAAATCAGCATCCCTCTGGAGGAATATTCCGCTTCCTCCGCCAGAGAACATGAGTATCCCGACTATCACTCCGTCCCAAAAGTTGCCGGATAAATATCTGGATACAGGAGGTGTATGTAAAGTACCCCTGCCGGAATATATCATAAAAAGGGAAATAACCAGAATACTGGTAATCTCAATCAAGCCAAGTATCAATATTGGAGTTATGGTCCATCTCAAACCCTTTGATAACAGAATGAATATGGCAATGAGATATAATGAAGAAAACGCAAAATAGAAATAAATTTTAAATGAACCTGAAATGGAAGAGAATGGAAAGATAAATGAAGACAGGAACATGATTATATTTGGAAGTACAAGGGTGGAGTATACAATATATATGATTCCCGTGAGGCCACCGATCCTTTTTCCAAGAGTCATGGAAACATAGGAGGCGTAGCCTTCGTTGGAATGGGATGTCCCGATAAAAATAAGCACCGGGATAAGAGTTAGAAAGGAGATGGAAAATGATATGATTGTAACTTCTGGAAGGGCAGATCCAGCGTATAGTGCCATCAAAGGGAACAGAGCTACAAAATCTAGAAATGGACCTATAGACGAGAATGACTGAAAAAGTACATGAGCAGAAGTAATTTTCATCAGGAACGGAAAATGGTACCGCTTAAATAAATTTTTATGTAAGTGAAGTAAACTTCACTTTTTCTCATATTCAGAGGAATTCCTCTAAATCCGCCTCTTGGAGTTGTTTTATAGGCTGCTTTATCAGCGGTGTTTTCATTACTTCATCTTTGGATTCATATGTTGGGTCGTTGCTTTCATAGAATATGCCTATTGGGATTCTGTCGCCCCATTCTGCTGCTTTTTTGAACGCAGCCATCAGATCTGAGGTATCGTGTTTTTCGTCCTCCAGATGATATACCCTCTTTCTGAAGAAATCAAAGGTGTTATCTTTGTTATACGTAACACAGGGACTGAAAACATCCACTATCGAAAATCCCTTATGAGAGATTGCTTTCTTTATTGTTTCTACCATATGTTTCACGTCACCAGAAAATTCCCTTGCCACAAAGGTTGCGCCTGCTGAAAGAGCCATTGAGAGCGGGTTGATTGGCGGTTCAATATTTCCGTCGGGTGTTGTCTTTGTTTTCATTCCGATCATAGATGTCGGAGAAGCCTGTCCCGTAGTCAGCCCGAATATCTGGTTATCTGAAACGATGTATGTAATATCTGGATTTCTCCTGGCACTGTGGTAAAAATGCTGTGTGCCCTCATTGTATCCGTCCCCATCACCACCATAGGCTATAACAGTAAGAGCTGGGTTAGCCCACTTTATGGCTGATGCTACAGGTAGAGATCTTCCATGAATACCATGAAAACCATAGGCCCTAACGTATTCCGGCATGTTGCTTGAACATCCGATACCTGACACGATAACGGTATTCTCTGGAGTTATTCCCAGCTGTGAAAGGGCCATAGGTATGGCAGTTAATTGGGCATAATTTCCACAACCAGGACACCAGTCAGCCTTTACACTTCCCTTAAAATCATTCATTGTCACCATCTATATCACTTCCCCAATTCCTTCTCAATTTGTGCAGCCAGTGCACCCGGGTAGAAGGATTCCCCATCATATTTTGTTATGAGTTCCCCTGAGACTCCTATCTCAGACGATATCAGTCTCCTTAATTGTCCGGTGTAATTATTTTCTACAAATACAACTTTTTTCTTTCCTTTTACAATATTCTTTATGTCAGGATTTACAGGATACGGTCTGTTGATCTCTATGGCACCAATTTTTACACCCTTTGATCTGAGTATATCAATAGCCTCCTCAACTGCACCCTGCGTTGATCCCCATTGAATTACTGCATATTCGGCATCATCCATCATATAGGTTGGAGTTGGAGGTAGTTCTTTCATGTAAGTTTCCAGTTTCCTCATTCTCTTTTCCATTATTTTTCTCCTTATCTCTGGATCAGTCACCGCATCACTTACCACATCACCCCTTTCATCGTGCTCATCAGAATCCTCGTTATGCATCAAATTGGGAGTTCCAGGAAGGGCTCTCAGGGAAATGCCTGTTTCAGTGTATGCATATCTCCTGTAATCTTTCTCGTTTCCCTTGGCTACCTCCGATCTAACGATGTTCTGGCTTAGATCCAGGTTTTCTATAGTTTCATAGTGCTCTGCAAGATACAGGTCAACCATCAGGAACACTGGCATCTGGTACTTCTCAGCAAGGTTCAGAGCCTCTCCAGCCATATAATATGTTTCCTCAACGTTTCTCGGGGAAAAGATGGCCTTCGGAAAATCTCCCTGAGATGCTCCAATAACCTGAAACAGGTCTCCCTGCTCGGTTTTTGTGGGTAATCCTGTTGATGGACCAGCCCTCTGTGCTTCATATACCACCAATGGAACCTCCATTTCTGCGGACATACCTACAGCCTCAGTCATCAGGGCGAAACCTCCACCTGAGGACCCTGTCATTGCGCGAATGCCGGCATAATTTGCACCAATTGCCATGTTAATAGCAGAAATTTCATCTTCTGTTATCTTAACAAACACACCGAATTTTTTACTGTGTGCTGCAAGATAATGTATTATGGATGATGCTGGAGTCATTGGATAGCCGAAATAGGCCTTAAGGCCAGCTCTCACGGCACCCATTCCTGCCGTTTCACCGCCAGATATAAGGTAGAATCTCTTGTTCTGTGTCTGCAGTGTCTTATTAGACTTTCCATATTTTTCAATAAATGTATCGTAACCTTCCTTTGCGGCCTTTACATTAAGTTCAGCAATATCTCCCTTGCCACCAAATTGATCTCTTATGACCCCTGCAAGAGTCTCGAAATCCATTGACAGATAACCAAATACGGCTCCTATTGCCACTGTATTCTTCAGAAGGGTGTTTCTACTGTATTTCTGTGCAATTTCACCAAGAGGCAGACCGCAGTATTTCGCATTATCATACTTTTTAAAATCACCAAGACCGGTATCGTATACTGCAATCCCATCAAGTGGAGATGCCCCGCCTTCATTAATTTGAGGATTTGTATGCCTTTCCAATGCATCTTTATTCAGTGCTATAAGTATGTCCAAACCATCGCCCTGATTTTTTACCCTTTTGTTTGAGGCCCTTATCTGATACCACGACTGGCCCCCTCTGATTATACTTTGATAGTAATTGTATGTTTGAACATGCAATCCATTCCTAGAAAAAACCTTGCCTATTATAAGTCCAGCGGATTGAACGCCATCTCCAGCCGCCCCGCCTACTCTAATAATAACTTCGTTTTGATCCATTACAAATCACATACCTTTATCTCATCAACCTATAAATTTTTTTAAAAAGGAAATGAACTATTTATGTATATTTTTCATTGCATACTATTAATAGTAGTATTAAAAATTACTTCAACCGGATGTTTGATTGGACAGAAACTTAACCCTGTATTTTATTAGATTGAAAGTTCATGGATATGATAATTGCCAACAATAAAATGGCTCATTGTAAGGAGGCAGAATTTTCAATCAGAAGTGATTCG
>JAKADQ010000087.1 GCA_021820405.1 Thermoplasmata archaeon | reverse complement strand
CAAGAAGGATAACCAAACGTGATCGCCTGATCTACCATGAAAATGCAATGAAGGGAGTTGCGAAATGGAAGAGAACCCCAACAGGTGCAAGGCGGGCTGAAAGAGTCCGGTCAAGGCATGGATGGGGGTTCGAAGGGAAATCACCCAGGACTCGAAAACGTAAGTACAAAAGAAAGTAATGATCCTGGTTTTCCTTGTTCAAAATTTTTTAAAATATTTTTTTAATCACTTATATTGATATTATATCTTTTTGAATTTGGGTTATGTTAATTACGTGTAATCTAAGATTGATATATTTCTATGTGCGATGACTGAATAAAAATCAATGATACAATCACATAATATAACATAAGTCAAACGTATGATAAATGTTATATACTTGTATGCGTTATGATATTGAGGTAAGAAAAAAGGAAAAGGAAGAAATAAAAAGAATAATAGAAGAGAACGGGCTGGTTCAGGAGCTAAGGGATTTGTCTTTTTGTAGAGATGAATCCGAGCAATCGAATATCGGGTTATACCTTTCTATCTGGAACGATGGGAAGGCAACTTTGGATTTGATCCCCGGAAATTGTTATTCCACAGGGGAAGGACTAAAGGAAAGAATATCACTTCCAAGAATAGTGATATATGATAATTATGATATCGGATCTGCCCTTGAATCTGGCATCAAAAACGAAGATATAGAGGAAAATGCAATCGAAGTTTACAAAGAGAACTTCGATTTTGATGAATATTTTGAAAACTTCGAGGTGCTTTAAATGAACGCTGAAGATTTTATTGTGGAGGCGGATTAATGCAGTCAGGACTAATAAGAGGGCCTATGTTTGAAATTCTCGAAAAGGCAATCAAAAAGGGGAAAACGATTACTATTTACACCCTTGGGCATGTTTTCCATGGGGATATAACGTATCTCGATGGGGGGATAGTAGAAATCAGTGAATCGACATTCGGCGACCTGATTTCTATTAATATTAGTAAAATCGAAGCAATAAAGGAAACGGCAGGTGATTAAGAATGGTTATGGCAAAGAGAAAAACTAAAGTTGTGTCGGTCTATTTGTATGTTTCCGACATTGATTTTATCGACAAGGAAGCTGCAAAAAACGACATGAATCGTTCGGATGTGATCCGCAAGATAATACGGGATCATGTCGAGAAGAAAAGAGAGGCGGAATGATGTGGGGGATAGTGGAACAGCATGAATAAGGCAATGCCTTTCGTTTTCTCCTCCCAGGCAAGACTGGGAGATGAGATAAAATGTAAAATTTTGTCTTATTTTAAGGAAAACGGCGAAGAATACGTTTTACTTTCGAACATCGTTTTCAATGGAAAATCCTACGAAGGCGAGTATAAATTCCGGATATCGAGAACGAACGGGGAACTATTATGCTTAATTTTTCCTCTCGACAGTGAAGGATATCCGATAGTTTCAGGCAAAGAGGCGAGAATGGTATTTCAAGAATACGCAACGGTCGGTTTCAATGGTGTTCAGTATTACCATAAATCGTTCCTATTCCAGCCGTTCTATGGGATAATAGAAGATGGAATAAGTTGGTGGCTGGTGGGGAGGTAAGAAAAATGAAAAACAAGGTTAAGTGTTGTGTATGTGGAAGAGAGCTGCACAAAGATATAAACAGTAGGCGCCTGGAAAATTGGGTTGGCGAGTTATGGAAAGACGAATACGGTGAGTATGGATTAGATGAACCTAAACATTGGCATGCTCCTAAAAAGGGGGAAGTAAAGATGTGCCAGTATTGTAATGAAAAATGCGATTGCGATTGTGAATATTGCCAAAACGTGCATTGGGAGTGAGTGAAATGAACAACACAGGAATAAGCTGGACTGATTACACGTGGAATCCTGTTTCAGGATGCTCAAAGGTAAGCCCCGGCTGCCAGAATTGTTATGCCGAGGCGTGGTCGCACAGGTGGGGCAGATCGTTCGACGTTACCCTGCATCCTGAGAAGCTAAAGGAAGTGCGTAAAATCCCAGCAGGAAGCAAGGTGTTCGTAAATTCGATGAGCGATCTGTTCCATCCAAGGGTACCAACAAAATTTATCAATCAGGTATTTCAGGCGATGGAAACACGTCCTGATGTGATTTTTCAAATTCTGACAAAAAGACCAGAAGAAATACACCTGAGAGTGCCTAACCTGAGACCTTTTCCCAGAAATGTATGGCTCGGTGTATCCGTTGAAATGAGAATGTATATAGGGAGGATTGACGAACTTATTGCGACAGGATGGAAGTACGGTGAGTCTGAAGGACACCACGGCGTGAAATTCGTTTCCTTTGAGCCTCTTCTTGGAGATATTGGCACGGTAAAGTTTCATTTCTCGCTAGCCGAAGGCGTATCTTGGGTCATCATAGGCGGGGAGAGTGGACCACATCATCGCCCAATGAACATAGAATGGGCGAGGAATCTGATAATACAGGCAAAGGAACAGGGTGTTGCTGTGTGGATGAAACAGCTCGGAGGATTCAGGCCAGGTGGCAACATTGTGGATTTCCCTGAGGACTTAAGATTGAGAGAATTTCCAGAATATGAAAAAGAGGTGAAACCATGATCCGGCAAATAAATCCTATAATCTTCGATTTCTTATGGAAAAAAATACGAAAAAATAGGGAAATCACCATAGGGAAATATAATTTTAAACTCGACTATGTAGTAGTTCTTAAAGATTACTATGGATATGAGAAAGAAATAAAAGTGTCAGAGAATATTGATGCATGCAAAAACGAAAACATAAATGAACTGGTCTTAGTTGTTTCAGGCATCAACGACGATTTCCCAACGCAGGTCTCAATCAATAAAAGACTTGCTCAAATGTATTTTGTTCCTGAAAGATCTAAAATGAAAATAGATGAATTTGTTAAAACTTTATATAAATACATAAGAGAAGGAGTGATAAAATGGCAAAACGCATAGGATTGGCAAATAGATATACGTCAACAAGAAAAGAAATAGAAGGGAAGGTCTTCATATTTAATGATACTTTTAGGGAAGGCATTCCAATAGAACAGGTTGGATATAAATTTGATGATGCCCATAAGGGTCAGGTTCGGGATCTACTCGATTACCTTAATAATGGATACGTCGTGTTATTGGGCAATTCAGAAGAGATTCTAATGATGCATCGCCTATGGACTGAAGATTCGGAGCGCCTGAATCTGCAGGGAAGAATCAAGGGGATTGCTAAAAATGGGAAGATGATCTGGTTGTTCTTGCTTGATCCAAGCGGTAAAAAACGATTGCATGAGTTTGGTATCAATCCAGTTCCTAAGGGAGTAGTATCCATCACAATTAAGAATGATGGTAATAATGTTTGGTTTGATTTGTGGGTTCCCACCACAGAGAGGATGAAAATTAACTTTGTGAATGAGATCTTAGAATTTTTAAACTCGACAGGGAGGTGATGTTTCAATGATTAATAAAATAGATAAAATGGCTGAAATGGGCATTGACAGGTCAGAAATAGATAATGAGGAAGACGATGATAACGATGATTGAAAAAGAGGAATTCAGAGAAAGCGAACTGGCAAGAATGGGAGAATTTACCAGGCATTACTTAGAAAGCAAATTCGGAAATGTGCGCCTTTTTTATGACATGGATTTTGTTTTAGATTTGAAAGAGGTTCAGGAACTCGCTGATTCGGAACGCAGGCATCTAATGACAACGGAAGAAATTCGAAGGCTAAACGAAACCTTTTCAAAAGAAGATCTTCGGAAAGTTTTTGATCAAACGGTCATGGATTCCCAGTATAATAATTGGCTTGACTTGTGCCAATGGGTTTTGGAAAAAATCGATGATGACTACGAACGAACCATGAACCAATTGAACAAAGAATTAGAACAACTGGTCGTAAATCCATCAGATAAGAATTATGAAGATTTCAGGATACCAAAATGGAAAGTCATCAATGAAAACCGATACAACATTTCATTTCAAGAGCTGAATTTGTCTAAATACGAGAATAAAATTATACAACTGACGGGATATCTCACATATGTTCAAAATCCGCCAACAGAAAGGATTATAAAAGCGGAATGGACATGCACAAAATGCGGAAATAAAGAAGAATCTGACTGGCGAAGCCCTGTTTACTGCAATGTGTGCGAAAAGAGAACCGCATGGGACATTGATGAGGACAGCGCCCAAAAAGAGAGAATCCAGGAATCACTCCTGACAGAAGAATATGAGGCTTCTGCCATCGGTTTCCAAATTTCTCTATCGATCATGCTTAAAAATGAGAATACTGGAAAATTTGCGCCAGGAGATCATGTTTCCCTCATCGGAAAGGTGATCGGAAAATTGATGCGAGTAAAAGGAAAAGAACCGTTCTTCACCTATATGATAGAAGTGGATCAAATCCGGAGAGAGGAAAAGCAGATATCCCTGGCAAAAGAAGATACTGAAAAAATAAAAAAATTCTCTCACAAAAGCAATGTGCTCGAAGCACTATCTGATATGTATTCACCTGGAATAATAGGCGAAAAAGTGGTGAAAAAGGCAATTCTGCTCCAATCAGCAGGGGCAGATGAATTAACAAAAGGTGGAAGGCGTGTTAGAGGCAACATTCACATTCTATTGGTTGGAGATCCTGGAACTGGAAAGTCTCAACTATTGATAGCATCAAAATCACTGTCATTGAAGTCGCTATATGTAAGCGATGCATCGGCAGCAGGGTTGA
>JAKADQ010000086.1 GCA_021820405.1 Thermoplasmata archaeon | reverse complement strand
CTGCCTGGCCACCTGACCATAACAACCTACAGCCCATATATATGGGAAGGGAATGTGATTATGGGAGCCTACCTTGTAATTTCTCTTGTTCTTTCCTATCTTATATTCAGATTTAAGGAGGTGAAACCCCAATGAGTTTGGATATGAAGATCGAGGTTGACAATCTTTCCAAGGTGTATGGAAAATTCAAAGCAGTGAATGAAATAAGTTTTCACTTAGAGGGATCGGGTGCAACCGCATATCTTGGCCAGAATGGAGCTGGAAAAACCACAACGTTCAAAATGATGACAGGACTTATAAGGCCTACAACAGGAACTGTCCATATAGGAGGTTATGACATTGTTAAAGACAGAAAGAAAATACTTTCAGGAATTGGTGCCCTTATAGAGACTCCCGAACCTTATCCATCTCTGACAGTGAAAGAATCCATAATGCTTGTGGGTGAACTCAAAGGCATGAAAAAGAAAGATGTGGAAGAACATATAGAAACCTTCGGAAAAAAGGTTGAGATTCCAGATCCATACAGAAAGGTAGGTACTCTTTCAAGGGGTCAGAAGGCCAGAGTGGTATTTGCTGCGGCATTTCTGAATGATCCTTCCATAATATTCCTGGATGAACCAACGAACGGAATGGATCCTGCGGAGAGAAAAATCATCAGAGACGTGATTCTTGATTGGAAGAAGGATCACATGATAATGCTGAGCTCACATCTTCTGCAGGAAGTAACAGATACCTGTGAGAGTTTAATCTTCATAAATCGCGGAAAGCTTATTGTACAGGATAAGACCAGGGAAATAGAGAGAAAATTCAACTCCAAAAGTGTAAGGGTTCAGTTTCTTGGGAAAGTTTCCCTGTCTGATATGTTAAATGCGAACCTGCCCAGTGTTCAAAAGATCGAGGAGGAGGCGACAAATTCCTTTATTGTTTATTTTGATGGTCAGCTTGAAAATAAGGCCGCAATTCTCAACCAATGCATGAGACTAGGAGATGTTATCTCATATTCAGATTACGAATCGTCTCTTGAAGAGGCCTTTGTAAACTTAATAAAAGAAAACCAATAAGATAGCCTTATTTTTAACACCCATCATTTTCCAGATATCCAAAGGATATAGATCTCAATTTTTGAAGTTTAAAGTTGCGTTTGATCATTATTAAACAAGGCATAAACTTTCCATAAAATCTAAACATCTTAGGTGATTATTGCCCATGATCCTGAGAGTAATAATGATTCAGCGAAATTGAATAAGAATAATAAAAATTCGATATCATGCAAATTTCCCTCAATACTTTTTAAAAACCGCATGCCGAAATGCTGTATGAAAATTGGAAAAATTACATATTTCTAAATTTAAAAATATGGCACAGATGTCAATTTTCCAATAAATACATACAAATGATTAAATAACGATCTAATAATATGGTTTTAGGTGATTGAATGGTTAAGCTTGAAGACCTAGACTACAAACCAAAGCCAATAGATGAAAATTTTGCTGAGGATACCACAAATTACCCGGTTACTGGTAAACACCATGACCATGAGGTAAGAGCTGAGGGCATTCAGAGAATGGATGCTGATGGAAAACCATATCCTACAAAGAACGGTATACATGGAACAAAGGTAGCAGTTGACTGGGAGACGTGCATTGCAGACGGTGCATGCATGGATGTTTGTCCAGTTAGCTTATATGAGTGGGAATTAAATCCAGGGCAGATGGGTACAGGCAACGATAAAAATATATCAGGAGATAAGGAATTATATGAAAAGTACAGAACTGACAAATGTGACCCTGTAAGGGAGAACGAATGCATATTCTGTATGGCCTGCGAAAGTGTGTGCCCAACAAGAGCAATTAAAATAACACCATAGACATATATTTTTTATAGCCCCGTGGTGTAGCGGCCAAGCATACCGGACTTTGGATCCGATGACGGCAGTTCAAATCTGCCCGGGGCTGTGGACTTTGAAATGATTAGAGTTGTCGGAAGAATGGGTTTCTCTGAACGATTGGAGAGGAGCATGAAGGTGAAGGAAATAATGGAACAGCTCAGGCTATCGGATGAGAGATTTGTATCTTTACTAAACGGAACACCCGTAACCGGGGACGAGGTTGTCAAACCTGATGATGACCTCGCCTTTATAGAGATCTTTTCAGGGGGGTAATACGGGCCTTGCGTGTTTCATGTATTCTATATAGATCTCCTGTTTCCTTACCTTTTCCCACTGATCGATTATTTCCATTTTCTGCTTTAGTTGATTGATATTGTGCCCAAAATTCAATCTATCCATGTTTTTAGTTAAAATTTTTCTGAATTCAGTCTCATCACGGTAAATATCAAAATAAATTCTGCCTGATTCCACATAGGGGCCCCTTCTTCTCAATCCGCTTCGGGAATATTTATTTATAAATGAAACTGAGTTTGAATTTTCTGCTGGTGGTCCCATCCTTTTTTCGAATGGATTCAGCTTTCCTTCCTCCAGTTCAATGAGTACATCCATTTTTTCAGAGTTTAACAGGGTAAAACTGTTGATGCAATGGAAGCCTTTTGATATGGAGAAATTTGTTATACTCTTTCTTGTCAGCTCCAGTTGAGGGGCAAGGATATCTTCTATTACGTCTGGTTTCTGGAATCTTAGAATTGCAATATAGCTGTCCTTTGATATTCTAAAATCGGAACTTATGTCCTCATCATATGTGAAAAAGAATTCACTGGGTTCGGTTACATAAAATTTTGAAGCAACCTTCAGGATTGAAAGATTTGTTTCATTTACTGCCGCTGCTGCATTTCGCTGCTCATCTACTGGATCTATTATAACCACAGGTGAATTGAATCTGCGGGTAAGATTCTCCTTTCCTATGGTCAGGTTTCCCTTTAAACATGACACGTACTCCATAAATTTTTGAAAACTCCTGAACTCCAGAATTATAAGTTCACATACATATCCTGAAAATCCTGATGTTTTCAGTTCTGAACCATATATTCCCTGCCTTTTCATGAATAACTTTAAAAGGATAGCCTCCCTTTTCATCTCCTCACTCATTGCCTTCTGCATGTAAATTGTGTGAAGGGGAGTACGATCAACCGAAGAGATTATGCGATTGTTCATTTCAACCCGGTAGCATGGGACTATGTCCACTTTTATACCATTTACCTTGCCTGAAACGTAAGGGTGTTCCGCATATTTAGCCATGCCATCAGGAATAATTTCAAAACCCATATTCAGTCCTATTTTTTCAATCTCTTCCTTTGAATAATCATTTGAAAATCTGATGAAGATATCAAGATCACTGTTCTTCAATTCAGTTCCTCTGGATTGGGAACCGACCAGAATTGAGTCTGCATCTATTCCCATCTCATTCAGTCTTTTATTTATTTTATCAATTATGCTCCTAGATATTTTCCTTTTTTCTTCTTTTTCTCTATCTTCCGGAAGATACCTGTTTAAAATATATTCAAAATCTACTTTGGTTTTTGTGCTCCCCATAAATTCACATTTATTTCGTTTTATGATTTTTCAGAAAGTATGCGCATTATGGCGTCTGCAGGTTCACCCTCACTTAATTTAAGTGATTCAATGGCCTTTTCCCTTGTACAGCCACTTTGCTCCATAACGAGTTTAATATCTGCCTCTGGGAATTCCTCCTTCTTCTCCTCGACTTTTTTTGCGCTGGATTGCACTTCCTTAATATTCCCAGTAATCTGAAAGGTTTTTTGGCCCTGCGCTTCTATGGCTATTACCTGCGGATTTTCAATGATATAGTTTTTTGGCCCCGCTTCCATGATTATTCTCTTTACGTCATTCATTTCCGATGATTTTATGCCCATTTGCTGCATCATTCTTCTCATTTCTCTTGAATTCATCTTTCCAGGCAACATAAACCTATCAATACAAATTGGGATAAATCATTTATTGTGAAAGAGGAGATTAATTCAAATGGATCTTAATTTGATATAGTTTTCTGAGAAGTATATAAAAGACTGGGGATGTTTTTGAAAGTGGACCAGTGTGGGATGAGAAACCTATATACTACATAGAGATAGTTGAAAAATTTAGTAAATCTCGCAAATGTTAAATAAAGCGAGAGTATTTGGAGACTATTCCCATATCAGCCGTGATAGCTCAGTAGGGAGAGCGCCAGACTGAAGATCTGGAGGTCGCTGGTTCAATCCCGGCTCACGGCATACTGGTAATGGTTTAATGTTCTACCGATTGAGGCATTATTTTTTATCCTGTTTATCCCGTTAGATTCGTTGTTTCTAGTGATTAAACAATATCATATAATTAATTGAGAATATTTATAAGAATATATTAAAATGGCCCATAGAAAGATGTATACATACCCATTACAATTATCAGATATGTATAAAGCAAGAATAAGTTGAATAGACCTTGTTAGATCTATTAATCAAATATGGCCCATTAACCAAGAAGAAGTTACAAAAATTTTCTTATCTTGCTGAATATGAGTATATTAAAAATGTGGAAAGAGATTAACTGATCTACCATTTAAACGTTATTATTATGACCCATACTCCCTTGAAGGCAGAAGAGAGAATCCATCGGGTACCATACTTCTAATGGACTGTTTCTCACCTGCGAAAAGAAGGGCTTTTCTGTATTTTTCCAAATCGCTCTCATCACTGACAGGGGCAAATAATCCAGGATTTTCATTTTCTGTTTAATGGACTATGTG
>JAKADQ010000014.1 GCA_021820405.1 Thermoplasmata archaeon | reverse complement strand
GTTTCTGAAAAGAGAGGTTTCGTCCTTATAGGAAATGGAGGAAATATATCTGGTATCGCCACAGAATGGGACTTTGTGAGCAAAGTTCTGTCTAATGGAAAAGATCCAAGAAATATTACGCTTGGAGAGATAATGAGTACGGAAATAAAGAGTGTAGAACCCGAAACACCCACAAGAAAAGTTACCGTGATAATGAGCAAAAACGGGATAAGACGAATTTTAGTTGGCAAGGATGGTAAATATAGTGGGATAATCACATCAAGAGATATTCTCAGGATCTTTGAAGATTACGTTGAAAATGTTGAGAATATAGCAGGGAAGTATGGACTGCTTTGATCTATTGAAGATTTCCCTTAAAGATATGCTTATATAGAGTTATCAAATCGAGAACATCTCCCTTGCAGTATAGTTTAAATTTTTCTCTGTCGTTTTTCCACAGCCATTCTATTGCCTCTCCTTTGTTCATTCCTTCGATTTCAATCTGATCCTTTGCCCTTACCAAGTTGAGTTCCCTGTATTCTGGTGCGTTGACCACATTTTTAAGGCTGCGTATTCTATATTCACCCTTTAGATACATACCATGAAGTGCGCAAACATACATCATATCTAGGACATAGGATGTTCCAAAATAGTATCTTAGACTCCACAATTGCTTGTCAAATGGGATATTCAGCATCTTTGTGTGCATTAAAGGTATGTCGTAAGATGCATGATTGTACCCTATTATGATTTCTGGAGAGTAACTTTCCATTATGTCGTTCAGCCATTGCATAATTTCAATCTCATCATTTTCCTTTGTTTGATCTGCAATTTTAACGTCCCATTTCTCGTCAAGGGTTGCATAGGAAATCGCTATGACTCTTTCATCGTTAAGGAATCTGTCTTTTACGAGAGTTTCGAGATCTATTGATATGACTCTGCTGGCTTTTCCTATTCTTGAGGATATTCTTGAAAGACCCTGTGAGTAATCCATATACCTGTTATTACATTAAATATTATATATTAATCCGAATCTACCTCTATGAGATACACTGAAAGACAATATATCGGAAAGAACGTGGATGTTGAAAAGCTGAAGGACCTGATAGTATTATTCTTTGAGGATGAAGGTTTTGTGGTCCAGGAAACAAAATTAGGAGGGGCTAGAATTGTGGAAGCAAGAAAAGGAGGCATTTTAAGGACATTATTGTCCACAGATAAATGCATTAAGGTTGTAATCAAAGGGGAGTCCAATGATGTTGAGGTGATGATGGGTGTTGGAAAATGGATTCCTGTGGATGAGAACGAAAGTAAGAAGGATGTAAGTATAGTTCCTTCAAAGGTTTTTCTTGAAATTCCCGAATCCCTCTGGGCATATGAAATTGAACATCATTTATGGGTAAATCTGGAAAGAAATGTTGAGATGGGATTTTAATCAACCCATTTTTCACCGGTAATTCTTGTATATAACGAACGATAAAGATCTGACGTTTTTCTTATTAAATCAGGAGGGAGTGCTTCTATCTCAGGTTCCTTGATTCCCTTCGCCCTTGCTTCATATAACCTATCATGATAGCCTGTCGATCGATAGTACTGCCTGACCATTTCCTTCGATATTTCGATTATTTTTCCATTCCCGTAATCTTCAGCCTCCCAAAATCTGTCCTCGTCTGCAGTTCCAAAGGTATCCACTACTGTGATCTGTCTCTCCGCATCCATTGCAAACTCTTTCTTACCATCTGCGTGTATCAGGCCACCTTTTGACACCTGTTTCTGAATCATATCGTCAATTCTCAGTATGGTCTCTTTAATTTCAAGAACTTCATACCTGTGGAGACCGCCTATTTCCGTGGCTTCTGAAATACTCAGAGGCCTGTCAGTTTTTTCAAATTTAGTTGTCATTTCAAAAAATGGTTGATCCAGAGGTTCTCCTGACTTTGGCATGCTCTTAAAGCCTAAGTCACGAAAATCAACCTTTCCTGCCTTGATTCGATCAAGGAGGCTTCCAGCAACATAATATCTCATCACAAATTCCAACGGAATTAGAAAATTAACCCAGAATTTAGATCCACCGCTTTCATTGATCCTGTATTTTCTCACAACCATTTCATTGCTGGATTTTACTTCAATCATATCATTTTTAATTCCAATTTGATTTAATTTATTGAACCAGTACGCAGATGTTTTGCATATTGAGGCTCCTTTATCCGGAACATTCACTGGTATTATTTTATCAAAAACAGATATCCTGTCTGAGAACTTAAAAAGCAACCTATCTCCAAGATCATAAACATCCTTGACTTTTCCAGTACGGATTAGTTCCATGATTCCAAATTACGAACTTAATGATTTAGTTTTGTTTATCCATTAGCATTTCCCCGGTAACGATTCGAATTCTGATGAATAATCACTTGCTAATCTGCAGGTTTCCGGTAATTTGTGATCCTTTCTATGTTTCTATGGGATGAAGAAATCTATTATACCAATTAAAATATGCGGTTCTATATTATTTAAGGCATCCTTGGCTTGTATGTAAAATAAGTTATTGTCCTTCAAGAATCTCTCCAACAGAGGCCGCATGATCTCTCACCCTGAATTCATCAATTACTCAACATTCAAAATTTACTACCTTCGTATCCATTTGCTAAATTAAATTGGGATTTACTTAGACTTACTTACTGATTCATCTTATTTAGTGAGACAATGCTGTATAACGCTTGTTATACAGCGTTATAAATTTCGGTAGAAAAGGCGCTAAAAATCAGGTTATACACCGTTTCTTGGTATAATTTTAGCGTTTAAAGAAAAGGGTACGGTACTCCTTAATCTTATGGATTGATCAACACAATTGATGATTATAATAAGATTAATCTTAAGTCGGGATATTCAAATCTGTTATATTCAATTACGTTCTTTAAAGGAAAAATTGTTAAGTGTGCAAAGGTAATTTATTTGGAACGAATTTATAATTGTTTTAGGGTCATCCCAAATGAATTTATGATAAATAACACATTAAACCTCCATAAACAATTCTTCAAGCCCTCTTCAAACATTCTATGAATTGGTTGAAGCTGTCACTTTCATTAATAAGTTCCTGATAGTTTTCTGCGATATCGCTAGCGTAATCAGGCAAGCGGTATTTTTCATGTTTACTTTTGTGTTTAAGGATTTTTGACGGTTTTTCCCTGCCATAATCCATTTTTTTAATTGTGCATATCCATTCTTCTATCTCATATTTTAGTTTTATTGTGCATCGCTTGTTCATCATATTAGTTACACAGATTTCTATGATATTTTTTGCATTTCCAGTATTACAGCCCCAATCACTGTCAACAATAACCATTATCTTGGTTTTCCCAATCTTTTGAGCCTTGATCAATCTTGCAATCTTGTTTATCCCGAACTTATCGCAAGTTATCTCGGCTTGTGTGTTAATAAGCGTTTTTTCTTTCAATTTTACAATTAGTTTATTTATGAAAGCCGGTCCATAAGAATCTTCAATTAGTATTTTTGTCTTCAAGGGATCACCTTTATGCATCTTGCACATTCAACTGTACAAATAATAATCGCTCGGAGTGATCCCTTCTTTTAAAAGGATTTCAGCGAGGTTTTTTGGATTCGATACATTTTCTATTTCGCTATGGCCGTTTTCATTCATTAAAACTTTCACCTCTGAAAGGTGAGCCCTGTCAATTACCAGTGGGGAGTGGGAAGTTAGAATAACTGGGATGCCAGAGTCACGGAGAGAATCCATAATATAATCAATAATCCTGTAATGAAGAGAGTTTTCTATCTCATCAATCATCAAAATACTCGGCTTCATTTCAATAAAAATCATTATAAGCAATAACTTAAAAAATCCATCCGGTAAAGAAACCGGGAGCCACGGTAATATATTTCCCGACTCATCAGGTCTTCTGGCAAGCAGTATCACATTTCCGTCCTCGGTGATTCTGAATTGGACAGACCATCCAGGAAATAAACTGTCAATTGCCGATGATATTCTGTCGGGTATTTTTCCTTCTTCATTATATTTCTTGTATAACCATATGAGAGCTTCTTTACCACCAATATTTTTGTTTATCTGAAGATTAATAGGTACAGATTGTTTCATCTGATATATGTAGTCATGCCTCAGAAATATCATCTTTCTTGCCATATTCCACGTCGAAACTATGATAGAATAATCCGATTCATTTAAAAAAAACGATCTTATAGTTTCTATCACATCGGTTTCAGGCATTCTACTACGCTTTACATTTTTGATTTCTGTTTGATTATTGATATGTTCTAGACTTAGGCCGGGTACGGGCAGAATCCTTATTTCATTCTTGCCATCAATACCTGGCAAAATTCTTAATCTTATATTATGGGATCCCACTTTTATTTTATTCATTTGAAACGATAAGAATAATGGGGAACCGAAAGCCAATTGCAGGATAGATATTGATTCATCGATATCGTTAATGTCTTCGCCCTCCTTGGCTATGTCTATTTTCACACCCTTAAAGAAAGGGATTTGATCCAGTTCTTTCATTATGTCATCTCTATGTGTCTCAATCAAGTTAATGTAGTTCTTATCATAGTTAACCTTTACAATACGGCCAATCCGTCTAATTTCCATACATTTGTATACACTTATCAATTCTTCAACAAACTTAAATTTCCCTCCTATCCCAGTAACTTTCATTCCATATTCTACTTTATAACTACCTACGTTGAATTTAAACGATATGGAAATCAGTTGGTCGGACTCCTGATCAGTTACAACATTCGTAAATCCCCAGTACTTCATAAATGGGTTATCCGATGGATCGCGGTAGTTTACAGCCTCAAATGCAAGACTAATAGCCTCCATAATATTCGACTTCCCGCAACCGTTAGGTCCTATTAAAAGAGTTAATTGTGATAGATCAACAGAAAGATTCTTAATACTTTTGAAATTCTCTATCGAAACAGATTTCAGGTTAATAATCATCCTAGTATTTATCAAAGATTGTTATAAAACCTTAGTGATTTTAAATGGGTCTGTTTGTTAGATCTGCTTAGTTGTTAAAGCATAATTAAGTCCAGATTTTTCCAGGCAAAGTACAGGTCATTTTTTAAAACAATTCGTACCTAAATAACATTTTTTAGATTCCTTCAAACGAAAATATTGAACTCATACTTTACAATGTATTTATTAAATAAAGTGCAGAAAAAAGATGTTGTGTCCTACCACTAAGGCGCTTCACAGAATAACTACAGCCACACTATAACAGATAACCATTATCATGTACATATAGAAATGATATTAACGCTATTCAATTGCGATATATTAAGTCTAAATTCTCTTCATTAATTTTACTGTACCATTATATCATGTTGTAATAATGACTTAATCGCTATTAACATTATTAAATAAACAGTAACCAATTACACGGGGGAATTTTGTTAGGAATCTCCATCTTAATAGAAAAATAATGCTTATGATGTCACTATAATATCGCTATTTAGATGATGTCATTATGTTAATTTCCTATTAGATTAAGGAGTGGTTTCTGTCACTGAATTTTTGACCTATCTTTCCCTTATACGTTCCGCTTGTCGGATTTCTTTATTATTGAGAATTTAGTTCACCTTGCAAATAACATTAAATGTATCCCATAATTTAAATCTAATAACGCCTTGAGATATTTACAAGTATGAGAAATCTTATAGTTACAACTCGTTCAGCGAATTGAGTATTAAAGGTGAGGTGAAGGAAATCAATAGAAAAGAGATAGAGCAAACTCTTTATGACCTAAATATGACGGAATTTCAAAGGAAAGTGTTGATGTATGTTTATGAGATTCCCATAGGCGAAACGAGAACCTATAAGGAGGTAGCAGAGGCAATTGGACACGAGGGTGCTTACCGTGCAGTGGGTACCGTCCTGAGGAACAATCCTTTAGCCCCAGTTATTCCTTGCCACAGAGTAGTCAGGAGTGACGGGAAATTGGGAAATTACTCCGGGACTGGTGGGGCTGCTGAAAAGGAAAATCTTCTACGTAAGGAAGGCGCAATAAAGTGAAATATAAAATATTCAGCAATTTGAATTTACCGGACGCAAATTACTCCAGATAAACAATTCTAGACCCGAGATTTTCTATCTTAAATCTGTGCCTAGTCAATCCATTCATGGCTTGTTCTATGCTATTGTGTTTCTCTAAAGGTGCCGAAAATATTAGAAAACCACCACCTCCGGCTCCCATTAATTTGCCACCCTCTGCCCCAGCCTCTATGGCCTTATTGTAAAGTTTATCGATAAAATCATCCGTAATGCCGGAAGATAGTTTTCTTTTTAAGAGCCAGTTTTCATGCATGAGCTCACCAAGTCTGTCATACTTTTTTTCCTTGAGAGAATTAAAAGTTTCGTAGGCTATGTCTCTCATTCTATCATATTCGGCGACCATTTCCGAAACTCTTTTAGATTGGTTCTTATGAATATTTGTGGACATTCTTTCAATGCCTGTATAAAATATCATCAATCTTTCGTTGAGCCTTTCCAGATCCTCTCCTTTGATTGGCAGCCTAGTTAAATTTACACCTTCATCGGACAAAAATTCCATCAACTGGATTCCTCCGTAGGCTGCAATATATTGATCCTGTTTTCCTCCCGGCTCTGCTAGTATATTCCTCTCTATCTTCACAGCCTCTTCGGCTATTCTCTTAGGAGAAACAGTTTCACCCTCCCATGTATGAAGTGCGTTCAGTAGGCTAACTAAAAATGAACTACTCGATCCCAAACCAGTTCCACCAGATGGAATTTCAGTTATACTTATTATTTGGATGCCTGTTTCTATATTCAATAATTTTAAAGCCTCCCTAACCGTCGGGTGCTGGATGTCATCAACATTTTTTATTGCGTTCTCTGTCTTCGAGTAACTTACCCTTATTTCATCGGGCCGAAAGTTTTTTGCGATAGTCACATAGATATATCTGTCAATTGTCGCGGAAACCACGGCACCGGGACCGTAATTTCTATAATACTCAGGAAGATCAGTGCCTCCACCGGTGAATGTTATTCTCAGGGGAGTTCTTGAAGTAACGATTCTAAATCCTGCTCCATTCATAAAATCACTTATAAATTATCCTCTACTATTTTGGAAACTATGTGTCCTATTGCAATTGTAGATTCCTGTATATATGATGTTCTTGTGCTGGGAATTTTAATCAGGTTTCTATCATCTATCATTCCATTCAATTTTCCACCGTTTGATCCCGTAATCCCAAAAATCTTGCAACCTATTTTAATCGCAGATTTGACTGCTCTAACCACATTTTCTGAATTTCCGCTTGTACTTAGTGCAATGACCAGATCCCCTGGTTGTGCAAAAGCCTCAATTTGCCTTGAAAAAGTATCATCATAACTGTAATCATTTCCTATTGCGGTTACGGATGAGGAGTTTCCGTGAAGAATCATAGCAGGAAGAGGCTTCCTTTCCCTTTCAAATCTTCCAACAAATTCAGCGGCTATATGTTGGGCGTCTGCCGCACTTCCTCCATTTCCAAAAAGTATTATCTTACGGCCTTCCTTAAATGTCCTGGAGATGGCTTCCCCGAGATAGAGTATCTTCTCCCTATCCAGTTTTCCTCGGATCTCCGATCCTTCGTCAAGATATTTCTTAATACCATCAATATCCATAAGCCAATATCCGCAACTAAAATATTACGATTGCTGACAAAATGGGAAAGAGTTTATGATCGAAACGCAAGTGTTACATATTTCAGTCAATCATTCCCGTTGTCTGAAATTCATCGTTTCCAACACGAATCTTGTTATTCCATAACCCAATACTTTTTAAAATATTGAAATAATTTACAACTTAAATTATAGTAATATCAGTGTTGAAGATTCTAAGATAATTTAATTTCCTGTAAATGATTTACCTTCTGTGAGCAATAGGGCCTTATTTGTTGACAGAGATGGAACAATTAATAGGGATTGCCCATACTGTAGGGACCCCTCCCAAATAATAATCTATGAGGACACAGTGGAATTAATAAAGGAATATCAAAGCAAAGGATACCTTATAATAATAGTTACCAACCAGTCAGGAATAAATCGAGGTTATTTTTCTGTCGATGAGTTCAATAAATTTCAGGAAGAATTGATTAAAAAACTTCGGGATCGTGGTGTTAATATTACAGATACCTTTTATTGCCCACATAAACCAGAGGAAAACTGCGAATGCAGAAAACCTAAAACAGGCATGATCAAGGACGCAGTTAAGAAATATGACATAGACATTAAGCAATCCGTTATAGTGGGAGATAGAGATGATATGGAAGGGGAGATTGGACGAAAACTCGGAATGAAATACATTATTCTCAACCACAACTGAATGAGATCGATTTAATCACGACGGTAGTGTTTAGATAGAAATTCACTGTGATTCGTTGAATTAATTCTCATGGGGGTATATTTGAAAAATTATCAAAGAATAAAATTATAAGTATGATCCCCATGTGTCATGAATGGCTCAAATTGGAACAATTAGATATTTACTTGCATTGATAGGTGGAGTTCTCTCTTTTTTGACCGGAATTTTACTGCTTATTTTAGGAGTTTTAGGTGGTGCACTATCAACAGTTTTAGTTTTCTCTCCAATAGGTGTGGCAGGGTTTTTCGCAGTGGCTGGATTTGTTACTATCATAATCTTTTCTCTTGTAGTAATGTTTCTTTCCTATGCAATTGTGAATTATGCAGGAGAACTTAAGAGTAGCAGGAAAAATAAGGAGGTTTATGGATTCTTAATTCTAATATTCAGCGTTGTATTATTCTTCATGGGAGCCGGATTTGGGATTGGTCCAATCCTTTCAGGAATTGGAGGTTTATTGATAATACTCTAATTCTGTTCCCTGTTAGAAATATAGCTTTTTCTGGAATTCATTTCCGAAATGAGATCATTTAGCAATTTTTCCATTCCCATCGTCATTGAACTGATTTTATCACTCATCAAGTTTGATAATCTTTCAATAGAAAGAAGACTGTAAACATAGTAATATCCTCCGTCCCTTATCGTGCGAACATCACGAACGGCTATGCCCGAATTCACAAGCCTCTGCAAAGACCTGTAAACGGTACTTGACTCCCTACCAGTAAGTTCAGATATTTCAGGAACAGTCTTCCAAACACCCTCATCAAGAGAATAAAAAACGATAACGTCAGTCGGTCCAAGTCCAAAAAGTGTCTCAAGTAAATCTGAACAGCAGGCTATTTCGGAATTTATCTTGGAAGAAAGGTTATCTTTGGACACAGTTAAGGAGTACTTCAATATATATAACGGTTTTGTAGGTTTTTGTCAAAACCATAAAATACTTAAACCTGTGTTAAATATCATATGGAGTCTTGGAGTGATTCCGATGGATGATGATGCTGAACTTGAAAGAATAAGAAAACAGATGATGGCCAGGATTCAGAATGAAAGTGTGAAAAAGGAGGTAAAAAATATGAAACCTATAGAATTAACGGACAGTACTTTTGCAGATGCTGTTAAGAAGGAAAAGATATTGGTTGTTGACTTTTGGGCATCATGGTGTGCGCCTTGCAGATTCCTGTCCCCCATAATAGAAGAGCTGGCGAAGGATTATGCAGGTAAAATAACCTTTGGTAAGGTCGACGTAGACGCAAATCCAAAAGTAAGTACTTCATTTAATATCAGCAGCATTCCGACAGTGATGATGTTTAAGGATGGGAAGGTTGCGGATATTAGTATAGGTGCTGTGCCTAAACAGATGCTGGAGACAAAACTCAAAAGGCTGATGAATTAGAATGAAATATGATGTGATAGTTATTGGAGGAGCTTTTGCTGGATTAACGGCCGCCATTTATTCATCAAGACAGGGTATGAAAACTCTTGTCATAACAAAGGATATAGGCGGCCAGGGTCTTTTGACTAACGACATTCAGAATTTCCCCGGCTTCACATCCATATCGGGCTTTGATCTGGCTAGCAAATTCCAGGAACAGGCATTGCTCTACGGAACAGAATTCGTGTATGATGAAGTAACGGGCGTAGAGGACAACAACGGTCTTTTTACAGTTAAGACCAGAGAGGAAGCATATGAGGCAGATGCTCTGGTTTTGGGCTTCGGAAAAACACCTAGGGATCTAGGCTCTCCTGGTGAGGAAAAATACAAAGGAAGAGGCGTTTCCTACTGTTCGATATGCGATGGGCCACTATATAGAAATAAGGATGTTATGGTGGCTGGAGCCGGTGATCACGCATTGCAGGCTGCTCTTTATCTCGCCACTGTAGCATCTAAGGTTTATGTTCCTCAACGGGGAAACAGAATCTCAGGATCTGAAGATATGATTAACGATGCAAAGGCTTTACCTAACATTGAGTTCATTTACGAATCAGAAGTATCAGAAATCAAGGGAGATAAAACAGTAAATTCGGTAGTTCTGAAGAATAAGTCAGGTAATACAACTGAAATACCTGTCAGGGCAGTTTTCGTGGAGATGGGCTATGTTGCCAAAACAGCCATGCTCAAGGACTTCGTAAATATGAATAATGAGGGTGAAGTACTCATTGATATGAATGGTGCAACAAGCCATCCGGGAGTGTTTGCAGCAGGTGATGTAACAAATATTCCATATAAGCAGGCCATTATTTCAGCAGGACAGGGATCAGTGGCAGCCCTTTCGGCCATAAACTATATTCACAGAAAGCGCGGAAAGGTTGCAATGAAATCAGACTGGAAATATATACCAACCGGGAAAAAAGAGGAAAAACTCAAAATATGAGAGTCCAGGTTGATCCAGAAAAATTTGATTCAAAAGGACGCCAGAGAGTTCAGGGGGATTCTCTGGACGTAACTATTTTAAGGAAGGATAATAAATATTATGCTTTCTCCTCCAAATGCCCCCACAAGGGTGGACCTTTATTCCTTGGAAGGCCAATCGGTGAAAATGGGATAATGTGCCCTTCCCATCATATTATTTTTGATATTAACTCAGGTAAGGTACTGGAGAATCCAATACCTGAAAGCATGGGCGAATACAGAAAATGTGATTCCCTGAAAATTATTCCAGTTGAGGCTAACGACAATCTTATTTTTATTGAAATCGATTGACACTAAATCACCGTCTATAATTCAGCCAATTAATTGTTTTCTTCTCAAATTTTTCATTCATGAAGTTACGATACTACTTAGTGAAATATTAAAAAAATTAGGTATCGTAGTGCCATTATTTACGCTCAAACCTCATAATTAAAGAACTCATATCACGGTATTTCCATCTTACATCCAGACTTCCTTTCCATTCACGCGTTGTTGAATTTTTTGTGTCTCGAAATTTAATTAACGCTGATTTCAGGCCGTCAAAAAATCCTCAAATGTGACATTTGCGTTTAATAAAAACACAGAGGTGGATCAAAATCGGAGGGATTGAAAAAACGCCATATGATACAAAACGCATTCAATCTTCAATTCTGAAAATGTAAAAAAATTCAAGATACTCATAAGTCATCTGGACGCCGAGTTACAGAAAAACACATCTACAATTTGTACTTTTTCCTGTTTTTCTGCCACCAGATTCTGTCAAGATAACTCTCCACAATCTCTTCCTGGAAATCTTTTTCATGAAGATTATCCAGAATCGGCTCAGCAAGATCGTACTTGCCGAGTTTATACATGCATATGGCCTCATGTAATGCAGCCTCTTCATCATCTTCTATTTCCTGTGCTTTCCTGAAGGATTCAGCTGCTTTATCATACTGATCCATTGATTCCAGAACCTTGCCTTTTATAATATGGGCATCCTTTTCATCTTCATTCATAGCTATAGCGGCATCTATTCTATCAAGTGCCTTTTCGTAATGGCCCCTGTCAAGATAAAATTCTGCTATATCCATTAATGGATCCGAATCATCCTGTGATATTTCAACAGCCTTTTCATAGTACTTTTCAGCAAGTTTTTCGTCATCCATTTCGTCAAGTAGCGAGCCCAGATCTGAATAGAAGGCGGGCTGACCATCATCGATTGCAATGCATTCCATTATATATTTCAATGCATCTGAGATTCTGTTAAGTGCAAGAGAATCTCTGAATAACATATACAGAACCTCTAAATTCTGAGGATCAGCCTGCGCAATTTCCTTAAGTATCCTTACACTCTCCTCAATTTTGCCGTCATTTTCAAGTATTCTGGAAAAATTGACTCCATATTCTGGGTTTTTACCATTTTTGTATGCAGTCTCAGCCTCAATAAGAGCCTTCTTTGTTTCTCCCATGTAATCATATATGTTGCTTTTCACATAATGGGCTTCCACCATATCAGTTTGTTTCAACACATCGTTGACAAGGGCCATGCTCTTCTTCATATCGCCCAGTGCCATCAGTATGGATGCGTATTGAAGGGCTAGCTCAGGTTTATTCTTATCCAGAGAATAGGCAGTCTCAGAATGTTTCTTTGCTTTTTCAAGTTCACCCAATTCCACATAGGCCTCAGAGGCCAGAGAAAAGGCGTCAGCTCTCGATGAATCCATCTCAATTGCCTTAAGAAAATATTCCAGGCTTTTTTCAAATTCTCCTTCAGACAATAATTCAAATCCTTTGCCTATCTGTTCTTCGTAAGTTGTCAATTCCAATCCAATGGAGATTGGAAGTACATTATTATACCTTGTTAAAAAGAAGCAAATTCATTTATAGATTCTGAGAATAATTCATGAAATGAATTTATGGGCAGATCGCATACTGGATCGATGGAAACTTACATTGATGATAAACTATGCAACAGCATAGTCGAAAGATTCTATTCAATGGGGTATGGAAACACTCCTTTACTTGTTTTTAAACTTAACAATGGCTCAGAAGTATTGGCGAAGGCTGAATGGTTTAATCCGTCAGGGTCAATCAAATCAAGACCTGCTTTCTTCATGATTATGGAGAGATTGATGCAAAATGACCTGAACCGGGGAAAAATATTTATTGAGGGTACATCGGGAAATACGGGAATAGCTATAGCTGAGGCGTGCAAGGCGCTGGGCCTTAGGTCCAGAATTATAATTCCTCCTGGAACTATGGCAGAAACCATAATCAAACTTCGTGAAACCGGTACGGATCTGGTAATTACCGACGAAGATCCTAAAACAACAAGCACTGAAATGGCAATAAATACGGCTCTTTCATTAAGCGAAAGATATCCTGACAAATATCTCAGTCTGCATCAGCACGCAAATCCAATGAACTGGATATCGCATTATTTAACTACCGGACCAGAAATAAAAAGAGTGATAAAAGGTAGGATTGACTATGTTGCTATAGCCATGGGAACGGGAGGATCCATAGTTGGTCTAAGCAGATTTTTTAAGGAAAAGGATGGGGCCATTAATATCATGATACAGGCGGACCCGAATTCATACATTCAGGGAATTAGAAATTTCCGCAAGGCTAAAGATAAAAAGATAATAGTGGACAACATGAGATATATCGACTCGATTTACACCGTTTCTGAAAGGGAGGCAATGGAAGGGATAAAGGAACTCGCCCATAATTATGGCATGATGGCTGGTTTTTCGTCAGGCTCAAACTTTATGGCTGCAAAAAGGATTGCATTAAGCAATCCAAACTCCAGAGTGCTTACGGTATTTCCAGATAGCGCCGAAAAATATATCAACCTGTACCATCAATCTGGTATCGTTGAAAAGGAATTCCTTCAAAATTTTGACTTCAAGGATCTCTCAATTCTGAAGGGAAACGTTATTGCTTTATGATTCTTGCCTTTGATTGAAATTTGCCTTTCTCTTTTCAAGGAATGCTCTGGCACCCTCTTTCTGGTTATCTGTGCTGAAAAGATTGGCAAAATATTCTTTCTCCAGTTCAAATCCGGAGTCTGGTGCTTTTCTTATCAACTCCTTGATGCTGGCAAGAGCCTCCACCGGAAGGCTTTCATATTCCCTGGCTACTTCCATAGCCCTATCCAGGTAGTTCTCATTAACTTCATTAATAAATCCATAGGATAGGGCTTCCTGTGCACTTATTTTCCTTCCTCTTGATATCATATCGAACGCCAGGCCTTCCCCTGCAATGCGTAGTAGCCTTTGAGTTCCTCCAAATCCTGGCAGCACGCCTAAGGTTATTTCGGGAAGGCCAAAAACTGTGGACGGATGCGCAATTCTGTAATCACATGCCAGAGCCAGTTCAAATCCTCCACCCAGGGCAAATCCATGGATGGCCGCAATAACCGGCATTTTTCTTGTTTGAATAAAATTCATCACATCGTGGCCCTTCTGCGCAAAGTCATAGGCATCTCTCGGAGTTAAATCCAGAAATAATGAAATGTCAGCTCCAGCACTGAACGCACGGTTATTCCCATATATTACACCTACCCTGGTCTCATCCTTCAGGGCTTCTTCAATTTCTTCAATGGTTCCTATATTGAGTGGATTAGTGGACTTTTCCCTGTTTATCATAATCTTTGTTATTCGGCCAGATTGTTCCACCTTAATGTTTTTCATTCTTTCTTCACCTTGTAGTTGTAAAAACCCCTTCCACTCTTTACACCAAGTTTACCAGAGTCAACCAGATTCTTCAGGGTAATTGGTGGCTTGAATGATGGATTTCCAAAATCTCTGTAAAGGACTTCCATAATGTCGTAACACACATCAAGTCCAATAAAATCGGCCAGTTTCAACGGTCCCATGGGATGATTCATTCCCAGCATGAAGGTTTTGTCAATATCTGAAGGAGACGCAATGCCCTGTTCATATGTCAATATGGCCTCTCTTATCATGGGCATAAGAATCCTGTTGGAAATAAATCCTGGAAAATTCTTAGAAAATACGGGATCTTTGCCTACGGATTTTAGCAATTCAGTAGTAGTCTCCAGGATTTCTCTGGATGTGGCCTCGGATGGCACAATTTCAACGAGAGACATAACGGGTACAGGATTGAAGAAATGAATTCCAAGAAATCTCTCAGGCCTCTTAACACTTCGTGAAAGAACATCTATCGATATGGAGGATGTGTTCGAACCTATCACGGCATCCTCTGATACGAATGAGGAGATTTTCGCTAGGGTATCTTTCTTTATATCTATTCTCTCAAACACAGCTTCTATGACGATGGCACAACTTTTTAATGACTCAATATCACCTAAAAATTCAATTCGGCCGAGAATTGTTTCAGGTGCTTCTTTGATCTTATCCTTCTTCAGAAGACGTTCAAGTGAATTCTTGATATCCTTTCTCGCGAAATTCAGGGCCTCGGGCGAAACATCAATGATTATCACATCATGGCCGCTCTGTGCAAAGATCTGGCCGATACCGCGTCCCATGGTTCCTGCCCCAACTACACCCACTTTCATAGAAACACCTCTACAGTCATGGTATGTCCGCCTCCTCCTCCATGGCAAAGTGTGGCAAGTCCCTTCTCCATCTTATTATTTCTGAGGGCGTTAATTAGAGTTACAAGTATTCTTGAACCGCTATCACCAAGGGGATGTCCAAGCGCTATAGCACCACCGTAGATATTCAATCTATCATTTTCAATCTTGAGTTCATCCCTCACTATTATGGAAGCAGATGAAAAAGCCTCATTATGTTCAAACAGGTCAAAATCTCTAATTGACCAGCCTTTCTTTTCCAGTAACTTCTTTGTGGCCGGGATAGGTGCCTCAACAAAGTCTCTTGGATCTAATGACGCTGAATTGAAGCCAGTAATTTTCCCTATAGGTTTAATATCGTGTTGATCAAGCGCCTTCCTGGAAACCAGTACCAGGGCGGATGCCCCATCCGATATCTGGGAGGAATTACCCGCCGTATGGATACCATCCGGATTAAAGGCAGGTGGCAATCTTCCCAGAGTTTCCATGTCTGTTTTCCTTGTCCCCTCATCCTTTTCCAGCTGATCCAGTTTCACAATTTCCTTTGCAAAAAGACCATCTTCTGTGGCTTTGATTGCTCTTAACTGGCTTTCTAATGAAAATTCGTCAAGTTGTTTCCTGCTTAGATTGTATTTAATTGCAGTCTTATCCGCATAATAACCCATTGAGTATCCATAGAACGCATCCCTTAATCCATCATTAAAAAGGGAATCGATAAAATATTCGCTTTCATTAAACATATTCTTCACTCCCCATCTGAATGAACTTGAAACGAGATAGGGAGATCGGCTCATACTCTCAGTTCCACCGGCAACTATTATATCCTTTTCTCCTAACATGATCTCTCTTGCGGCATTTTCAACTGCAAGCATTCCTGAGGCGCATACCACATTTACAGTGTTTTTCGTAACTGTATCTGGCAGGCCAGCATTATGTGCACACTGACCGGCAAGATTCTGGCCGTTACCTGCCTGAATAACATTTCCAAAAATTACCTCCTCGACCATTTCAGGTTCAATTCTTGAATCTTCAACAACAGCCCTGATGGAGCGTCCACCTAATTCTGCTGCACTCACGTTTTTAAGTGATTTTCCAAACTTCCCTATTGGCGTTCGTAGTGCAGAAGCTATATATACATCATTATCCGGCATAATCCATGATATGTTCCTGTCTTATATTTTTTCGATCATTTATCTACCGACATCTTTCTCTATAGGATTCTCTCTGAAGGATATCCAGTCGCTGTAACTTCCCACATACAACATGGGAGACATCCCAAGAGAATCCATTATGAAAAAGTTGATGCATGAAGTTACACCTGAACCACAATACATGACGGGCCTTTTTTCTATTGGTTTAAAATAGTTTCGCAACTGGTCCTCATCCTTAAATTTGGCTCCATCAATAAGTTCAAGATAAGGTATGTTGATCGAACCGGGTATTCTTCCAGCAATTCTATCAATCGGCTCACTCTCTCCCCTGTATCTGTAATTCTCCCTGGCATCAATCAGCTCAATGTCATCCCTGTTGATCCATATGAATCTGTGATCAGCGACAAGATCATTCCTTATTCTTGGGGTTATTTTACCCCTCAAATTTCTGTTTCTTTGAGTTTTTTCTATCTTTCCCCCTGCGGAAAGCCACGCGTCTATTCCACCATCAAGAATATAGCAGTTGTCGTGCCCTATATATTTTAACAGAAACCACATCCGCGCTGCCCCAGAAAGATTGTCATCATAACATATGACCATTGTATCATCCTTAAGGCCTGTTGATTCCAACTTTCGAACAAATATGTCAATATCAGGTAATGGATGTCTGCCCCCATGTTCCTTCACATCAGATGCCATGTCCCTGTTGAGATCAAAGAAAAATGCCCCCGGTATGTGGCCATCAGAATATTTGCTATATCCCCAATCCGGTTCGGTTAACCTGTATCTGCAATCGTAAATTATGGCCTTTTCCATTATGCTTTTTAAATTATCCGGAGTAATAAGATGATCCATTACGATAGAATATGGGTTTTATATTTAAGCGTTAAAGGGTTTAAAAATTACCTGGTCATAGAGAAGAATTTCTGAGCATCCTCTGTGACTCTGACCACATTATAACCGTCCCTGCCTGATGCGATTCTATTATCGAGGCCCATCACTGCCTTTTTGAACTCCTCCAGTTCATCTCTGTACATATTTCCTTCAGCAAATTGCTCCTTTTCTTTTCCATCAACGTAAATGGATGAGGATATCTCAGTGGAAAAGAAATTTCTTATTTCATATCTATGGGCCTCTGTCATAACGGTCAGATCGTTGGGTGATTTTTCAATTTCCCTTGAGCTTAAAGCATAACCAATGGCGTGGTCGAATTGCATATTGACTATCATCGTAGTATCTATGATACTGGTTTCAGGAAACCTGAATCCTGTTACCTTTCTTGGAAATTTTCCATAGAGGTTCAGGAGGGTGTCAATTACATGAACACCTGTGCCCATCACGGAACCTCCCCCGACCTTCTCTGGCTCGTTCCACCATTTACTGTCCGCATTCTCTATATTATGAGATGTTTTATGCGCCCATACCCCACCTATAAATCTGATATCTTCCCTGTCGTTTCCCATCATTCTTTCCAATGCAGTCAGAGCGGGGTGAAATCTTAGGTGAAAACCCACTGCAAGCTTAAGTCTCATATCCCTTGCAACATCTATCAGTTCCCGCGCTTCAGAGGATCTTAGAGTCATCTGTTTCTCCACAAGCACATTTTTTCCGTGGTTCAATGATTTCAAAGCGTGTTCATAATGAAGAAAATTTGGGGATGCTATATACACGGAATCTATATCATCGTGCAATAATTCATCGAAGGTTTTGTAGTATTTAGTTCCGAATTTCTCAGCTATCAGTTCGCCTTTTTCCGGATTCCTGGTTGTAATTCCACCCAGTTCTATATTTGCTTCTGCCAGAGCGGGCATAACACGATTAACAGCGTGGTTACCCAACCCAATAACTCCAATTTTCATGCTCTCATATGTGCATTGGGATTAAAAACTTCACTTTTTTCCCTTAATGTGATCTACAGGTAACCAGTCGAATGAAACCATACCTTGAACTGTACTATGTTAATGACATTTTAATTGAAAATACATCACCTGGTATCACCCGATATTATCAATAATAATCATGCATCCTGTGAATCCGATACTATCGAATCCATCCAAAATACTATTTAATAGGAGACGAAATATGAATCGTTTGTGCAATATCACTCCAACTTAAAACTATCTTATTCCGGTATTCAGCACTCTGTTTGCCTCCTTTATCCTTCTTATTTCTCTATTATAAGCTTCAGATATTTCAGTAAGCGTAATTGTGCCGCATACTGATTTTGAATTTTCATCTTCAATAACCACTAATTTTCCCGTTGGTTCAGATATTAACCTATTTAATGCAGAATGAAGTGACTCACTCTTTCCAATCGTGGGAATATTTTCATTCATGACTTTTTCCACTGGATCGTCGTAATTCACATTGGACGGGATGTTCTCTATGGATAGATAACCTTCAAGAATATGATTATCTTCAACAACTATCCCCTTCGTCCTGCTTTCTCTTATCTTAGACACGCCCTCTTTAATCGAAGCGTTTTTACTGACATAGATATAATCTCGTTTCATAGCGGTATAGATAGGTATCTCATCGAGTATTGGTTTTTTGTATTCATCTGCATGGGCTGGTGATTGTGACCGGTCAAGCACCTGAGATCTATATATTGTATTATTACCACTTACGAAATAACTAACAGTTGTGGCAAGCATTAGCGGTATAAATAGAGCATAGGTTCCAGTCATTTCTGTTCCCATGATTATTATTGCAATTGGAGCCTTGGATGCACCTCCAAACATAGAGATCATGGAAACTATAACTACCTCGTCTTCGCTTATAAAGGGAAGCATGGCATGAATAGGTATCCCCAATGCAGCCCCTAAAAAAGCCCCCGAAACCATACCTGGGGCAAATACTCCACCAGACCCCTCTGATCCTATAGAAAGCGCTGTGGCAACAAGTTTTAATACAAAAAGTAAAAAAAGGAGGAGAAATACATTTACCTGATTCTGGCCGAAGAGTGTCAAATTCCCATCAAGTATCTGTTGTACCCACCCATACCCCAACCCAAGAATTTGGGGGAAGAATATTGCTATAATACCTACAAAAAGTCCGCCAATTGCAGGTTTAAGGTATGGATTTAATCTTTTCATTTTCTCGAAAATGCCGCTGATCCCGTAAAACAATTTTATGTAAAGAATTGCAGCCAGTCCCGTAATCATACCTATAATCAGGTATACGAGTAAAGACTCAGGATGAAAGAATCCAATTACCGTATCTGGAGGAATGCTGAATATCGTTTTGTATCCGGTATAGTATCCAAATATGGAATAACCAACAACAGAGGCTATAGTTGATGGAATCAGGGCCTCCACTTCAAAGTCCTTCTTGTAAAGTATTTCAGTACTTAGAATCGCCCCTCCTAGAGGGGCAAGAAAGATACTACCAATGCCTGCCCCAATACCTGATGCTGTGGCAATTCTCCTGTCATGGTCATTGAGATGAAAAATGTCGGCAATGAATGAACCGAATCCTGCTGCAATCTGAGCTGTTGGGCCCTCCCTCCCAGCACTTCCGCCTGATCCAATTGTAAGCGCAGATGCAATTGTTTTAACAATCGGAATTCTCCTCCTGATTCTTCCATTTTTGTTATGGAAAGCATCTATTGCAGCATCAGTACCGTGCCCTTTTGCCTCGGGAGCTGTCTTATTTAAAATTATGGCAACAAGAAGACCACCTACAACAAGGGAAACGGGTATCATCCAGCTTCTATAAGGCGAAAAATGATAAGGCGCGATTCCTGAAACTATTCCCGATCTTGGTGGGCTAAAACCTGTCAATTCTGTCAGAAGATATTCAGTCACCAGGTTGATCAGCAAATAAAGAATTATTGCTCCAATACCGGCGACCACCCCTATTAGTGAACCAACAACTGCCCATTTTCCGGCGTTGGTTGACATAATTCTGCTGTATAGTGACTTTAATCTGAACATTGCATTATAGGGCACGTAACCGTAATTACTTATATATTATTATATTAATTGCTGAGAAGGTAAATAAACCGGATGCAGATCGAATATCAAAAAGATTCCTGTTGAACACTTTAAAAGAGAGAACTTTTGCATATCAACCTAATAACACTTAAAGACATTCAAGGGGAACTGATATAAGTCCTTACGCATCTCATCATTTTAAATCATTTTAAAGAGACCTTCAATCCCGTCAATAGTAAAGAATAAAATATAATTGGAATCTATAGTTTATGGATAAGGGAATAGCCAGGAAGGCAATAAGTATTGTCTCACTGGAAAAAAGGGACAGGGCGAACATATCGAGGGAAGACATTGTAAATATACTTGTTTTTAAAAGAAAAATGCTCAAAGAGGAATCTGCCAATAGATTCATCGATGAATGCGTACAAAATGGACTTATATCTCCCAACGGAAAGAAGTTTCAGATTAACTTTAACGTGTCAGGTGTACAAATACCGATTGATTTTTCATTCACGGAAGAAGAACTCTTCGAAGAGAATAATGAGGGCCCTTCATTATTGGATAGACTTCTGGAAATAGCCGTACTTTCTGGAAAAATGACCAAAAAGGATGCCCTTACAAAAATTAAGAATTATTTGCCCAATCTGAGTTATGTGGACAACAATGTAAAATTGTTGGTAATGTTGAATGACAATTTTCTTAACACGAAGGATATAAGAAAGGAAATAGAGAAAAATTTAACAGAAATTATTCTTCACCTTTAAATTTCTTTGCCAACTCCATTGCTCTGGGTATGTCTTCATTTTCCATTGCCAGATCAATGGAAACGTCATATAGGTAAGATATAACATCCTTAAATGCTTCCTTGTCTTTCTTTGTTTTAATTGAACTCAGGATAGATTCAGCCTTTTTTAGATTCTCCTCTGCCTCGCTGTTTGCCTTAAATATATCATCTCTGTCACGGAATATTTTTATCCTTGCAACACAGGCTTCAAAATAATTTTCCCAATCTCCAATTTTCTCCGCTTCTTTCATTATGGATTGGTACATTTGCAGAGATTCCTCCTCTTTTGTTTTATCCTCAGAGAGCATATCAGCCATGGCGCACTTCAAAGAAAGTGTCAGATTGGGATCGCCTATTTCTGTTGCAACCTCCAAGGCCTCTTGCAGTGTTGATGTTGCCGTCTTGCCGTCTCCAGTCTCATCCTGAAGATAGGCCAAATTCATCATTTCAAGAGCAAGAATCTCGGGTTGATCCAAATTTTTGCGTATATTAAGCGAATCTATCAGATATTTGATTGCATTGTTTGTTTTAACCCCCTCAAGGCCATAATAAGCCTGCGATAATTTACTCAAGACATCTGCATTTTCCTCAGAATCTTCTTTGACCTTAATTTCTCTCAACATTTTTATTGCATCAAGATACTTGCCTTTTCCCATTAACTTATCCACATTTTTAAACACGGTTTCCAAGCCATTTCCTTCCATAAATTCACTTCCCTAATTCTCTCAATAATTCCCCTGCATAACTGTATGAAATTTTTCCTTCGCTTATCATTTTATCAGATATAATATCTATCAAATCTCCCGATGCTCCTGCTGCAATTGCGATGTTTCTCGAATGAAGTTTCATGTGCCCCCTTTGAATCCCCTCATCACTGAGCGCTCTAACCGCAGCAAAGTTCTGTGCAAGCCCGACTGAAGCAACAACTTCCTGAAATTCTTTGGCACTATTTACATTCAATATTTTCATGTTAATTTTAGCCTTTTCTACGACCGATGTAGCTCCTCCAACAGTACCGAGAGCGATTGGGATTTCAATACTCCCTACTACATTACCCTCATCATCCAGAGAATATTTTGTCAAAGATGTGTAATGCCCTGATATGGATGCATAAGCATGGGCATTAGCCTCTGCTTGGCGCCAGTCATTGAGTGTGGCAAGAAGAACGGCGTCAATTCCGTTCATAATTCCCTTGTTATGGGTTGTAGCCCTGTAAATATCCGTTCTGGCCATCTCATAAGCATCGATAAATCTCTTCGTTACTCTTTCCCCTCCCATTGCATCCTTGTCAAATACTGCTGTGACTCTTGTAATGCGTTCTGGGGAAAGATTGCTGAGGATCTTTAATATCACATTCCCCCCAGTCAGTTCCTCCACAAATGGAGAAACCCTTT
>JAKADQ010000013.1 GCA_021820405.1 Thermoplasmata archaeon | reverse complement strand
CATTTTTGCTCTCTCTTGTCGGCGGATTGATATTTTTCATGGCATTTATTCTCACCGCAGATACAAATGTGGGCTATGTTCTCGCAGGGCTTTATCTTTTCTTCTTTCTGTTCTCCCTCATAGTTCCTGCCGGCAAGAAGTACGAAGGCGTCAACTTGAATTCTTTCTCAAAGTTAAAATTTGTTACCTTCATCTTCCCAATTCTCGCTATAATTTTATCGACGGGGTATGTGTCTTCCTTTTCGGCTTCCCTTTCTGCAATCAATCCCAGATCGGCAGGGTTTCTCTCTCTGTTTCTCCTGGTCCTGGAATTTACGGTCATCTTACTCATATCACAGGAAACATCCAACAAATTATCTTCAGTTATGTTAAAGTCCGGATATGATCAGAGTGAAGTTAAGGAGGAACTTCAAAGATTCTCCCTTCATGTATCAGAAATTGGTACTGGCGTACTTCTCATTTCCTTTGGTTTCATATTTCTATTGGTCCTGGTACCAGAGGTCAATATTGGGATTGTCCCAGCCGTCATCGCCTTTATAATAGTTTATGCACTTGTGATAGGAAACCTGATCAGGAAAAATTAGTGTCCCTGAACCAGCATCAAAATTTCTTTCACATGGATTGAATTTATTTTAAGATCATATATCTGGGAAATCCATTAATTGTCGCACTGTTCTCTCAGTTCTTCCTGAAATTTGATAAAAAGCCTTGAAGATGCTTTCTCTTCCAGTATGTCCCTTATGAAGGCGTCAATGGAACTTCTGTACAGAATGAATTTTTCTATATATTCCTTCACATCTTCGAAACTTCTCATTTCGATCTCAGAAGGAATTCTCTCATTTTTCCATTTCATCTTTCCGGTATTTACCTTTTCTTCCCTCAATGATAAGTAGGATATTTCAGATTCAATACGTTCAAGACTTATGGATCTTTCCAGAGAGAACAGATATGCATACAGGGATAATTGCTGGGTGTAGTCAGAATTAGGTTTCTTCGAAGTCTTGAAATCTACCACAACATATTTTTCTACGTCTCCATCCTTATATTTGTAAACCCCATCGATTCTTCCGTCAATATTCACCGGGTCATTGGAGTTTCCCAGAATTTCTTTCACACCTCTCCTTATTTTTAATTCCGATTCTTTCCATTCCCCTTTGTAAACCTCTTTGATGGTCCTATCGTAATCGGCAAAATTCTTCCATGCTTCAAGCTCATCTGGGTCAATAAGATTCTGAGGCTTATTTCCATTTTTGATATAATCCTCGATGTATCCATGAATCTTTGTACCAAAATCAGCGGCAGATGATCCCTCTCTTATTCCTAGAATATATGTGATAACAAAATTCTCGAGCCTCCCTTTTTTAAGGTTGGACATCATTGTAAAACTCAGATTTTGAAAACCTTTCATCTTCTTTTCGATATACTTTAGTATCCATGGTTCCTTTCTTTCCTTCTTCTCTCTTTCCATGAGGGATTTTAAAGAAACAAACTGGTTTTCGATGCTTCTTTCCAGCTTCCCATTCTTTAACGAGCACGGTTGTATGTTGTATCGTTCCCTGTTCTTCTTGCCTGTAATGATACTTAATGTTCTCTTTGCTCTTGACAGGGCCACGAAGTCTATTCTGTTTTCTTCTCTTTCTCTTTCGCTGAAACCATATGTGTGGCCAAATTGTTTCAATATTAATTCCACCACTGTATCAACAGGTGATCGATCCTTTCCTGTTACATACTTTGGAATATATATGACATGATCGAATTGAAGTCCCTTTGCTTTATGCACTGTCAGCACATTTACCCGTGAATATTCAGGTATTTCATCTTCACTTGAGTTGCTCTGCGCCACAAACAATAGAAAATCATCAAGACTGGTGAAATTCTCGATCCCAATATACTGGAAATATTCATCCAGGGTGCCGGCAATATCCTTTGACGTGAAAAAATACTGCGGGGATAAATTGATACTGTAAGGAATAATATATTCATTGAACAGATCCCTGATTGATTTTTTATCCTTCGTGTATTTTTTCCTCACAAATTTTATCTCCTCCGGAAGTAATTCTTCAGGATTTTTAGAAAATTTTATACTGTCAGAGTAATGCATGGCATCCTTCAGAGACAGTCCGGAGAATGGTGTATACAGCATGGCGATTATATGTTCAACCCTGTCACTGAATATACCTCTCAGGAAAAGATAGATGTCCCTTCCGGCCTCATCATCTGCAATTTCACCTGATATCTTCTGATGCGCTATGTTGTGTGATGTCAGAACAGAGGAAATCTCTTCCGCCTGAGTGTTTGTACGTGAAATGATTCCAATAGTCTGGTTCCTTTCAGAGTTCTTTTCTATCTGTTCAGCTACCTGAGCAACCAGTTCATAGATTGATTTTTCATCATCTGATATGATGAGATCAACTTTACCCTCCCAGTCCTTTACGTGGGAGTCAAAAGTGCCGAATTCATATCCCGCATATTCCGGCTCTGAAATCTGATAGAAATTCATGCAGTAATTCTTTATGTTTTCGGGAAGCCTTCTGGTTCCATTTATGGTGTCCGAAAGGAATCTTTCATCATTCAGAAATTTTTCGAAGGACTTTGTATTGCCCCCCTGGAATCCAAAAATTGCCTGTTTTCGATCACCCACAAGGAAATATTTTTCCCCGGAAAGCATTATAATTTGCGACTCTATATCGCTTATATCCTGCACTTCATCGACGAATACATACCTGTACCTTGGATATCCTTCCTTCATATATTCTATGGCTTTGACAAGATAATCGTTATAATCAAGATATCCAATCTTCTTTGACATTTCATAATCAGAGAAAATCTGAATAAATTTCTCTCCAAGAATCTTCATCTCTTCATTGGTATATCCCTTAACTCCTCCCTCAGTTTCATAAAGGTGCTGCAGATCCTTTATAAGTTGATTTTTGTCGATACTATTCGGGTAGATGTTGTAGCTCTTCAGAAATTTGATTGCATTGAGGAGCTTCCCGACATTAATTATATAGGGATAATCCTTCATCAGAGTCTCAACCCCATAGTTCATGAGGTTTCTTTTGGACATACTCTGAATTATTGAATATCTCATGAATCTCTCAGAAACTGTTCCTGCGTATATGTTTCTGTCCATAAGGAATGATAAAGAAAATGAATGAAATGTTTCTATTCTTGGTGGGTTAAAGTTCAGGCCTCCTTCAACCATCTTTTTCAAGATTCTCTCATGCATCTCCCCCATTGCTTTTCGTGTAAAAGTTATGCACAGGATATCTTTTGGGTTTGTACCCTCCTGTATTTTCTTTATAACTTCATTTGCAATTTTTTCTGTTTTTCCAGAGCCGGGATTTGCCGATATTATAATATTTTCTTTTAAAGACATATCTCTAAACCTCAATGGAATATTGATTATATATTTTCCACATGTTAGGTAAACGGGGCATAGATTTTAATATTATTTAGCATAATGCGTCTAACAGAGGAAGTCAATGGAGACTGGACAGAACGAGTTAAAAGGAATAAAAAAAATACTCTACAAAAAGTACAGGGAAGTAGTACCAAGTGCCAGAGTTGAGGGGATTAAATACGACGATACAAAGAAAAAGATGTTAATTAGAGTTATTCCTGAAAATAACAGATACATTAGAATGGTGGAAGTTACCGTAAGAGACTACAAGGGAAGGGATATTGTAAGAAAACTTAGAAAAAAAGATGGTTCATTCAGGATCAACCTTAAAATGGATATTAACAAGAATTACCATATGTCTTTCTATGTTTTAGGCAAGGATGGAAAATTTATCAGATTGGAAAAGAATCTTGAAGAATTTAAGGAAGATATAGCAAGAATAAAAGAATTCAATAAGACGAGCCAGGAGATTAAGCAGGAAGAAAATCCAGAAACCCCTATCCCACAGAGGATCAAGAGGAGCTGGCCAAATTCATCTTCTTATGCACAGGCATTGCAGAACGTAGATTTTAGTGTTTCAAAGAAGTATGAGGATTTGAGAACATCAAAATTTATCCCAAATTCCAACGTCAAATATAAGTCACTGATTCATGGAGCGGGAAATTTTGGAGTTGTGTTTAAGTTCCAGATGAAGGAAAACTATTACGCAATGAAATGCTTTACAAGGGCCAGCCAATATATAGATACAAGATACTACGAAATAAGCAAGGCAATTGAAAGTGCAAAACTTCCATTTCTTATTGATTTTAGATATTATGCCAACGCAGTCAGAACTCCCTCAAAGCCTACGGAATATTTTCCAGTAATAACCATGGAATGGATAGAGGGTCAAACTCTCTATAATTATGTGAGGGTGAACTATAAGGATTCGGCGAAGATGAATACTATTGCCAGATCCTTTTTGCAATACGTCATAGATATGCAGTCAAAGTCGATTGCCCATGGAGACCTTTCTGGCGATAATATCTTAATAACCGACAAAATGCAGATAAAAATAATCGACTATGATGGAATGTTTGTCAGGGCACTGCAGAGTCTTGGATCAGAAGAGCTTGGCCATGAATCTTTTCAGCATCCTAAAAGGGGAAAATATTACGGTCCAAAACTTGATAATTTTTCGGCCATTGTAATATACTTATCACTATATGCACTTTCAAAATCACCTGAGCTTTGGAAGTATAATCAGAATGACCCAGACAAGATGCTTTTTGATATTAACGACTTCAATTCCCCTGAGAAATCAGAGGTATTTTTGAAAATTGAAAAACTTGGTGGAAAATCCCTGAGGTTAGGAAATATTCTTAAAGATTATATCAAACATGAGCCAGACTGGGAAGGGGTTGACTTAGAAAAAATTATGAAAATGAGATAATGATTGCAGAAAGATCATCATTTTTAATTGTTCCATTGCTTCGCATTGAGTCAAAGAATTCCCTGGAATCAATGTTAGCGACGATTTTATTAAGAGACTCCTCACCTCCTTCCATTATATATTTTGAAAGAGCATCCGTAGCAATCACAATTTTGCTATCATCATTGATCTCTGTTGACAATCTCTTCACCCTGTAATCAGGTTTGTATTCCTTCCTTTCGTTCATGGGATGACCATAGCCACTCCACACTAAATCTGGGTGAACACCAAAATCATCGGGGCTTTTCAGAGGAAAACTCAGAAAATCGTCCTGATTGAATATGAAAAGGCAGGAATCACCAACAGCCCAGGCATCACAATATGTGCCATCATCCCTGACAATTGAAAAACCGAGAAACGTGCAATACGAACCACGGATTGACTTATTCTTGACATTCCATGGAAGGCCAGCCCAATTTATGCTGGAAAACCATTTCCTCCTTGCATCGGTTAGCATTAGAAAGTAGTCCTCTTCATTATCAAGATTGAATGAGTCAGAAACAAAACTATTTGCCAAACAAGAGGCCCATAAGCCTGAAAATATTGAATCACTTGCACCATCACAGATCGCATATCGTTCTTTGCTCTGGTCAAAGGCAAAGCTGTCCTCAGACTCTTGCTGGCGGTTTCCCGCCTTTGAAAAATTAAAAGTTTTTACGGCCATTACTTGACCTTGTTATATACAACCCTTGTGCCTATATCGAGAAGTCTTATTAAATCCTCTAAATTTGCATTATAAACATATGCCCTTGCACCAGTATCTACATTTGCATATTCTTCCTTTGCAATAGCGAGCATAGAATCCGGTATTACGCTGCTCATCTCAAACATCTCTTTGGAGTGTTTTTCTTCCGGAATCTGACTTTCGTCTTGAGGGAAACTAACGCTATTCTCCCCCTTTTCGGAAATATGACAGTTCCATATGAGCGTCTTTCCGTCGGTAGTTTCAATGTTCATGATACTTTCAGCGATTGTGGTAGGATCTCCGTCGGTTGCTCCTCCGTCACTGATATTAATAAGCACAGGAGGGAAAGATTCAGGGTTTCTCTGTACCCAATCTTCAATCCACTGCTTCGCAAGTGTCAGCCCTTTTACCATTGGAGTATCAAATGCTGCTACAGGGTCAAACCATACTGGAAATTCTATTTCTATTTCCTCTCCATCAATGCTCTCGGTTTTCTTCTCCATTCTTAGGATGTGAGATTCCAGTTCATTAATGGGTATGGGTTGATCAGAAATCAAGCCGGTTGCATCTCCGCTCTTATAACCATAACCTATGACTCCGACCTCAAAATACGGTCTTACACCATCAGATTTCGTACATCTGCTTATAATTTCATTGAGCTGTTTGTTGATTGCGTCAGCCGCTTCCTGTGCCTTGGAGTGAGCACCGCCAGATATTTTCCTGCTCATTGATCTGGATTGGTCAACCAGAAAGATGAATAAACCAGGTCTTCTCCTACTTATTTCAGCTTCGTATGCCATAGGGGTTGATCTCTGATTTCTATTAATATTTTGTTATATCGATTTGATATAATGATAATGATTCAAACAATGAACTTAGGAATGTGTAAATCAGCACTTATTCTGATTCTCTGCTTCAAAGGAGTCGATTCCAATATTATATTATACAAATCTTATTGTATCCCATTTGTTCCATTGCCAATATATGTAATTAAATGAAAATTACGTTATCAAAATAGAAATCTATAATTTTTCCTATTATATTTGTATCCCATGAAATCTGTTTATCTTGATACTATATCTTAAATTTCCCACTTACGCGTATTCTTTTATCGACTAAAATCGAGCAGCTAAACACGTTGCGTTCAAAATTTTAATAAAAAAGGAGTTGCGTAAAGAAAAAACTTGAACACAACTGCCTAGTGTTAATTCTACTTTTTAATAAGATCAACAAGCACAGCAATCAGAACTATGACATAACCAATTGTAAAAATACCAGGATATGCAAGTATTCCTGCAAATGAAATTACTGTCATGGTAGTTAATCCAATATCTCTCTTTCTTCTGCTTATTTCAGTTCCGAGAAGAGCTACCACACCAAAGACCATATTTGTCACTACATCCGCCCCAAGAGAGACAGTTCCGAAGAATGATATATATGATGTCAGTTGATGAAGAAATATAACTGCAACTCCTATTAAAATCACAACCAAGGAACCAATCATACCTAATTTGTAATAAAGTTTTAAGGAAGCCATCCATCTCTAATACCAATTTAATATAAATATGCTGAGACTCATAGCATGAACCCCTAGAGCCAATTATAATTTAATTTGAAATAGCACGGCTTGTTAATTACCCTGTTGTTAGTGCGTTTTTGGATGAAACAAAAATGTATCACGATGCCTGAGAAATTTAGGGCATGATATTAGATAGAGAAAATAAAAGTGCGTTAGATATGTCCCGTTAAATTACATTTTTTATCAGTAATATTTCATCATGGAAAGGTTGTCATTTAAGGGTGTATTTCTGTCCCCTCCATTCAATATGGCTCATTTTATTTCCCTTTAACATATTGATAATATAGATAAAGGGCATTATTAAGGTGATCAGCAGAGTTTTTCCAATATGCCCCCTATCACGATTAACATTGACCACAATACTGAAAAGGTAAGGAACATAGCCTAAAATAAAGGCCCACCAGACAAATAATGCAAGAGGAATGAGTGATAGAATGTATATTATCACAAGGCCATACATCAGGATTCCTAAGTGAAATGCGGATTTTGCATAGGATAGGCTGATTGCCATCTGGCGGTTTGACCATTCCATGAAGGACTTTCTATCTTCTTTAACTAGTACCTTTGGTGTTGCCTTTTTAGAGTATTCTATTTCCAGGCCTTTCTTCTTACATATTGATGTTATGGTTGCATCGTCGGATACAGCTTGACTGAACGTTTTAAAATCCTGTTCACCTATCAATGACCGCCGAAAAGCCACAGAACCTCCCCAAACAAACCTCGCCGGCTTGAATTCCATCATATTTATTCCGAGATATCCCCAGATCTTCTTTACCATACCCCAAAAATTCTTTCTGTCAACAGGTATGTAATAAGGATAAGTGCTTACTGCGCCTATCTTAGAATTTTTCAGCGGATTCACCAGATATCCTAACCATTCTTTATTGACCATAGTATCTGAATCAACTAAAACTACCACATCTTCATCAGGCAGGTTTTTAATTGCGGTGCTTATGGCCTTCACTTTCCCACTTCCTTTATAATTTGGATCTGTAATCATCGTTCTTACATCCATTTTCCTGAGTAAGTCATATGCGGGATCGGATTCAGAATCTACAACTGCAACAAGATCTAAATTTTTATAGTATTGAGACAGAATAGATTTTAGATTGCCTTCCATATTTAGATCTATACCTTTACACGGGACAATAACATGAACCTTAGGATTGAATGAGGGATCAATTTTCTCTTCGCGAAGGTCCCACCATCTTATAAGATAGAGCCTAAGGAATGAAAAAACTATCAATACTGAGATAAACAGAAACCACAGATACTCGATCCATTTATCTACCAGAACCATCTTTTTCGCTCTCTTGATTTGTGCGCGATCCTCTGCTTCCATATTCTCTTGGGAGTTCTCTGGAGATTTTCTTTCCTCTCAGTATGTTGAATATGTCAGATAAGGAAAGCACGGAGAATATTATGCCAGTTATTAAGGCAATGAATAAAAATACCTCAACAAATAGAAAATACTCAGACGACTTATTCACTATAAAACTTGCAAAATTAAGAAGCATAGATGCCAGGCCTATCATAATGGTAAAAACAAACAAACGATTAATTTGACCAAATATAGGCTGCTTGAGGCTATCTGGATGGAATATGGGTATCATCGAAATCAGTACTGTATAGGCCGCCATCAGAAGTCCCATTATTGTACCATAGAAATTGAGAATGTTTGAACTGTCATAGAAACTGACAATATTTGTTGTAATAAGTGAGGAATTTGGTATAAAATGCTGACCAATCTTTGTGGTCAGCATAAAGGAAACCACGAAGGAGACTATAAAAACAACCCTGACCTTGTAAAAAGTATCCAACTTACCACGAAGCTTTATCTGTGCCATTATAAACCATATACGATATTATAAATTAATGTTTTTGTATAGTACATTGATCATTTTCTAAACCTTATTTTCAGTGCTAGAAAAATCGGAACGTAGATTGATCAAGCAGGTCCAAAAATGCTGATGAGGACTTCTCGTCAATACCTTCAAATTCTGTATAATCCCATGCAATTTTGAAAGAAAAACTTAGTGAACCGGAAATCGCATTGAATTTAAGATAAACAATCCTGTCAACATTTTTTGCCTCTGGGAAATTTTCTGTGAAACCAGTTGTACCTTTGTCTGCGTCAACTACGCCACTATATCCTTCAAAGGTGAGATGAAAATTATGAAGGTCGAACTTCCTTAACTTTTTAATGGAGAGCATCTGACCGAAATATGTTATAATGTTAGAATAGTCTCCGGTAACTCTTACAATTTCAACCATTGATTGAAATTGATTAAAAGTATATATCATTTGATTATTAGATAATATAACATTCATCTTTTCTAAAATGGATCAAAGATTTTCATTTGAATTTGTGTGTTTCCGTTTGTTAAAAATATTTTACCAAATTGTTTTATGCAATTACCAATTAATGGCTTATGACGGACGAATTGCCAGAAGTTAGAAATGGGCACCCATATCTGATGTATGAAATGATTAAGGAAACTCCAAGGGCACTGAAGATCACAAAGGAAAATACAGAAAATGTGGAATTGAAATTTAAAAGGAAAGGCATCACTGTAACAGGAAACGGAACTTCATATCATGCGGGATTTCTTGGTTTCCAGTTCATAGGGAATAATAATGAAATCTGGAATTCGTATATGGGCTATGAGCTTTCCAAGTATTATAACCCATTACCAAATATTCTTGCGGTATCCCATACAGGTAAAACCTATTCAACAATGGAGGCAATAAGAAAACATAAAGAATCAAACGTTATAGGCATTACCCATGATCCAGAGTCACCCCTTGCAAAGGAGAGTGATGTACCAGTTGTCATACACGAAAAGGATAAGTCCCTATGTAATACGAAAGCATTCTTTGACAATGTACTTGCAAGTGCCATAATCGCAAAGAAAATGGTAAATGAAGATTATGATTTTGAGGAGTTCATAAGAATTATGGATAAAACATTAAATGATGCCGATCTAGAGACAAAGAGCATTGTAGATGAAATAGATCATATAGGGAATATATTCGTTCTGGGAGCAGGTTACAATTTTATCGCCGCACGTGAAACAGCCCAAAAATTAAAGGAAGCCACGCATATACATGTGGAGGGCATCGAGCTGGAGGAATATAATCATGGGTGCACTTCGGTTACAGACGAAAATACGTTGCTTGTTATAATTTCCGGCCGCAAAGACAGAGATAGAACATCACAGATAGTTGAAGGGATAAGACATGTAAATGCAAAATCTGTTACCATAAATGGTGCTGGAGATTATGAGATAAAAATTGATAACCGAAACGATTTCGAATTCCCTATACAGTCAATCGCGTATACATATTTTCTTGCCTATCACCTGGCTGTAAAGTTAGGTGTGAATCCGGATATATTGAGATTTGATGATAAAAAATATTATGAATTCGATATGTCAGTTTTTCCGCCCGGCCATCACTGATTAAACTTCTTGTTTATTTTTTCTATTTTGTTTTCAAGTTTCTTTAATTCATATGCATCAATGGGCTTTGATTTTTTCTGAAGTTTTGCCTTCATCTTTTCCTTAAAAGATTCATCCTTGCACAGTTCAAGTGCGTTCATTTCAAATTTCTCTAATTCCCTCATAATAGTCTGTAAACGAATGGTTTTGAGAATAAAAATATTTAGCTTTTCACTTTTCTTCTCTGACTGTGTATATTCACATAAAACATGCTGAATGATTTTATTTATTCACCGAAATAAAAAAGTTTGAAAAATAGGTTTCTGTATTTCACGATATCACTATTTTTCCGTTTAACTTTGTTGCATAGTCCCTGACCTGATCCAGACATTTGCTAATTGTATAGTCAAGATCTTTCTCATCATCCGAATAGCCGTATACCTCTATAATTAGTATAGGATGAGAAAATTCTGCGGATTCAGGATGTGATTTTACATATATTTTATTCTTCATTTCCTCTGATATCTTCTTAATATATGGAGCAAAAGTGCTTTCCATTATGCCTTCTATTTTGACTTCCCTTGAAATATATTTCAGGCTTCCCTTACCAGTAATATCCACTATTCCCCTCAACATGCCTCTCATTTCCCTTGGTACACCTGGTATAGAAAATATCATTTTTTCATGATGTTTCAAAAACATGCCAGGTGCAGTGCCTACACTATTTTCAAGAGTTGATGAGCCCTCTGGCATCATAGCCATCTTTTTTCTTTCATCGCTAACAGGAAGATTCATTGAAGAGTACTTCTCCTCGATGAGTTTCATCGCGTGCTCATTTATTTCCATCTTTACTTTTAAGCATCTAGATATTGATTGGATTGTAATATCGTCCAGGGTAGGGCCCAAACCGCCACTTGATATCACTGCCTGGCAATATTCCAGCAGAAAATTTAAAGAGTTACAGATATCGTCAGGTTCATCCTTGCAGGTAACAACATAAGCAACCTCGTGTCCATTTTGTATTAAGAAGTTTGCAATCTCAGAAGCATTCGTATTTACTGTTCTTCCCTTTACGACTTCGTTACCTATCGATAATATCCCAAATTTCATGGTTATGCAGATGTATTAAGATAGGATACATAAAACATTAACGCAGACATCATTACAACAAGAAGCATAACGATTATCATTTGTTTCCTTCTATCTTCCATGATTTGTTATTGAGAAGTGAATAAAAAATATTTGCGTAATCTTTTAGACCCTCTTCGAAGTTGTATCATTTCTTCTCCAGTGTGGTCACAGAAACTATGACCAGAAAATATATAAACAGATTATCTGGATGATAGAAAGGTTTTCATAACATTTATTTAATATCCTTAATAAGGTAAATAGTAATTTAGAGGAATAAACTTATGAATATAAGGCGGCTCATTCTGGACGTGGGTAAGGGTTTGAATAGGCCAACGCTTGTAGAACTTTCAGAAGCAATCAGTTCTGTCAAGGGCGTAGAGGGAGTAAATATAAGTGTCACAGAAATAGATATGGAAACAATGGGTACAAATGTGACAATTGAAGGGAACAATATGAATTTTGACGAAATTATCAGGAAAATAGATGCAACTGGCGCTGTTGTACATTCTGTAGACGAAATAGCCGCTGGAAGCCGACTTGTGGAGAATATAAGGCGTTACCAGTGAATTCTGACCTGAAATTTGCATTCACGATTGGAACAATAGACGGTATCATTACTGCATTGATGATAGCAAGCAGGGCCATTCTCAGCAATACTCAGATGTCCCTTTCTCTTTCTGTAAGAATTGCTATTGGTTCTTCTGTGGTAGGTGCAGCAAGCTATCTTGTGGCCGAATATGGTAAATTACGGGCAGAAGAGAGACTGATTTATAAACATCTGAGACCACAGGGATTTGGAATAGTCAGGAGAGAGGTTAATATAGATCTGTTTGCAGACGCCTTTAAGGGAGGTGGGATATCTATGCTAATGGGATTTGTTGGAGCTTCCATTCCATTAATCTCTTATTCCCTTCTGAATAAAACGCCATATGTATCTATAGCTATTTCATACGCCACACTCACGACACTTGGAATAGTTTTAGGAAGAAAATCAGGAGGGAGTGCCATGTCCTGGTCAGTGTCTCTGGTAATATTAGGCCTGCTGATGACACTCCTTGGTTACTATGTTCAGGTGATCTCATGAATAAAAAAAACATACTGCTAATCCTAGCTGATCTCCTTTATCTATTTTCAATCTTATATCTGTTCGATGAGGGTATACCAATTTTCTCTCACGGTTCCAGGAATGTAACCTTTCTCTTTCTACTGCTAATTCTCTTGATGCCAGCTTTGGAGATTTTTTCAATTAAAATACACAGGATATTTTATGGATATTTCATCTCTGTCTTCCTGATTGCTGACCTGATCTCGTTATTCCTGGATTTTTCAATATTTCCAGTGATGGTTGTGCAAATTCTTGCCTTCATACTGGGAATTCGTTATATAATAGAAAATGTAGGTGCAAGAGCATTCAGAATCGCATACATCTTCTATGGTGTGGTCATGATGTTTATTGCGTCCTTACTTAGATACGATTCAATACAGAAGATTAACTATATTCTGGTGGCTAATATCTCAGATGATGTTAGATTATCAGGGCTTCCAATATTTTTCCAGAACGGTATCGTTATATTTTCTCAAAGGTATTTTATCCTGAGCATCAGCTTTCAATTTGCAATAATCATTCTTCTTCTAGGATTTCTCTTGATGGAAAATTCCAGAAAAATTATAGAGATAGCCGGGAATAGTAAAAATAAGGGTGCAGAGACCCTCGGACTGGCATCAATGTCTTTTTCAATTCTTTCCTGCCAATGTGAAACCACCACTTCGATCATCCCTGCAATAGGTGCAGAGATTCTTGGTATTGTATCAGTTCCAGTAATACTTGAAAGCCTCCTATTATCACTTATGACATTCATCGTGATACATTACCTGGAAAAACATGGAAATAACTCATTTTTTGAGCATTTATTAAATTCAAGTGGAACGACTTTTGCAGAAATAATTTCATCGATTTTTTTTATACTCTTTATTCCAATATTCATTACTATCGGTACATTATACAATATCGAAGCAAACCTATTCTTTTATTTTGGTACCAGCGTCGGAGTCTTTGTAATATCAAGTTATATTTTCTTTAATGTTTTCAGATTTTTGAGAGTGCGAATTAATGTTGGAAACATGCAGTTAGGTATTATATTGCCTGTAATGCTCATTTTAATGGTTATCTGGTACTGGCCATCCGTACTGGAACATACAGTAAACAACGGTGTGCTATATTCCATAATGGGTCTTTTATCTGTTTTCAACGGATTCCTATTTGCAATAATCCTATCTGGATTGAACAGATCCAGCAGGATAATAGCATTAGAGTATGCGACAGGCATGTTCCCCATAATATTTGTCATTGCACTTTACTATTCTGTAGTAACTGAACACCTGATATGGCCCATTTATAATTTAACCACACAGGAAATTTTTTCATTGGTACTTCTTGGGGTATCACTGCCATTCATGTGGTTTGCAACTAATTATTCCATATATAGCCAGTACCACGGAAGCCATCAAAACGTATATATCCCTAAATAATACACGTTCATGCAAATTAGTTTCTATAAAAAGGGCGGAAAATTATTTTGTTGCATCAATAACAGTGGAGAAAAAAAATGTCTTGAACTGGATACTTCAATCAATCAATTTTACTCTAATTATGATAGTCTAATACAAAAAATCGAACGCGACGGGAAAGATATGGATCAATCGACTAAACCGGTTATACCGGTTACTCCGTCTAAAATACTGTGTCCTGCGCTTAATTTCAGATCCCATTCTGGGGAGACTGGCCAGAAAACACCAGATTTTCCTTATTTCTTTCCAAAATTTATTACATCCCTGACAGGTTATAATTCTGAAATAATCAAACCTAAATCTGTAAAAAAACTGGATTACGAGGGAGAGATAGCAGCCATCATCGGGAAGAGATTAAAAGATGCAAACACAAAGGAGTCCACCCATTCTATTGCTGCATATGCAGTGGTCAATGATGTTAGTTCAAGGGACATACAGAATCAGCTTTCTGAAGGATTAGGAAAAAACTGGATCATGGGGAAGGCATCTGACACATTTCTTCCCATTTCTTCCACTGTGTATTGTGGAGATCAGGAATCATTCAATATAAGGACTCATGTAAACGGAGAGATCAGGCAGAACGGCAATACGGATGATATGATCTTTTCATTTCCAGAAATGATTAGTTACATCAGCAAATATATTACATTAATCCCAGGTGACATAATACTTAGCGGGACACCATCTGGTGTTGCAAATTCCGGAAAGTTTCCGTTTTTAAAGGAGGGCGACATGGTCAAAGTTGAATCTGACGGAATAGGTTACTTATCCAATCGGGTGAAGAGCAGTGATTGAAGAAATTTCTCCTCATGATTTTAATGATTTTAAATTACCTTTTGAACCATATCTTTTTCCTTACGAAGATAGCAAGATATTTTTGAGAAAAGATGATGCAAGGCATATTACAGTGGTTCAGAATTTTTCCTATGAGAACATTAATTTTTCAGCAAAGGAGTTCTTCATGGACTGGTATTATTATGGTTTCCCTAAGAATCTGATGAAAAATTCCTCTGAAACCTACTCCAACATATGGAGAAACCATGTTGAAATTAACGGTAAGAATTACCCTATATTCTATGGCAAGGATTATAGAGATCGTTTTGCTGCAAGCATTTCATCAGGAGGGGTAACAGTAGAACTCAGATCGAATTCTGATTTTTCGGAGATGCTAAATGATATATTCAGGAATTTTAAGATCAGAAATTCGGATAAGAGATTTTATGAACTGTCACACTACATAAAAAGGGATTCCTGGAGATGGTTTGAGGAAGAGAGAATTGGCAGGATGTCATGGTCGCCAATGAATAATGTCAGAATTGGGGACTACTATGGTGACTCTCATGGAAATTTCAATAACATACACGAAATCGAAATATACAGAAATATTTACGGTGACTATTTATGGTTAGATTATGCTTTGAAGAATACAGGCCTCAAGAATTTGTATTACAGGTTTAACGGGCATGGCAATCTTTTCTCAGAGATCACAAGGATCAATGACTGGAATGTTTTTCTCGCTTCAGAATTTGGACCCGCTATTTTAAGATATGAAAATGAAAAAAAAGTGTTCGTGGTATCACTGCCGTTCGTAGAGTTTGGAGATGTGTGGAAATATATGGATATCATAGAAAAATTAAATCTAATGAGCAGATTTCCCTAAGAGTTGCCGTTCAGATACTCCATTGGTTCGAAATCAAGAGATATGGAAATATCTCAGAATAAAGGGATACTCCAGCAAAGTCGTCCCATTTTCCATTCCTTAATACTAGGAAGGACTGGCACTGGAAAATCTAACCTAATCAAGAATTTAGTAATGCAATTAAGTGATGAAAGCCAGATTAACTTTGTTTTAGTAGACTTTCATGGGACTCTGTCTAGCCAGGTAGTGGATTTATGCAGAAATAGGGAGCTGATTTATCTTTCACCGGGAAGAAACGATGGCCTGGGTATAAGGATGAATGTACTTTCAGGTGCTTCGGATTCACCTATTTCCATGTATCTAATATCTCAGATCTTTTCTCAGGAAAATTCAATTTCAGGTGGAACCTGGGGGCCAAGATTGCAAACAATATTCACAGCGATTCTCAGGGAGATTGTAGCGCAAAATGAGGGGGCAACCTTATCAGATTTCCTCAACACACTCATCGACAGGGAAAAGATGCAAAATTTAAAGGAACAATCTGCAGAAGAGACAAAGGCGGTGATTTCAAATCTTGTTAAAAAGTGGGATTCCTGGATTGAATATTCAATGAGTACTGTAAATAAACTCCTTCCTATAATTTCTGATAGAGATATTTCGAATTTCATTTCATCGAAACAGGAGACATTTAACCTGGCTAATGAAATCTCAAAGGGGTCCAGACTGGTAATAATTGATGTGTCAAAAACAAAGATGTCAATTCAACAGAGTCGAGTGCTCTCATCAATGATACTCAATAAGCTATGGAGTGACATACTTAAAAATGGAAATACGAAGGAAACAATGATAATAGTAGATGAAGCTCAAAATCTGAACTCTTCCCTTATGGGGGAGGTACTCAGTGAGGGGCGAAAATTCAATCTATATGTGACTCTCGCATCCCAGTTTCTGTCCCAGTATGATAGAGTTTTGAGGGACTCCATCATATCTAATTGCGGGAATATCTATTGTTTCAATATGTCGGAAGATGACGCAGAAGACATATGCTCTTTGATATCAGACAGGAAGATGAAACAGAATGCAATGAAAAGTATAATGCTAGGCCACCCGCATAAGGTAACTGCCATTGACCTTCTCTCCGGTAAAGGTATCTCTGTCAATGAATTCTATCCCCCTTTGATTGAAAAAAATATAGATGTGGAATCTGTCAGCGAAAGAATAAGGGTAAGCCTTATGAGATATGGTGGCACTTTAGTTGAAAGAAAAATTGAAGAAAATAAAACGAACCATAATGTCCATAAAACCTTATTAAAAAATTTTAGGGAATATCTTGAGAAAAAGTCCATAAGAGTGATTGAAGAAGAAAATGTTGATGGCCCAAGGCCAGACTTGATCTATTTTGTTAATGGAAATCCTATAATTGTAGAAGTGGAAGTTTCAGATGTTTTAAGGTTCGACAGAGTGCTTAAGAAGGCATGTACCTATTCCAAAACAGAACTTATATTTCTATGTGCCTCGGGCAGCGGTCTGAGGCTTTATGAGCAGTTTATGGACAGAGATAAAGTAGAGAGAAATCTAAATAAGATGGACGAAGCAGGCGAATTTACCTTCTTCAATCCAGAGAAAATTACGATTCTGGAGGAGAGGTCTGGAAGATATTTTTACATACAGTCTGGTGTCTTAAAACGATGGTCTGTGGAGAAATCGTGGACGGGAAACACAAAGGCCTTTTCACTTTCTTATTGTAATGATCCTATGCTTTGTTTGGCCATTTTCCACAAAATGGAAAAAGAACGCAAAGGCCATGTTTCTTTCAATTCTTCTCTTAATGGAGATATCCCATCGAATATTTCTAATGAAGCAGGTGAGATATACATTACAGAACTGTACATTTAATAAGTGAGGTAAGATACTCAATATCATAGAGAGGATATTCCTTTAATTTGCATACTCAGAATAAACTATATTAAGAAGGGAACATATTTATAATACCTTTAACATGATTATAATTATGATGTCAGAAGGATTAAACGAAAATAATTTTTATGAAAAGACCTACAGCTATGTGAAAAAACATAATGCCACAAATAACCCTTTTCTGGATAGGTTTGCCAAGGGAGACATATCTGAGGAGGAATTCAGGAGATTTTCAGTAGAGTTTTATCACTTTACCAGAGAGTGGCCAGCCATCCTTGGAACTTTACTAGTAAACACACCCTACGAAGAGGACGCTGCAAATCTGACAACGATTCTTGTCTCTGAACTTGGAGATATGGATCCGTCCAAGAGGCACGAATTGCTTTACAGGAAATACCTCAGATCAATTGGAATGGATCCTGTGGCACTTGTAAAGAATCCACAGCTTCCAACAACAAAAGCATGGCTTGATGGGATGAGAAACTATTTCGCCGGAGACTACTATGAGGCTCTCGGTGCCGAGTTTGGCCTTGAAAATATGGCCATACCGATGTGGGATAAGATTCTCGAAGGATTTAAGAAATTTCTGCCATCACACAAAGAATTTTCCAAAGCAGATATTGAATATTTCACATTCCACAGGGAACTGGAATCTCACCATGAAGAGGCGATGGAAGACGTGCTCGGTACACATAAATCGGATCCCGAGGCGAGGGAGAAATTCTTAAGAGGTGCAAAGGGTATACTTGATCTGGAAGAAAAATTCTGGATGGGTCTATCAACAAGATGATAACAGTTTTATTAAATCATTTTACTATTAAGTTCCATAATGGAAATCATTTTTTTGAGGCACGGTAGAACAGTATGGAATGCAACCGGGAGATGGCAGGGCCATACTGACGTTCCGTTGAGTGATGACGGTAGGAAACAGGCAGAGCAGGTTGCATTGTTACTTGAGGGCGATAAGGTTGAGGCTATTTTTTCAAGCGATTTAAGGAGAGCCTATGAAACCGCTCAGATTATAGCAAAAAAAATAAGGAAAAACGAAATTTTTGTAGATAGTCGCCTCAGGGAAAGAAACCTAGGTGAAATGGAAGGAAAAACAACGAAAGAAATAGGAAATATGGTAGGTAATGAGGTAAATATAGTGGATATTGTGGGAAGTAACCTGCCGATCAATAACCTGGAACCAGTTGAAGACCAGTTCAAAAGAGCTGAAGAATTTTTGAGCAGCATAAGAGGAAAATATGAAAGAGTTCTGATTGTATCCCATGGAGTTATGATAGGGATCATGATAAATATCCTCACAGGTGAGGATTTCAGATACCGAAAAATCGATAACTGCGAAATGATTCGAATAAATATCGATTAAATATGAAATATATCATTCTTAACTGAGACCAGTTTAGAAATATATATATCTTATAGAAAAATCAGCTCACAATGTCTGACGAATCAAAATCAATGACCTCGGCCTTCGAACTTCTCAAAAAGAGGCCTGAAATTATCTTCCCTTTCATCTTTGGGCTTATTATTGCAGGGGTAATTTATACCATTGCTGATGTTATAATATCGTATATTGCGCTGGTCATCCTGAAACCATCAGGCACAGGCATATATGAATTATATATTCTGGTAATTCGGGAAATTGAAAGCCTCTTCCTTTACTTCTTTATTGTTATGGCCATTTTCTGGCAATCGTTTTCATCCATGGATCTTGTCGATTCAGGGGACTTTTCGATTCGGAATTCCCTTTCAGACTCTCTATCCTCATATGGCGCCATATTCGGTATCGCACTCTTCATATCAATAGTAGCAACACTTCTTTCGTATATACCTGTTGTTGGAGGTATTGTTGATTCATTATTTACAATAGTCTCACTCTTTGCAATAATGATTTCAATTTTCAATAAAAAAGGGTTTATTCAGAATATTATTGAAATGCCAAATACTCTGACCGAGTATTACAAGAAGGAACCCACGACTGGCCTATTTTTGTTTGTTCTTATCCTTCTTTTCGTTGTGCCAAATTCAGTTATCGAAATAATTGATCTTTTTGTTTCCGTTATATATGGAAGCCTTGTGATCAAATTGATTTGCGAAAATTAAAAAATATAAAAAATTCAATCCCTTATTTCCTTTTCAGACAGTACAATTGTAATAATGATCATTGCCACGCTTAAGAGGAAAAGGTAAAGGAGATCAAGGAGCACAGAATGAAACTGGGAAGCTGTCGTCGTTGTTCCGTTAAGTATTACTGTCCTTATGGCTTCTGCTGACCACGAAACTGGATTGTAATTGGCTACGTTTGCAAGCCATGGCGCCATTAATCCTGCAGGAAACAGTGCGTAACTGGCAAAGAGAAGCGGCAGATTTATCAGGTTGATAATTCCAAAAATAGTCTCCTGTCTCTTTAGCCTGATAGCTATAACACTAAAAAGCGATGAAAATGAAAAGGCAATCATGATCAGTGCGGCAGCTATGATGATAACGTCAAGAACCGATATTCCATTTTCGAGGATCAAACCTCCAGGTATCAACATTGCTGCCCCCACAAGAATTACAGCCTGAACCAGTATACGAATTGTGGTCGATAGTATTTTTGAAAACACTATGGAGCTTCTCCTGATTGGCGAAACCAGAAATCTACCAAGATTGCCAAGCCTTCTGTCAAATATCAGACTCGTACCGGAAAACATTGCGGTGAAAAGGCTTGTCGTTGTCAATATTCCTCCAACTATGAACGTTATGTAATTTGGCGCTATCCCAAATGGGTTTAACGAACTCAAATCGGGAGGCAGTTTTGAAAATAGTTTAGTTATGTCAAAGGCACTCCCGAAAAGGACTATCCAGAATATGGGCTGTAAAAGACCAACTATAAAGAACACCGGATTTCTATACCACTTCCTTAATTCTCGAACCGTTAAAGGAATGAGTCCACTCATCTTCTCAACCTCCTCATATTCATAGCCATCTTTCTTACATCACCACCCTCCTCCTCACGGATTTCTCTTCCAGTATATTCAAGAAATACCTGATCCAGCGATGGCCTGTGTACACTGAGTTTCAATGGCTTTATACCGTTATTTACAATATATTTCATTATATCCGGCAGCTGACTGTCAGCATCTCTGACTTTCATTCTAACCTCCTGTGGTTTTGGGTATGAAACCTCAATTTTGTCCTCGTAATCTGCAAATTTATTTGCATCTGCTTCAGAGGAGAACTCCACCTGGATAATGTCTCCCTTCAGATTGCTTTTCAATTCATCTGAGGTTCCGGTCACAATAATCTTTCCATGATCTATTATAGATATTCTATCAGCGAGTTCATCGACCTCTTCCAGATAGTGCGACGTTAGTATTATGGTGACCCCGAGCTCCTCCCTTATTTTTCTTATATAATCCCACATCTTTGCCCTCGTTTGCACATCAAGGCCGAGGGTTGGTTCATCCAGGAAAAGTACCTGAGGATTATGTACCAGCCCAACTACAAGCTCAAGCCTCTTTCTCATTCCTCCCGAATAGGAACTCACATATTTTTCCCCAAAATCTGAAAGATCAACCAGGCTGAGCAATTCCTTTGCCCTTGATCTGGCCTCCTTTGAGGGTATGTCATAGAAACGTGCAACCATCTCTATGTTCTCTATTCCCTTCAGATCCTCGTCGGTTGTCAGATCCTGTGGTACCACACCGATGACCCTTCTGACCTTCATGGAATCCCTGACAATATCGTATCCCATTATGGTCGCACTGCCAGACGTTGGCTTTATGGATGTGGAAAGCATCTTAATTGTCGTGCTTTTTCCCGCACCATTCGGTCCAAGAAAACCATAAATTTCCCCCCTTTTGATCTGCAGATTGATTCCCTGAACTGCCTTTATTTCGCCAGGATATATTTTAACAAGATCCCTGGTTTCCACTATTATTTCCTCATCACTCATTTTCTATTGCCTCCACTAATTTTTTACACTCCTCAATAAGCTTGACCGTCTGTGTTCGCGGAATAGAATTTCCCCTTATTCCTTCAATTATATACCTGAGGTTTGCAATCGTGCCCTGAATTATGTCATCCTCCTCTTCTCTATCGTTAAGATTTTCCAGGATATCTGCCATTCCATTTTTGGTTTCAGTTCCCTTTGGTGTAATGTAGTACCTGCCTTCTTCATTTTTCCTGATAAGATCGTTTCTTTCAAGGGAGGACAACGCTGGATAAATACTACCAGGACTTGGCTTCCAGTGCCCTCCACTTCTTATATCAACCTCCTTGATAATCTCAGCCCCATTCATAGGTCTGCTGCTTATCAATTTCAGAATCCAGTATTTTAGCATCCCTCCGCGCATAGAAGATAAATCGATTTTCGATAATAAACTTTGTCAAAAATGCTTTGTTAAAATTTACATAAGTATTAAGAAATGCCCCGAAGACCTTAGAATAAAAATGCAATGTGCGCAGCGTCAATCCTTCTGTCAGGTTCTTTCATCTGCCTGCGAAATAAAATGAATAGATAATAACGCTTTTTAATGCCCCATACCTTACGTTCAATATCTTTCCATGACTTCATTTCCTTTGGCAAATATAATTTTTCTTGACCAAGTATTTCTAACTTTTTTGGTTCTATCTTTGTTAGGCCTCAATCCTCCTGTCATATGATTCCCCTCGACATTTCATTATCAACCAAGGACATTTTACAGGAAGCAGATAATTATTGTCCTTTTTCCCACGCTTTGCATTTTATAGACCATAAATTCATATGCTTTATTGTTATTTAATT
>JAKADQ010000085.1 GCA_021820405.1 Thermoplasmata archaeon | reverse complement strand
GGTGCCCACCGGCCACCAGAATTGTATCAGGGCTCTTCTCCTTTATCTTTCTGGCAATATAACCCGCTGTGTTATGCGCTGCTGTGGCGTGAAGGGTGATTCCAACAAGGTCAGGTTTGAATTTGACAGCCTCATCAACCGCATCATCCAGTGTAAGTTTATCTCCCTCCATATCTATTATCTTTATGGAACTGTCCGGAATCCTTCTGATTTCTCCGGCCAGCGTCAACAAGCTCAGCGGGGCAGGGAGAAATCCCCATTTGGTCATGTATGCGCTGCCAGTTCTGTTAGAAGGTCTTATAAGAACGGTCCTGATTGCCATATTTAAAAATTGAATTCAATTTCATATTCTTTGTGTCAATTTTTTGCTGACATTATTTTTATTATGCAATAAAAAAATTATTAATCTACACTGTAAAAAAGCTTTTTACAATGTTCATTTTTCAGAGTGGAATCATTCCCACCATGTCAGTGGATGACAAGGGCTGTCTAAATAAATTCAACCATCACATGTTAACGAGGTTTCATGTGCAGCACATAAACACGATATATGGACATGCTTGAACACGCTAATGTGTATAAATTAATGAGGAATGGATTGCAGGATGCAAAGATAGAATGGCGCATATATCCGCACCTGTTCAGGCATACCGGGGCCACGATCCTTGCTTAACATGTCACTGGGGCACAGCTGGAGACGCAGATCTGTTGGGTACATGGATCAAGGATGACGCACCCATACGTACACCTGTCTGGGAGGGATAAGGACAATGCAGTCCTGAAGGCATATGGCATTGAGGTCAGGGAAGAAAGACCCATTGAATCTCAGAAACCATCGTTATGCCCAAGGTACAAAGAACCCAATGATCCCAAGGCGAAGTTCTGCTGGAAGTGCAACATGATATTGGACAGGACGCTCACAGAGAAGAAGTAAGTGGACCGGTCGGATTTGAGTAAAGTTTTAAGCTAATGCGATAATTCCAATCATCAGAGACTAATATTCTTAAACTTATAGCGTATATAATTACGGCAGAATCTATGGTAAGTTTAAAATTTGGCATCTGTAAAAATTGCAGTCATGAAGTTGTTTTTTTGAAGGTCAATGGAAGCATCACTTACCAGGGCAAAACTATATCATGTGCCCCACTGGCCAGCAGGTCATGTGATAACAATAGAATGCAAGAGAGACCCATGTAAGTGTGCTGTACCGGATCTTGACGAATCAAAGGGACAGAAATCAAGGATGGTTTTACTGGATAGCCATACTGACAGATAGGGGGAATCTAATGCTGTTATACACTGTTAACAGGATAATGACCGTGGCGATGTATATAGGTATAATGGCCCTTCTTACCGTATCAATTGGGTTTTATTTCTATTACTCTGGAGTGTACACAGATAGCATAACGTATATCTTCAGGATTGGGGAGTCACTATTTTTATTGTCTCTAGTTTTTCTCATTGTTGGCTGGATATACAAAGCCTGGAAAGACAAAGCCAACAAAAGGTAGGTTTAAGAATATAATAGTGCAATGACATCGTTGAGGGCATAAAATAAGGAATAAAGTCAGCTTTTGCTGGAGAATTGAGCAACGAGATCAGTACTGCATTCAAGCAGTTATATGGGTTCAAGGCACAGAAATACAGGGACACGATCATATATCTGGTGGCAGGAGGATTTAAGTTACCAACAGACCGTTAGAGAGATCACGTAAAATGAGTTAACTTGTTATATATAAATAATATCAAGTTATTGAAATGGAAAAGAAAATCAAATGCAAGAAATGTGGAGACATATTTAAGAAGCCCATATTTGGGCTCAAGCCTTTGGAGTATAAAGCAGGATTAAAAATGGAAGGTGGAATTGTTGCTTTGGGTGCCATTATAGTATGCCCTAAATGTGGCTTTGAGGGGCCATTAAAGGATTATGAAGAGATTGATAACGAATAATCATAATTGGTGGTGGAGATAGTATCGTTAACAGCCGATAATCTTTCCACAGGCTATTCCGAGAAAGAAGTACTGGACAATATTAATTTTGATATAACCACAACGGGCATTTATGTTGTTTTTGGGGAAAACGGATCGGGTAAACAACCCTTTTCAAAGCAATTATGGGGCTGCTGAAACCATATAAAGGGAGAATCAATTTCGATGGAATGCAAATTCAGGACTCAAAAGTTAAAATTTCCCATCTTGGGCAAAATGATGCAATTCCTGTTCCAGAAGATTTATTGTTCTGGGCTATAGAGAACCATAATAGACCAACAATACCTGAAAAAAGAAATATGCTTCCAGAGGCAGAGAGAAATAACGTTCTAATTCTTTGCCTTTCTGTATGCACTAAGACCCCCATGTATTAGCAATCTTGCAATTGCAGCAATTGTAAACAAGACGCCTATTCCTATTGATCCTGCCCATACAATAGATAGAATCTTAATGTCATAGGCAACAATTCCAAAGGCTAACATAGTTATTCCTGAAACGAGGCTCATCATACCAGTGCGGAAGAGCCATGGGTATTCTCTGGTCAGTACGAAGATAACCGAAATGCTGAAGAAAGCTATTGCAAATACAAGAGGTAATACTATGGGAATTGCGGAAATGAAATGTCCGTTATATTTGATCCTTTGAGAGAGGAATACGGAAAGATAAAGGAATATGATTCCAATAACGTAAGCTATAATCGCCCTGATCAGCTTTGGATTGGTTTGATACAAAAGGATCACCAGCTTTTCATAACACCTTTGTAGGGGGTTTTGTAATTACCTATGTTGGCAAAATAAAGCACTGCAAATGAAGTTATTGAAATAAGAAAGCAAGCAATAAGGACGCAAATACCAAGCCTCATAGTAGTTTTCTCATCAATATCCACCATAAAATAACTTCCTTCCATATCTTTCCACAGTGTTCTCCAAAAGCTTGCCCATATTCTTCTGAAACCTGCCACTGTTGACATCTCTATATTGAATAACAAGTGAATTAATAAACGGTACAAAAATCTGAGGAATGATTACAAATGCAATAAAACGCTCTGGATTTTGTGATATTCCTGGCGATCTAATGCTTGCGGAAGGACCACAGTCTCTGCTTTTTTGAATTGGTTTGTGGTTAGGCCCCGTCTATGAACCCCATTATGTCATCTCCATACAGAGCCAATATTTTGGATGATCCTCAGCATTCTTAAGTTTACTGTAGCCATGTTGACATGGGTTGCCGAATTTCATGCCAATCTGCTTCGAAATTTCTCTCTCACGATTAATAGAATATCCTACCCAGAACTTCTCTCTTATCAGGACCATTACTTCCTTTGCGAGCAGATAATCCAATCATTCCGGGATTAAGAAGATAGGTATACTCAAATAATGTATGGACATTGGAGGTGTACCATTGGCGAATCTCTGTATAAGGCCATTGAAGTATTACCTGTTCATCTATCCTGCTAAATATATCTTAGCTTCTTAGTGGCATTCTCTGGGGATATACGGAGATTCTCATAGCATGGTATTTATATGGGATTATTTTATTAAATATGAAACATGCTGAATTTGTTCTCATACATGCTTTATTTGATTTATGGTTTATTAGTGATTTTAATAGGTTACGTTGTATTGAATATATTTAGGCAGGATAGAAAATTCGGAAGCACGTTGATCTGTCCTGATTGCGATACAGCTTTCAAGAGACCAATAATAACGATTAGAGATGGTTCTTTCGGGGAAAGTATCTATCCATATGGCCTAGTACAATGTCCAAAATGTAAAAAGCTCCATCGAGTCGAAGACTGCAGGCGAAATCCAGATACTTGACATTAAATTTCCGGCGAGGATCTTGGAAATGTTCGATTGATGAATTATCGCATCTCTATTACTTCTCGGCCTCCTAGATTTCTAGAAAAATCATTGGAAAGGGATCAATTTATATGGTTAAAAGGGCTAGGTTTTGGAGATTTCAGTGACGAGATAATAGTGTACAATTTATTTTCCAAAAAAATGCCTTTGGTCACTTTTGATAAGCTACTGCAAAAGAGATGCAAAAACTTGGAGTTCCGATTATTAAGTTTTAGTCTCTCAAGGAATATGTATCATTTCAAGTAGAGTTAGGTTTTCAGTTTATAGATCATATAAGCGCTTCGAAATTTTTGCAGAATATTGTCTCTTCCTTATCAATGGAATACAATGGACCGGTCGGGATTTAATTATAGTTTTGAAAGGGTATTATTTGGACCTCAGGCCTTTAACAACTCTCTACTCTCAAACCTTCTATCGTTAAAATGCTTGATATTTCGAGTGACTAGAATTTCGTTTCTTCTTGAACAGAGATGTCCCGAGATCTAATCCCGACTGGAGAACTCGGATATATTATCAAAACGTGATAATGTTATTCAGGAAATATTAAAATAAGAACTCTTCGTAACATTGATCTTTTGTGGGTATGCCGGGATCGGGGTTCGAACCCGAGACCTCCGGATTTCTCAGAAAATTCCATTCTTATGAGTCCGGCGCTCCTCCAGCTAAGCCACCCCGGCACAAAAAATCAGGATGCCTGTTCTATTCCAGGCTCTTCGGTGTTAACTGCATTTCCAGTGTTCTCGTGGGTAACAAGCACCGACTTTCTGAGCTCAATCTTCCTGATTGGGTATATGTCCTTTGCCGCATTTATTATGTCATTGTATATGTCGTCGCCAACAACATATTTGGCAAGGTCTCCATATGTCATACCACTGGATTTCTCGT
>JAKADQ010000084.1 GCA_021820405.1 Thermoplasmata archaeon | reverse complement strand
TATGTGAATACTACTTCAGCCTGTTAATCATTTTAACGACTGACTCAACCGAATCCCTTGCTTTCTCTATCCTGGCCTCTGCCTGTAATCTGGACTGGCCTGGGCCTGTAATGCCCAATGAAACCGGCTTACCAAATTCCACTGAAAGATCCATTATCTTTCTGGCAGCATTCTGCATTATTATATCATCATGGTCGGTCTCACCCTGAATTACTGCACCGATAGTTGCAATGCCGTCTACTTTTCCAGACTTGAGGAGTTTCAGCACTCCTAAGGGAATTTCAAAGGTTCCAGGAACCTTAAGTATCTCTGATACTTCCGCTCCTAAAAATTCCGCATGTTCCTTTGCTCGCTGCAGCATCATCATGGTTATATCATAATTATATTCCGAAACTACAATTCCAATTTTCATATTTTCACCTCTTAATGTCCACCTGTATAAGTGTTCCCGCTATTATCACCCATTGCCTCCCCTGCATCGGGATAACCCTGCCTCAGGCCCTTTCCTGCATTTTTTGTTAGTGTCTCCGGGTTGAATAGAAGGTTATATGCATTTATTGCATGTTCTCTTGCCCTGCGATCGCAAAGCCATGCCAGCTCCCTGTCGTCCTTTGCCTCATCCTCATGGACAAACACTTCTATGATATGTTTTGCCGTTTTTAATTGGACTTCCATGAGTCCCATTGAAGCCACCTGGGAAGATATCTTATCTACAGGTTTTTTGCCCGGCATGCCACAGGCAACCACAATATCAACTCCCTTTTCAAACAGAATCAGGCAGGCTACAGGAAGATCCTTAATACCGGGAACAGTGTACCTCATCGTTCTGAATCCATCTCCAGCCTTTCTTAACTCGTCTTCCACTGAATGCCCCATGTTATACCTTGCAAAGGTTGTATCCGCGATGCCTATCATCTTCATATTAAAGCCTCTCTATTATGCGTTCCCTTATTTTACGTGTGGCCAGGGGTTCATCGGTTACTAGCGGAGAGCACCTATAGACTTCAACATTAAGACCTCTGATACTGCACTCCTTTATGATCTGTTCCTCGTCAAACCTTTGGTCAAATCCAAGGGTTATAACATCAGGCCTGAGCATCTCCACAGTGTCGTAAATGTTGCCAGAGCCTCCAGTTATTGCCTCGTCAACGACCTTCAATGAATTAACCATCCTCGTTCTGGTCTTTTCGCTAAATATGGGCTTTTTTCCATTTCTTTCTGCTGTTTTATCAGATGCAACCACCACCAGCAGATAGTCACCCTGCTTTCTGGATTCTTCAAGATAGTGAATATGTCCCAGATGAAGTATATCAAAGACCCCGGTTGCCATTACTTTTTTCATATGCCCACTGATTGATTATTTCTTTTCCTTCTATAAATGTTAAGTTATGTCTCCTTGCATATTCCTTAGCCTCGTCTTTTGCAAGGGCGTTACCTGAATCTGACAGCATTTCTGCAATGGTCGCACTAGCTACAAGTCCTGACTTCTCAACTAAATATGTGGATAATTCTGTATGACCTCTCCTCTGGCTGAAATATCCATCCCTGGCGATCAGCAGATTTACGTGGCCAGGTATTCTGAATTTTTCATAGAACATTTCCGTAATATTTTTCGGGGGGATCTGTTTGACAAAATTCACAAAATCCTGAATTGTTTTGGATCTGTCTCTATCTGTTATGCCGGTATACGTTTCTCTGGAATTTATAGTGAATGTAAATGAGGAATGGCTGTCATATTTCATGTCGCTTGAATTTGTAGCTATTTTTCCGTAAGGAAGAAATCTACTATAAAGATCTTCAAGATATGGCATGGAAAGAGATTGGGCAGTGTCATGTTTCATTGTGGTGCATATCAGGCCACCAGCCTCCTTTCTTAAAAGTCTTATACTCGCACTGGTTATCTTCTCCGAAGCGAAAACCATGTCAGTTTCAGATTCTCTTTTTTCATCGTCAAAAATCAGAACTGGATTTCCAGATAAGAGAGCCTCTATGGCAGGAATTAATGGCGATTCTTCCTCATTGATCATAAAATGGTATGGTGCCATTTAATAAATAAATTATGTAGTTACTTAAAAATGGGTTGATTTGATGAACATCAGAAAAATGAAGAAGAGCGATATTAAGAAGCTGGTCAATCTCGAAGAGAAGGCATTTCCAATCGGGCCCTATGATTATAATATGCTCAGATTGTCATACAAACTCTCCAGAGGGATGTCAATCGTCCTTGAAGATTCGGCACGGATTATTGGATATGCCATGGGAATAGGGATCGATGAAATTCATTGTGATGTTGAAAGTATTGCTATTGATCCTGACTATCAGGGGATGGGATTCGGTAAAAAAATGCTGCTCTCCCTGGAGGAGATTATGCGCTCACGAGGTTATAAAAGTTCAGTGCTTGAAGTTAGAGAAAAGAATTCTGGGGCGATCAGGATGTACACCAGCGCTGGATACATCATATCGGAATTTCTGGAAAACTATTATGAGGAAATGTATGAAGGAAGCAGAAACGCCTTTAGAATGGTAAAAAACCTATAACTTTATTCAATTGTTCTCTTCCATAATCTTTTGGCCCGTAGATCAGTATCTCCCTTCGGTTGAAACTTTTATATAAAGATTTTACCAGGGGTGAAATTGTCATAATATCAACAAATTCATTATCATATAGTACCGGAATGCTGTTTTTTACCCTGTCCCTGTTTTTGAATGAAATTGGTGGAAGTACATCTATGGATATTTCATGAAAATCTTCCTGAATCCTGTCCATGATCCTGTCAAGGTTTTTTGGCTCACCTTTTAATTCTCTTCTATACAGAACCTTGTCTAGATCCCTTTTGCTCACTCTTTGTATAATGTCTTTAGCATTCTTTTCTTCACTTATAGCCTCCAGAAGCTGAAAATCATTCATTTTGATGCCATCCATTCCAATGTTTGAAAGTTCGAGGGCTCTTTCCACCATTTTTTGAGCAATTCGCACAGTCTTATGAAAATAAACTGTTTTGTACATCAGAAACCTTGAAATCATTATAGATTCTACACTGGAAACACCCTTATATTCAATATATATCCTTTCTCCGTCGGTTTTCATCATATTTATTATCCTCTGAAAGTCAAAGGGTGAAAGATTTGCCCCACTGAAGTAACTGTCACGGGCAAGGTAATCCATCTCGTCCGCATCGAGAGGTCCGCTTATTATGTTAACATATTTTTCCGGAGCTTTTTTGGAAAGTATGGAGATCACCATATCTATATCGATTCCCGCCTCTTCTATGGCTTCGCCAATCTGTCCTGTCCCCTCCTCTCCCTTGATCAGTTTAATGCCATTCTTTTCGTGATCAATATGATATTTTTTCATGAAATAATTTTCAAAGGAATGGCTGAACGGAAAATGCCCGATGTCGTGAAGAAGTGCTGCAGTGGTTATTTCCCTTATATTTTCACTCTCCAGCCTTCTTCCTATGAGGGAGGCTACATGCATTGTTCCCAACGAGTGTTGAAATCTCGTATGTACCGCACCGGGGAAAACAGTATAACACATTCCAAGTTGTCTTATCCAGTGGAGTCTCTGGAACTCCATGGTGTCAACTATACTCATAAGATCCATGTCGAGTTCAATTGCTCCCCATATCGGGTCCTGGACATTCTTAAACATTTTTTATCACATAGAACCGAGCACACCTGCCTCGGGCCTGACGTCCTGTAGAGGTGCTCCTGAATTTCCCTCAACCCCGCTCTCCATCAGCATCCAGGGTCCCGGTTACCGTTGCTCCCTTCCGGACCTGGCGGGATTCCGAACGGGTGAAAACCCATGTCTCCTTTGAGTCATGGATAATCAGCCCCCGACCCGATGGTGCGAAATATCATAGTTCCACACAGGCTCTACAGAGGCCAGGTTTACCTCAGCAAGTTGTCGTCCCCGCATATAGACTTCGGGTAACAGGAGGTGCCTGGTCTCCCGACCTAGCTCGGTATTAATCCCAATGGAACCATGCTTATTATTTTTTATTCAAAGTTCCAAATTAGACCTATGGGAAATCCATCCGCAAAAATTGTCTTGTTAATCCTACAATGAAATTTCACCGCCTATAATGCCATTGACAGGATTTTATAATTTTATCATGAATTTTAAATCGGAAAATTATCCTCAGGTGAACTTCATTATACAATCAGAGGAAATTTGAATATAAATCATCAACTTTTCTGAGAACATCTTCCTTTGTAGTTTTCTCTAGGGCTAACAGTATGCTGGCACCCATTCCTGCCCCTTCCCTTACATTTCCAGTGGAATATTTCCTGATACCACTATGGATGGATTTCTGAAAATCGATGGACCCATGCCTTATCCTTTCCCTTGGGACAACCATCTCAATCTCCTTTCCCCTGTGCTCCATCACAGAATCAGTCGTGTACAGTCGAACATTCCGCATATTGTATCCCAAACGGTTCGCCATGAAATAAACAGCACCCATCTGGGTTCCGCCTGCCAGTATTATTTCCTGGTCCTTGCTGTTCTCTATAAACGATAGGGCTATCGCCTGCATATAATCCCCAAATTCCCTTAAAACCTTTATTGGGTCACTCATATTTCCCGTTCTCTTTCTGGAATTTCTGATTATTTCCATCTTTTGTTCATTTGGATCATCTGGAAGGGAGCTGCTGGTTCGAAATTCACTTACAAACTGGGAAACGATTGCAAGGGCCGTCGTTGTACCTGCAGGAATCGTCTCACTAAGTATCACTCTATCCTTTTCTTTCATAATCGAAGCCAGATGCTTCCCTGCACCTAT
>JAKADQ010000083.1 GCA_021820405.1 Thermoplasmata archaeon | reverse complement strand
TGAAACTTTCATAATGGTAGTGATTCAATAATACTGATAGGTCATAGACTACCGTGATGAATTAGTGCCATAAGTTAATTCATGTGAACCTAAATCCTATAGCTTCGACATATTCTGAGCATTAAAGAGATGTTAGGAAGTCCCTTCATACATTTCAGACACTATGGAAACTCTTCAATGAAAGAATATGGACACTGCTCTAGTGCATTTCGATATAACTAAGCTCAGACAAGGTATATAATCGTTGCCACCAGAATATAAAGCATTGCAACTAATATGTACAGAAGCGTCATTACCAGTTGCTGTTTATTAATATAAGCTAAGTCCTTTTCTGTTGGAGTTTTCTTGTAAAAATCTTCCAGCTCTTTCAGGTAGGATTTTTCTCCGAAGTCCCACCACGCCCCGATAAATATAACTACTATAGCAGAAATAAATAATATGTCTGGCATCACAATGAAATAAGTTTTAATTCCATAAAAAAAAAATATAATTGCTGGGACAACGGAGATTAAAAAAAGGGCCTGTAATGGTGGTTTCAGGTACCTAACTCTGGCGTTTCTAACAAGTTTTCTAACTGTGTCTTGCGGACTGCCTTCTGTTTCATCAATATCCAACATGCTGTTAAATCATTTCGTCATTGAAATTAAATTTTTCTTTGTGGAAACTTTTGTAGTTTTCCAGTTCATTTTGGGTAAAATGACACAGGTACCAGTGTCCGTTACCAGCATCCCGCTTAGGCGGCACAGAAACCATGCATTCTTCTACAGCATATGGGCATCTCTTGGTAAATCTGCAACCCTTAGGAACATCTATGGCATTTCCGACTTCTCCAATTATATCTATCTTTGATGGATCCCAGTTTTTCCCAGGTTTTGGTACCGCCCTTATAAGGGCTTTAGTATATGGATGTAATGGAGTCTTTATCACATCTTCAGTGAGGCCGCCTTCCATCCCAACTCCCAAATACATAACCAGGAGTTTATCACAGAGGTATCTGGCAGAAGCGAGATCATGAGTAATGTATAGTATGCTTATGCCAAATTTGTTTCTCATATTTATGAGTAAATTCATGAAGCCAGCCCTGAGTGAAACATCCAGCATTGATATTGGCTCATCGGCAACCAGGAATTCAGGCCTTAAGACCAGAGCCCTGGCCGCAGCTACCCTTTGTCTTTCTCCACCAGAAAGTTCGTGCGGGTATCTTTCGATATAGTTTTCCGGAGGACTCAAGTTAACAGCCACAAGCGCTTCATTGATCATTCTTGAGGCCTCTAGTGGATCACTCGTAACTTTGTGAGCGATAATTGGTTCCTGGATTATGCTGTAAACAGTCATTTTAGGGTCTATGGAATCATATGGATCCTGGAAAATAAGTTGTGTCTCGGATCTGTATTTTCTAATTGCATGATCTCTATCTTTAAGATTTTCTATTTCCACAAATGTCTTTTTATCATCTCCTTCACCATCGTTTGCTTTCATCATGTAGTATATTTTACCGGATGTAGGGGGCAGCAGTCTTAAAATAACTCTACCCAGCGTTGTTTTCCCGGACCCACTCTCGCCAACTACGCCATATATTTCGCCTCTCCTTATCTCTGCACTAACATGATCAACTGCCTTTACAACTCTCTTTACTTCCTCTTTCCCATATAGTTCCCCGTAAGCCTTTCCTCTCATACTGAAATATTCCGTGAGTTCTTCTATTTTCAAAACAGGTTCGGCATTAGGATTGTAGTCCGTTCCATGGGTGGATTCCTTCTTTTCATCTTTGTAAGTTTCCTTGTTTAAGAATTTTTCAGCGTAATGGCATCTGCTAAATCTTCCTGGACTTATCTCCCTCAATTTTGGAATTTGGTCAGAGCATGTCTGATCGGCAAATTTGCACCTGGGCGCAAAATAACAACCAGTCTTTGCAGACAGGGGATCAGGTAATGACCCGGGAATACCCGTTATAAAGGTTTTGGCAGCTTCAATTGAGGGGTAACTATTCAGGAGTGCCATTGTATATGGATTTAAAGATTTTTCATATACATCCCAGGTGGGGCCAATCTCCATAATTTTGCCAGCATAAAGGACCATAACTGTGTCCGCTAGCTGTGAAACAACTCCAACATCGTGTGATATAACTATCATGGAATTCAGTGCACTTTGCTTTAATCTCTTCAATTCGGTTATTATCTTTGCCTGAGTTATAACATCAAGACCTGTTGTTGGTTCATCAGCTATTACGAGTTTAGGTGATAATGCAAGTGCCATTGCTATTATGGCTCTCTGTTTCATACCTCCGCTGAGCTCATGGGGAAACGCACTGAGGACCTGTGGGTTCAACCCTGCAAATTCTATAGTTTCTATGCATTTCTTGTGTATCTGTTCGTCATTCAGGTTAGTGTGTATTCTGAAAACCTCACCGATTTGTTTTTCTATGGTATAGGAAGGGTTGAAAGCGTTCATTGATCCCTGGAAAATCATAGAGATATCTCTCCATCTTATTTCTTGAAGTTTTATATCCAACATCTTTCTTGTTTTCTTTTTAAGTTTTCTGTAATTCTTACCGAATCCATCCTCATTTATCAGGACACTATCATTGAATTTTATGTCCCCTGTAACTCTTGCATTTTCGGGAATTAATCCCATTATGGCAGTAGCCAGAGTTGTTTTGCCAGATCCACTTTCTCCAATTATACCAAGAGTCTGATGATCGAATACTGATAAATCAATTTCCTCAAGTGCCGTTAACTGACCTTCGGCGGTGTCAAATATAATTCCAAAATTTTCTATCTTTAGCAATTCTTTCGAGGTTCCAAGATTATTTGCAACTGTTTCCGTCTTAAGCATGTTACCTTCTCCTTATTCTGGGGTTAACAAGTTCATCCACTCCTCTCGAGAGGAATATAAATGCTGTAATAAACAGGGTAATGGCTATTGCCGGTGGGATTATCCACCATGGTGCCTGTGCAGCCAGGTTAAAGTTTCCTTGAAGAGGATTAAGCATTGCCCCCCATGTTTGAATGGTCAATGGAGCTACGCCAAGATATTGCAGAGTTGAAATGCCTCCTACCGCCCCACTTATGTTGACTGCCGTTAGATATATGAGAAGGGGTATGATATTTGGGAGCATATGTCTCCTTAAAATCTGACTAGAACCGGCGCCAGAGACTCTGGCTGCATCAACAAACGTTCTCTGTTTTATACTACGTATAACCCCCAGTATGGTGAAGGTTGTGAAAGGCCACGATAAGAAGCTTAAGATTAGGATTATATTGAGGAAACTCGGGCTCAATACGGATGTAAGGGCTATCAATAGCGCAAGGCCAGGTATCAAGTAAATTACCAGAGTTATTGTATCCAGTGCCGTTGAAATAAAGCCTCTGTAATACCCAATTAGCATACCTAAAACAATTGCGATGGTAACTCCAATAAGTCCAACGCTGATTCCAATGACCCAGTCTGGGGTGAAACTGGCTATAAATTGACTCCAGACATCACTTCCTTCTGTAGTTGTTCCTAGGGGGAATATGGTCCCTGATGGTGTATGGAATGTTGGAGGCATAGGATTCGTAGTGGTCCCAGTTGCAGAATATATTATAGCCGCTCCATTTCCGCCCACGAATCCTATAGACGACTTATCATTGAGTCCATTGATAATTAAAGCAGGATTTGAAATTACCCCGGATGATCCTGGAACATATACTGCTGCCCAGTTGAATGGATTTGATCCTAATGAACTGCTCAGGTCATATATTCCACCCTTGACACCAGCAATTATAAACTGGCTTGATACCTGGTCATAAAGGGGATTATACACGAACGGACCATATGTCTTTATAAGTGACACATTGCCAGTTATAACCTGGGGATCACTTAATACATAAGCAGTATTGTTTGATATCACAAGAAAAGCAGATGGAAAGCCACCGATTCCCAATGATGAGGATATTGCAGTCACCGAATTTGGCGAGCTCGAATTAAATATGGTTGTTGCTGCTCCACTCATAGTATTGAAGCCATACACGCCGCTGGATATTGAGCTCCTGCCCATTAAGAAAACCTGGTTATAGCTATTTGGAGACAGCTGATAGCCATATGGGATGAACATTGAACCGTAAAAAGTCTCCCCGGGTACTTTGTTATCCCATGCTAAAGTTCCATTTGTATAATAGGAAAATACCTCATTACTGGTTGATAAAATAACTCTTTGACCAGATCCAGAGCCGTAAAAAGAGCCCATAAATTGTAGATTGTTCGGTGCAGATGTCGTTGAAATTTTGGTGGACCAGTCGACTTTCATGGAACTATCTGAGATCTTGTACAGATAATATCCTGTTGGTTCAGAAACGACGGCATATATGGAAGCTATATTAGAGGTGGCGCCAGGTTCAGATGGGTTCAAAAATGGTACCGAAGGAGTTTGTGGTGTGTTTATTGGCAAAACACTTGAAATAGCTGGTAATATAAGTTTCTCATGCAGGTCTATAGACTTTATGGAAGAAGCATACGGTATGCCAGATTTATGAGATATGGATGCCAGAGTTATATTCCCATTAGATGTAGACACCAGTACAAAATTCGATAATACTTGACTTCCAGAATATACGTCTATCCCCTTACTAAGTGTAAATACACTGATTCCAAGTGGGCTAACTGTTGAATTTACAGTCACATTAAAGAGATTAGCAATCTTACCTTTAGCTAATGCTTGAGACGCACCTAAACCCATTGCAGAAACAGCTCCATTGGAACCTAGCAGGTATACATTATCGCTTCCTAAACCTGTTATGGTACTCGCCTGAAGAGTGATTGGAGTACCATTTACCATCGCAGCACCTCCAAATGATGCCGTAGAGGATGCAAGAATACTTGGTGCTGTGGT
>JAKADQ010000012.1 GCA_021820405.1 Thermoplasmata archaeon | reverse complement strand
GGTTATGACTGAGCCTCTTATAATAGGAAATGAACTCATAGTAGGCCTCGGCAACAATCAGTTCCAGAGTCCTGACGTGAGAGGTACCGGGATAAATTACATTGCGGCAGTCAACATCTCCAATGGAAACCCCATATGGCAATTTTCCACCTACGGAGAGGATATGCCAACTCCTGTCTATTACCATGGTTTAATAATTGAGCCAACAGGTGGTGGTGTTGTTTATGGAATCAATGCAACCACCGGGAATCAGGTGTGGAACACATACATAGGTTCCTTTGTAAGCATGTCCTCACCTGCCATAAGCAATGGTACTGTATATTTTGGAGGGGCTAATCCATATAATTTCTATGCAATAAATGCCTCAGATGGGAATATAGTATGGGAATACTGCACGAATGCCACAGGCGGCTTGACTGATGGATCGCCCGTGATCACCCATGGCCAGGTCATAGATGGTTACACCATCGGTATTTGTGACAATGTATTTCAGGCCTATGTTATTTCATTCAATACCACGACAGGGCAGGTTATGTGGATAACCTACGAAGGCACTGGAATGCAGCCGGAGAACCCACCTATTGAGATACCGCCCCTGACAGCAAACGGCAATTTTGTATTCAGTGAGCCGACGGCACTCAAGGAACTGTTTGCAATAAATATTACAGATGGAGAGATATTCTGGAATTCATACACAGGATATGATGATTCAAATGCGGCCATAGTCTGTAATCAGATTATTACTGTAAATCTATCCGGTTACATGCTTGAGTTTAACTCTACCGGTTTCCAGAAGATGTCTTATTACACAGGAGTTGTAGCTGGCGCTGGGACGATAATTAACATGAGGGGACACCTTGTATTGTTTGGCACAAATGGGGTCTTCAAAAGTATCCCCTATGTTAGGACATCCGTACTTATTAACTGAAAATGGTAATTTAGAACTGGAAAATATTTAAAGTCTCCACAAAGACAACCTTTAATGTATGATTTTCAAATATATATCTTATGAAACAAACAAGGATTAAGGATGCATTTATACTTGACGCTGCCAGAACACCGTTTGGAAAGAGAAATGGAGATCTATCCATGGTTAATCCTGTAGATCTCCTTGGCAATTTATTGAAGGATATTCTTGAAAGAAATCATATACAACCAGAATACATTGAAGATATCATCGCAGGGTGCGTCACACAAACAGGCGAACAGTCAGCAAATATTGCAAGGAATGCATGGCTTTCAGCCGGTCTCCCAGAAAGCGTTCCAGGAACAACGATTGATCGCCAGTGTGGCTCCAGCCTTCAGGCGGCTCAGTTTGCATCACAGAGCGTGATGACTGGCATGAACAGCATCAACATAGCATGTGGGGTTGAGTCCATGAGCAGGGTCCCTATGTTCAGTTCTATCAAGAAAGATGCTTCACCTTTAACGGATAATCTCAAAAGGAGGTATTCACTAGATGAAGAATGGTTTAGCCAGGCAAATGGGGCCCAGATTATTGCCAATATGTGGGAAATAACAAGAGAGGAGATGGATTCATATAGCCTGAGAAGCCATATGCTGGCTGAAGATTCTAGAAAATTTCTAAGTAAAGAGATAATTCCAGTCAGCATAAAGCATGGTGATACCACAACAATAATAGCGCAGGATCAGGGTATAAGAAAAGATACCACAATGGAAAAACTTTCATCTCTTAAACCGGCCTTCAAGGGTATCCCGGATATCACAGCCGGGAATTCCAGCCAGATCTCTGATGGAGCCAGTGCTGCTGTAATCTGCTCACAGGAATTTATGGACGAGCATAATTTGAAAGCAAAGGCTAAATTCTCTTCCTTTTCTGTGGTTGGCGTAGATCCCATATCAATGTTGACCGGCCCAATTGATGCCACAGAAAAAATTCTGAAAAAAGAGGGACTTACTTTAGATGACATAGATCTTTTTGAAGTAAACGAGGCATTTGCTTCGGTAGTCATTGCATGGTTAAGGGAAATAGGTGCACCTCCGGAGAATGTGAACATTCATGGTGGGGCCATAGCACTTGGCCATCCTCTTGGGGCCACAGGCGGGAGACTGATCGCCACGATGATTAATTCCCTGATAGACAAAGGTAAGAAAAGGGGACTTATAGCGATATGTGAGGGGGGAGGTATGTCAAATGCATGTATCATCGAGCTGGTAAAATAACTAATGCCCATTTTCACAGATTTAAATGATTAAAAATCACTATGTAAGGGCATCCTGACATAAATAGAAATATTTTTAATATGCGACTCAATGTAAGGAAAACCTTACATAAAAAAGTAAGGAATAAGAAAAGGTGCCGATAAATTGCTTTCAAGAAACATTGCCAGTGGAAGGGAGTTATTTCCATTAACCGTTTCATCATTGAGTATACTTGTTGCCAGCTTTAACATCGCGACAATCTCCGTAGCTTTGGGCCCTCTGAAATCTTACATGGAATTAAGTGGAGAACAGGTTACATATCTTGCCTCTGCAGTTCTTATAGGTGCAATGTTTGGTGCTGCATTCAGTGGGATAATTTCTGACAGATTTGGAAGAATCGGAATTCTAATGCTTGATCTGATCACCTTTGTAATAGCGGGAATAGGATCAGCATTTTCAACTCAATTCTACGAACTTTTTCTTTTCAGGCTCCTCGTCGGTGTAGGGGTTGGGATTGACTATGTGGTTATTTTCGCCTATCTTTCTGAGGTTGAGGCTATTGCCGGCCGCCATGGAACAGGACTGGCTATTGTTATGTTCTTTGCCAATTTTGGGATTCTACTCTCCTATGGCGCCGGTGCGATCTTTTCCCTGTATATTGGCTTAGAATCATGGAGATATATTTTCATTACTGGAGCCCTCTTCGCAATAGTTCCAATAATACTCAGATTGAAAATTCAGGAAAGTGAAGAATGGAGAAAGTTTCATATTGAAAGTATAAGAACTATATTCAAAAAATTTATGGAGAAGAAAAACCGCGGAGATGCACTTAAATTTTCACTGCCATGGTTTCTCTATCAGATCAGCGATCAGAGCCTGACTCTTTTTTTGCCTATACTCCTTGTGGCGCTCATAGGGAATTCATTCTATTCTGCAGATACAGGAAGTGTCGTTGTTAAGCTTTTCACCATACCTGCCTCACTCATAACCGTGATTCTTATTTCAAGAGTGGGTAGGAAATTCCTGCAAAGCTCCGGATTCTTTTTGCGATCTATAATGCTCGGGCTACTTGGATTTCTACTGCTTGTGAATGTAGCTGTTCCTTCATATATAACTGTACTTCTTCTCGGAGGAGCATTCTTTTTTGGAGCTCTTGGACCGGACAAAACTACGGTGATTTCCCCCGCTGAATCCTTTTCTACCAGTGTGAGGGGTACCGGGCAGGGAATAAGTGAAATGTTTGGAAGAATGGGGGGCCTGACGGGGGTTATCGCATATGGATACCTTCGGCTGCTGGCACCAGGTATCGGCCTTATTTTCCTTTCCATAACGTGCGCACTAGGATTTGCAACCACCTCAATTCTATTTGGCTGGAAAATTGAAAGGGATCGTATATCCCCGTAAACCAAAGGGTAAGTTAATCGCAATAAACTGAAAAGAATTTTAAGGTCGTAACCCATTGTTTTCTTAAGATGAGGGTTACTTTTAGCAGAGGAAGCCTGCTGATAGACAATATGGAAAAGTCCTTTCCCGACTGGATACAATACGATGCCAGAATAGGTTCTTACAGAACGCTGGCATTCAGGTACAAAGACCTGAAGAGGTTCTTTCCTGATATGGATGATCATGTCTTCGATCAGAAAACTGTTGATGTTTGTCACGAGGAAAAACTGCGTTCCTATCAGAAAAAGGCCATAGAATTATGGGAAAAAAATGACTATGGAGGAATTGTGGTGCTTCCCACTGCAGCGGGAAAAACCCATATTGGAATTGAAGCCATTGGAATTCTGAAAACAACCGCACTTGTTGTGGCTCCAACTATTGAACTTGTACAACAGTGGAGAAAGAGGCTGGAGGATGTGTTTCACGTGAATATAGGCCAGATTGGGGGAGGAATTAAGGAGATTGAGGATATTTCAGTCGCAACATACGATTCAGCCTATCTGATGGCAGAAACTCTCGGTAATAGATTCAAACTTCTTATAGCGGACGAAGTCCACCATATGGCATCGGATAGATATCTCGAAATAGGAAAAATGTATGCAGCACCTTATAGAATCGGCCTGACTGCAACATTTGAACGTGTCGATATGCTACACGAAAATCTTGAAAAGTACATGGGTGGGAAGATATTTGAGCTGGGATACGACGAGCTAAGTGAATATATTTCCAACTATGAAATAATTAGAATTCCTGTTGAACTCGAGCAGGAAGAGGAGGAAGAATATGAAAGAAATCACGAAATATTTGTTTCCTACCTGAGGCGGCATAGAATAACCATGAAAGGGCCATGGGACTTCCAAAAATTCATAATGTCATCGTGGAATCCTGAGGGGAGGGAAGCACTAACCGCATGGAGAAAGGCCAGGAAAATTGCCTTCAATGCAAGAGTCAAGAAGGATATTGTGAGATATGTGATGAGAAAGCATGCGGGAACAAAGATGCTGATATTTTCGGATGATACGGAGTCTGCTTATATGATCTCAAAAGAATTTCTCATACCATGCATTACATATTTGACCCCAGGCCCTGAAAGAAAAATGTATCTGGATATGTTCAGAAATGGCGAAGTTCGTGCTCTAACAACATCAAGAGTTCTTGATGAGGGTATTGATGTACCGGATGCCTCTGTCGGTATTGTATTGAGTGGTTCAGGAAGTACCAGACAGTTCAGGCAAAGGCTTGGTAGAATCTTAAGGCCAAGCAATGGAAAAAAGGCAGTTATGTATGAAATTGTTGCAAAGGGTACATCGGAGTATGGTACCTCAAGCAGGAGGAGAAAAGGTGTTCCCGTCTCAGTTGATGATGATAAGGAAGAGTAAATCCGGAACTGCAAGAAGCATACTTCTGGATGAAACAAGCAGTGATTACGCGCAATCTGTTATGGAACTACTGGAGGAGAGTATTGGGTTAACATACGGTGAGATTGAGGATAAAATAAGGGATCTGGAACTGAGGTCACAGAATCCAAAGGTTGTTAGGGGCATATTCACAGTATTATGCAGGCTTGCCAATTTTTCATTCTATGCAAAGGTTCAGCCACAGGAATTGAGAAAAAGGATCTTTACTGACACGCAGACACCGGCAGTATCCCCTGAAACAAGAATGGAAATAATTCAGAGAATAAGCGATGAATTTGAAATTAGCACTGAAGATGTGGAAAGAACCCTTTATGGGGACCTCGAGAGTGAGAGAATTCTTGAAAATTTGCCCCATATTGAAAATTCCCAGATAGTGAAGAGATTCAACCTTGAACAGGTTGAAAGTGCACTCATGAAGGCCTTAAAACTTGATCTTAAAATGCGTGGAGATAATGGTAAAATCATACGTTTCATAGGCAGAATAGGGCTTCTTACTACCATAACAAGGGAAGGTGATATTGTTCATCTCAATATATCAGGGCCTATTTCTCCTACAGGAAAGACCGAAAGGTATGGCCCAATCTTTTCTCTGCTCTTGAGAAAAATTTTGACAGCTGAATGGTGGGAAGCGGAAGCGGACCTAGAGCTTGGGAAGAAAGGCGAAAAGTCCATTTTCCGGTATTACATTGACAGTTCAATAAAAGAACTACTGTATGTTCCCGGAGACAGTGTGGAGGATCTGCCTCCCTTTGTAAGTGAAGATGATGGCACATTAATTGATGGAAAAATCTATTTTGCTGATTACAGAATCAATATTTCAGGGAAGGAATACCTGATTATAGTTTCCAGGTTGATCAATCTTGAAGAAAACCGTTCACTGGCCAGATTGCTGAAAGATTCTGGAAAAATGCCGTATATATTTGTATTGCTCAGAGGCAGCGAAAAATGCCCGTCCAGGGAAAAGTGCTTCAAAAATAACATTGACTGGTATTCAGTCAAGGAATTTCTTGAAAGGAAAAATGAAACAGATGCAATGAAGAGTGAAAATAGAAAAAAAGAAAATGATATGACTGTAACGAAGAAGGAAATAGGGGATGAAGTAAAGAAACATCTGGAACAGTTATATCCGGATTCCATGTCAATGGTGGATTATCTCGAATTTATGGGGTTTGATCCTGCCAGCGTCCTTACGGAAATCGGTTACAGAATAAGGTGGAGGGGCCTGAGAATTGAGGTCACTGGCAAAGAGGAATGATTTTAATTCCCATTTCCAAAATTGCAAAGAAATTTTTTGAAAATACCTCAATACTGAAAGATGCTCACTGTAAGCTTATCAATTTTAACCATTCAATATTTTGCTGTAATTGGCATGGAAGTTCTGTCCACTTCTTCTATGTACTTTTTTCATAATTTTTCCATGAACTATGGATTACTTTTTCCATAATCCTTCGTAGACTTATTTCCTGCAATGTTATGACCTTGGCACTTATCATGAATGTAATATCAAACTCGAATCAGGAAAATTACGGAACTCACAAAAGGATAAATGTGAATTCACACATAGCAAACATATCTTCTATGAAAAAAGTTCTATGACATCTCAAACCATCATTTAACCCATGATGGTTTATATCCTGTTAGGTTCATTGAAAATTCCGAAAATACTCTTTCATTCAGAATATGAAAAATAAACCCCTTATCCTTAAAAAGTATTGATATTCAGATAACGGAAATAAGCATAATTAAAAAAATATTTACGATAGTTGACTTCAATTTTTCTTGTATGCAATCACAGAAACTATAATTACTAAAACTTCAGTCAATTGTCATACTGTGTAATAAATGCCATCAGATTGCGATGATATCTTTCTGAGGGTCACTCGTTTTCACTGTAAACCATGGTTTTGGTTGGAACTCTGTACGCCGGAAAGCATTCCTTTTGAGATATTTCGAGCGATTAAGTTTTCGCGTTTATCCTGTCTTCCGGAAGGAGCGCCCTTCATGATTTTACAACATTTTTCGGCCATATGTTTCATCATAATAAGGCAAAACTGACCACCCATAAATCATTCCCGAGACATGAAAATCAGAATCTCTGTATCTAACTTTTATACATCTTTAAGACTTAATAAAGCTACAATTATTTTTATAAATTCAGGAAATACTCAACTATGACAAGGATAGAAAGAGATGTTCTGGGAGAAGTTGAACTTGATGATGATGTGTATTATGGAGTTAATACGATTCGAGCCAAAAATAACTTTCAGATTTCAGGTATAGTGGAAGACTCAGATCATATTAAGGCCATGACCATAGTCAAGAGATCTGCGGCCATTGCAAATAACAAGCTTAAAGCACTTTCAGATGAAAGAAAAGATTACATTATTAAAGCATCGGACGAGATAATTGCAGGAAAATTCCATGATCAGTTTGTTATTGATGTGTATCAGGCAGGAGCCGGCACATCCTTTAACATGAACACAAATGAAGTAATTGCAAATGTTGCTCTGGATCTTGCAGGAAGGAAGAAGGGTGATTATGCATTCATTCACCCCAATGATCATGTGAATATGAGCCAATCCACAAATGATGCATATCCAACAATGATGAGAGTAAGTGCTGCTTACAAAGGCCAAAGATATATGGATGAACTGAAACTGCTGATAAAATCCATGGAAAAGAAGGCCGAGGAATTCAAGGATATAAAGAAGCCTGGGAGAACTCACCTACAGGATGCAGCGCCTGTAACTTTGGGTATGGAATTTTCAGCCTATGCATACACACTGAGAAAGAGCCTGAAGGATTTTGAAAATGCAATGGAATTTATAATGGAACTCAACCTGGGAGGAACTGCCACTGGAACGGGAATTAATACTCCTCCTGGATATCAGAAGGAAGTTGTTTCGGAGATTGCAAAATATACTGGATTTAACTTTAAACCAAGCGATAATCTTCCCGGAATAATGGAATTTCAATCAGACTTTGCAAGGCTTCAAGCAGCAATAACAAACAATGCCCTGGACATAAACAAGATAGCAAATGATTCAAGACTCATGTATTCAGGTCCAGGAACAGGAATACACGAGATTTTCATTCCTGCAGTTCAACAGGGTTCTTCCATAATGCCTGGAAAGATTAATCCGTCCATAGCTGAAGCGATGAATATGATATGCCATTCTGTTGTAGGTGCACAAAGCGCACTAAACATGTCTGTGCAGGCAGGTCAGTTTGAACTCAACGTGATGATGCCAAATATTGATTACGAACTGTCCAGATCCCTAGAAATAATGACCAACGGTATGAAAATGTTCAGAACACTCCTGATAGATGGAATCAAGGCAAATGAAGAGGCATGCAGGGAACACCTTTCACACAGTTTCGGTTCTGCAGCTTTATTGAATCCATATCTGGGTTATGACACCGTAGCAAAGATTGTAAGGGAGGCCTTGGAGAGTCACAAATCCATAAAGGAACTTGTTATGAAAACCGGGAAACTTACTGAGGAAGAATACGTCAAAATAATGAGTGGAGGAATAAAGAAATAGTCCTGATTTCTCCAAAATACCAATTCTCATAACCTTTTTTCTGATTAAAAGTGTGAATAATTCTCATTCGTTTTTAAGTTTGAAATCGCTCTTAAATGCGTTCCGAGTAATAAAGCGTGAAATATGCCAGCGCCAAAAAAATTAAGTTTTCATTCATGATAAACAACTGAAAAAGTAAATTAACACTCTTTTCTATCCTCAGCAATGAAGTCGTATGTTTTTGAAACACCTGGTATCGAAAACCTCAGGAAGATTGGGAATGACATGGTATATGGTACAGGGCTAAGAGTCAGAATACTCAAGGCAGCACTCAATCCTCTGGATTATAACGTAATTTCCGGAAATATAGTATATGGACTGAATCCAATTCCACACATCGCAGGCTCCGAAGCGATTGGAGAGCTTCTTGAGGATGGAAAAGGCTTGAAGAGAGGTCAGCGAGTAATCATATACAACAGACTTTATGATTCCACATGCAGAATGTGCAGGGATGGCAGGGAATATTTGTGCTTGAACGGAGGTATATGGGGAGTAATGACAAACGGGGCATTTACGGAGGAGGTCAGGATAGAGGAAAAAAACCTTGTGCCAATACCTGAATACGTAACAGATATTCAGGCCGTTTCACTTCCCATTGCCGCACTCACACCATTTCATGCCTTAAATAGAGCCAGTGCCAGGGCGGGAGAGAAACTCTTAATATATGGCGCATCTGGAAACACTGGGATATTAGGGCTACAGTTTGGAAACCTGATGGGCCTTGATGTGTATGCAGTATCAAATAATAAAGAAATTTCAACGTATGGGCCGGTTGAAATTTTTCCGAGGAATGGTGTTCCTGATGAGTTCACTGCAGACATTGTGATAAATCCACTTGGAAAGGAGACCTGGGCAGATTCCCTTAAGCACACATCGATCACGGGAAGAATGGTAGCATATGGTGTACTTACGGGAAGGGAAGGAATTACAAACATTCCTGATCTGTATACAGGAGAGAAGACAATTATAGGTTCAACCGGCGGCTCCCTGAATGAACTTATGGAAATATTGAATATTATGAAATATCATCAGATCAGGATTGGAGTGGACAGAATATTCTCCTTTGATGAACTCCATCAAGCATTGAAATATTTTGCAGCCGGGAGAAAAGGTAGAGTCATAATAGATTTTGATCTATGAACTTAAAGATTTCTAAGTTTTTCAATCCTTTCCTCTATTACGCCTCCATATATGTAAGACGCTGATACTATAATGTCTGCTCCGCTCTTCTTGACTTCGGCACCTGTGATATCATCGATTCCGCCATCCACCTCAATTTTACAGGAGAGCCTGTTATCATCAATATATTTTCTCAGGAAACGGATCTTCTCCAGGGATTTTGGTATGAATTTCTGACCTGAAAATCCTGGATATACACTCATAACAAGAACCTTATGAATTTCCGGAAGAAGGTCTGTAATCCTCTCGGGAGGTGTGTCTGGATTTATTACAATACCGATTTTTTTGTTCTCATCTGTTATCTCCTCCCTTACCTTTTTGAAATTGAAAGGTGTTTCATAGTGAAAATAAAACAGGTCGCATCCAGACTTAGAAAAAACCTTCCAGTACTTTTCAGGATTAACAATCATCATGTGGGCATCAAGTTCAAGATCGGTCGATCGCCTTACCGCACTTATGAAATCAGGGCCCATTGTCAGATTTGGCACAAAGTTTCCGTCCATGATATCAAGGTGAAATGAGCAAGCCCCTGCCCTTACAGACCTTGATATCTGATCATGGAGGAATTCGAGCTTACTTGAAATTATTGATGGAGAAACATTCATGTTACCTGATTACTTCTATCGATTAATATGTTTCAAATTCGTTTGGAAATTTTCATTTTTTTAAAACTATATAAATTATCTATGTCAAACATTAGCACATAAATAATCATGTAATATCAAGAAAAATTTAAATAATATCGTTCCAATTGGAAAATATGGCGGAAGGTAATGACACAATTTCAGGTAAACCTTCTGAGGAAATAATGGAGAAACTATTACAGAAAGTTATAACAATTAAAAAAGAGGCTATCAGGAAATATGAGAAGATAAGAAGTAAGAGTAAACTTGATCATACAATTCGGATCATAGATGAACTTATTGCCCTGGAAAAGAGGGACATAGAAATCCTTGAAAACGCAGAAGCATCTCCAAATATTCACTATGCAAGGAAATCAGGGGTTGCCATCGATTATGAGATTCTTGATCATATGATTTCCCAGGATGAGCAGATGGTATCAGATGATCCACGAACTATACTGGCCTGGGCCATAAACAAATCCGACCAGATATACAGGAACGCAGAGATTCTTAGCGAGGAATATGAAGACCCGGATATTAAAACAATGCTTCAGAATATTGCGCAGAGCGAACTTAAAAGAAAAAACAGTATTTCAGAGCTTTACGATGATATTGTAAACAGGGACTACTGGTAAGCCAGAATTGTCCTGCTATTAACATATAAAGGTTTAAGCAATTTAACATAATCCTAATCGGGATGGAAAAGGACATTACTTCCGGAATAAGAAGAAGAGAAATACACATATTTTTCAAACTTTATTCGCCGTTTAGAAAATTCCTGAAAGATAGAAAGGAAGCCAGGAGAGAAGGGAGTGATTCATGGAGTTACAGAAGGGAGAGAAATGGAAAAATCGCAGTTAAACGGTTTATTTCCCTCGGTCCAACTTTTATAAAGCTTGGCCAGGTTCTTTCCGCTAGACCTGATCTTCTTCCAAAGGAGTATGTTAAATCCTTTGAACTTCTTCAGGATAGCGTTCCACCGGCACCATTTGAAGAAGTTGAAAATATATTAAGGGAGGATGTGGGAAATTATGAAGATATCTTCCAGGATTTCAATAAGGAAGCCATTTCAGGAGCATCCCTCGGGCAGGTTTATGTAGCCAGCTACAGGGGGCAGAGTGTCGCCATAAAGGTTAATAGACCCGATGCGGAATATATTATAAAAAGGGACATAATCATTCTTGACAGAATACTGAAATTCGCAAAGGGCAGAATTGAAAATTTTTTATATTTGAGCATATCCAATGTACTGAAGGATTTTAGACGGCGTGTTTTCGACGAACTGGACTATACCAAGGAAGCTTCCAATGCCAGGAGGATTCAAAAGAATATAGAGGGAAGGGAGCGCATAAGGATTCCCAGAATATTTGATGAGGTCTCCACATCAAGGGTTCTGGTCATGGAATATATTCCGGGAACAAAGATTACTGATCGCAAAAAACTGATTGAAAAGAATCTGGACGTCTCAAAACTGGCATACGATCTGGACACGGCATTTATCAGAATGCTTCTGAGGGATGATATATTCCACGCGGATCCCCATCCCGGAAACGTGTCTGTACTGGATGATGGGACAATAGTTCTTTACGACTTTGGAATGGTTGGTGATCTTGATTCAAATACAAGGTACTACCTTCTCTCCCTGTATGATGCCATGACAAGAGGGGATATTGACCAGATGATAGATGCCCTGATAGGTGTGAAGGCACTTTCTCCCGCAGCAAACAGAGGAGTGATCAGAAGAAGCGTTGAAATCGCCATGTCTGGGATGACCGGAAAAAGGGCAGAGGACAGCGAAATAAGGGAACTGTTGGAAGTAGCCAATGGAGTGGTGTTCGAATTTCCGTTCAGACTTCCAACATCCCTTGTGCTCTATATGCGTATGAGCTCCTTACTGGAGGGAATATGCCTTAATCTAGACCCGGATTTCAAATTCGTCAAGGTTCTGAAAAAACTGTTCTATGACGAAGGACTCTACAAGGAACTTTATACCAGACAGATAGAGATGTTCGCTGAAGAGTCAATAAGATCCATAGAGGCAGGAGTGGCCATACTGCCCTTATTGCGGAGAAAATTGGAATCTGAACAGGAAGAGGCGCCGATCAAGAAAAACAGATTCGAGTGGGCCATTGCTGGAGGATTCATATTTCTGGCGGGCATATACGAGATTAACCACAGCTATATTCCTGGTATGGTGATCTCCCTTGCAGGGATTATTGTCCTGGGCATGTCCTTACGCAAATAGGTAATTTCATAAGTGGTATTACTGTTATATACGGCATTTGGCGAATTTCCTAATTAAACATGGCACTGTTTTTATTATTAAAGAGTGAAATACTTAATTACGAATAAGCCACTTACTTAACATGGCTGGAACCTATTGGGTAAAGGCTAGAAATGCGGCAAAAATTTTCGAGGAAAGAGTAAGATTTGTGGATGAAAATACGGTTTTCAAGGTTGAGAACTATAAAAAAGACAGATGGATTGAACTTACAAGAAGGCCGGATGGAATCTTCATCCTTAAGGAAGTTGGGTACACAAATGAAATTTATGAACTTGACGAGAAAGAGGTAAAGAAGATATCGGGAAGAATATTTGAAAGGGAGTTTCCAAGGAGCAATCAGTTGAGATTTCACTTTGTTAAAAGATGAATCAAGATACGATTAGCCCAGGTCTTACTCGATTATCTCTTAAAACTAAATGCCGATCCTTATATATCAGTGCATATATTCCAAATCCACAGGTTCATGATCCCTTACAAAAAAACCATGTTGAAATAACCGTATTTAAGAAATCTACCAGCAATTTACAATTATTCAAGATTATTATATGATAGTAAATTGCACATAATATGAATGAAAAAAAAGTGAACGGTTTTTTAAAGTCACTCACGGGTGGATATACTCCCGTTAAGATCGTCAGGTTCTTTGTTATGGCGTTTTCCCTGATAGATGCCGCAGCACACCTTTATGCATCACCCGCAACATATCCCCTTGTCACATTCTGGCTTGAAATAGAGGTTTCAGCCTTTATAGTGATTGGCATAGTGTTCCTTCTTGGCCTGAGAATATGGTACCTACCTTCCATTCTTTTTACATTGTTCAATCTGGCCATATATCTCCTATCCGGAATTGTGGCGCTTCCACCCATAAGTCCAGATGCCTTGGCAGGCCATGTACAGTTCAATAACTACTCCTTTGGAAGGGCCTTTTCTCTTGGGGCATGGCTCTTTATAATCATTGTAGGAACAATTCTGCTGAGGTATGATAGAGGTTCAAAGCTTAACGAACTTCTCAGGGACGACGATTTTTAATAAGAAGTATAAAAGATGCTTCGGCATATCCCAAAAGTCCTGCAATATTTCTGATTATCCACATCAATGACACATCTTTGAGGGAAAAATAACTTCTCTCAAGATCTTTCCATATATCCCTGTTTTTTTCTTTAAGTTGCTTCCGGCCATAACCGTTCCAGAACCCCTGCCTGACAAAACCTCTGAAATTACTTCTTGCATTATGAATAACAAGGCATTCGATGCACTCTTTCGCAATGTAACTTCTCTCGAGGATCCTGATATTCAGATCAATATCTTCGGCTGTGACGAATGATGGATCAAATCCTCCAACCTTGAGGAAAACATCCCTTCTGATCCCCATGTTCATTGATGGGAGAGTTACCTCAAAATCCTTATAGTATATTTTTACACGATCCAGGGAGCCATACTTTCTGTTGCCTGTATTTTTTGTTAAACCACACACAAGATCGCTATCCTTTAGATTCTTAACCATGCATTGCACCCAATTTAAATCTGGCATTGCATCGCCGTCTGTAAAAAGTATATATGGTGCTGTGGACAAAGAAACACCTATATTTCTTCCCTCTCCTCTGCTGCACTTTTGTTTCTTTAGAATTACACCTCTATCAAGAAAATTTTGAACAATCTCGGGAGTGCCATCATCACTTCCACCATCCACTATAATGATACCACAGGGATAGGTTTGACCCAGAAGAGAATTTATCAGATTCTGAATGTTTCTTGATTCATTCAGTACTGTAACAACAACGTCAACGTTTTCCACATTCAGACCCAGTCAGCTCTCCTGACCTCTCTCTCCTTTTTGGTTTCCTTCTTGTATTTCTTGTAGTGTTCCCTGCACAGATGCACCTTGGTAAGTTTTGAGTCAAAAGTGAAAACCTTTGATGCGAGATCAGCTGGCACAGTCTGGTAGCTTTCGTTTTTACATTCTTTGACGTCACACATTTTTTCAGACATGCTTATACATAATATGATGTCATAAAAATAATTTCCTAATGAAGGGGAATGCCCGGAGTAAGCCCCCTTCTGTTCACCTGAATAACAGGTTGGCAGCATTCAACTTTCGCCCTCAAGGGGCTACGTCCTACCCGGCCCTCCGGATGGCCTCACAGGGCCCGTTTGGACTTTCTCCAGCCAGGACAGTTGTCCCATCGCCACCCTCCAAAACGTCATCCTTCAGGAATCATCCTTCAAGGAGGAGCGTGTCATTTCTTTTACCGTTGCCTTCCCTCTCGGAAAATGGACCTATAGTCCAATGGCACCCATCTCAGGAGGGGGGACTTTCCTCACTCTTTCGAGCGTAAGCTGCCCTCGGGCTTTCCCCTCACTTTCGTATATTTTTCAGCCTAATTAAGCTAGTTGTTAATGTAGAAACCTGATAAACCCGGCAGAAATTGCGTACCATTTCATTGTACCAAAATTTAGTTAATATATACAACAATCTTAGTATTATGAGTAAAACGATAATTGCGATCATAGCGGTTACGGTGCTACTCATGAGTGGGGGGGCATTTGCATTTTCTAATGCCGGAGCCTCAGCATCGTCTTCACTATCAGTGAAGACTGTTGATAACTTCACCCTCTCTTATAATAGCACCTCAGGGTTTGTCAATAATGTTAGTTACCAGACTTCGTCCGGAAATGTGCAAATCAGCAATTCCATATATATAAATGGATCTGCTCCTGCAACTTCCGGAATGATGAGTGGAAGCCAGTTCACCTTTGATAATGGCAAGGTGCTTGTGTTTGGAAACAGGATGCCAAAGGCGGTATCCCTCGTAACGTCCGGTTCATTAACAAGCGCTGCAAACATGAAGGTAAACCTGAATGAAAAGGCGAAGAAATTCGACGCGAATTTTCAGGTAAAGTCATCATCAAGTTCAACGCTGGGAGGTCTCGACCTCAACTTAATGCTTGGAATTAAGATGAATGAATACGTCATACAGAATGGAAACTTCAGTGGATTTTTCATAACAGATGGTATTGTTGCAGTTTCAAACTCCGGACAGACATTAACAATAACACAGAATACATCCAATACAGTTATGGCACATATGCCACTGGTATCTATCTTTGTGACGTCAGGCAATCTGAAAAACATGATAGATATGTATGAAAAGGACAAAGTTGCTGAGAAGTTCAGCTATAACGCTTCAACTGGCAATGTAACCGGAAGAAATGTTGAATTTAACTTCAACACCACAACAAACACACTCACAAATCTCGAAGTTAAGAGATCTGGATCAATGAGTGAGTTGATATCATCCATAGATGTAACTGGCAATGGAAATATAGGCGAGGGAGTAAATATTCCAAACTTTGAACTTGGAACCGTGCAGACATTCGGTTCACTGTTCCTGTATGCGAACTCCAGCTTCATTATGAGTTTCCACGATAATCCAGTTGCACAGGGAACACTTGTGATAAGCAACAGTACGGCAAAAATAGTTGCCCCAGCCAGTTCAAATGTAACATTCTTCGCTACCAGAAACACTGATCTTCAATTGAATGCCTCAATGGTATCTTCAAATTCAGATATACAGGCAAAGGCTGTATTCGGCTTTGACCATAAGTTCACAAGTGGAAATGCAGCGGTCAGGATAGTCACTGCAAACAATGTTACGGAATATCTGCTGATCAACGGAGGAAATCTCAATGTGACAGGCAATACGATTACATTGAGCACCACATCAACAGCCATGATACATTTCGTATCACCACCGGGCCTGAGTAATCTGGGCAAATATAGAGTTGCCTTACAGGATGCCATTGCAAAGGGAAAGATTGCAGCTCAGATGGTAATCAACGGATCGACAGACTTCGGAAACTTTACACTGGGATTCAACTCTTCAGTACAGTCGAACGTCACGCAGATAAGCCATGGTAAAGTTACAATTACATTCTCAGCCACAGCAGGCCATCACACTGGTACCGATGTGATAATATTCCTTTCAAACCAGTTCCTCAACGGCTCAACTCATGTCTACATGAAATTTGATGGCCAGATAGTTTCAGTAACCTCAATAAACACCATACTAAATGTTACCAGTTCAACGAATGCCTCATACGCGGTATATACGGAAAGCTCCGGTGACGTGGTAGTACTGCACATACCTCACTTCTCAAACCATACAGTTGAGATCAGCACAACCCCTTACACCACAAGCACTCCTTCCAATAACAATTCCGATGGCCTACTGATAACAATCGGCGCAATAGTGGTTGCAGCAGTTGTGATAATTGGTGTCGCTTATTTCGTAAGAAAGAAATAAGCAAACTATTTGAAATCACCAAACAATTTTTTAAATTTTTTTTGTTATCGCTGATTGAGTTCATTTTTTAAAATGTATTATGATTTTGTTGGTTCACCAGGAACAGGCTTTTCGTGTAATATCAGAAATTTATTCATCCTCTTATAGTTCAGATCATTGCCTGCCTTCCGAATGATCTTGAGGTTATTATTTCCGCGGCCTTCTCTGGAAGATAAACTATATCATTTCGGTGTAGATAAAAATCACCTGCGGATGTTGCCACCGGCAAATAGTCGGCAGTTATTACCACAGGAATCATTGGTTCACTTATGCTTTGCCCCACCCTGGCCTGTTCATCCCTTATTTGATCCTTTTCAGTAGATTCATTTTCATATTCCCCCTGTACCACAGTCTCCAAAGATGCCGCCGGTTCCTGTACTCTGGAGGGCTTAATGATCTTCTCCAGGATGTCCTGCATCTGATTGTGCATATTCATTATGAATATTTTCTCTTCAGGTGTAAGCTTTTCAAGTACCGTAGAACCGATCTCAAATAGGGAATCTCTAAGAATTTTTTCATATCTCTTAAGTAGGAAATTACGGAGATTTTTCTCCATCATGTCTTTTTTATCCATAATTTTTCTGTAAAGGTCGATGGTGTCTGGCGAGATATTGTCCTTTGCCATTTCTTCCAGAGACTCCATGGCCTCCTTTACCTGCTCATAAAAATTTCCCCTTATCTTCTGGATCTGAACGGTAGCTGATTCCTGACGGTAATAATCTCTGATTTCACGTGAAATCTTGTCTATTTCAGCTACCGTTAGAGTCATAAGGGGTTATATGCATTTTAGCATAAAAGGATCGGTAATAGGTATGTTTGATTTATAAAATTTCAGTAAATTACGGATTAACTGAAGTTTTCCTCACCGAAAAGCATATCCGGAAGTTTCACAAAAGCCCATTCCAGTATTTCAGCCCCCCTTTCCCCGTACTCCTGGCTGATCCAGAGGGCTCTGTTCGGTACCGAATCCAGAGGAAGATACATATTTGGTTTCTCCGGATTATCTATAAAATCAGTCTCCATAAGGAAATATCTACCTGATTCAATTGATTTGCGAATATCAGTTCTTGTTGCCGGTATAGACATTTTCACAATGGAGTCCGTTTGAAGATTTTCAGGTCTTGCATGATGTTTTACCACCATGCCATCCTTCATGCCTGAACTTCTTATCCTCTTTTCAAGTTCTTCCAATGATTGTCTGTCAAGATCCTCGGTATGTAAAATTGCAGGTACACCGGAATCCTTGCAGAGAGTGAATGCAAAATCCAGGAGTTCATTGGACCTGTCTATAATTGACTTATCCACTTGAAAATGTGGCCTTCCAATTTCACCTATTGCGTTTGCCTTGCCCATATCACAAAGCCTGGCAGCCCTTATGATCCCATCCCTAACTATTTCACCTGCATCCTTAATATTCTTTGATAGATTTATTAAGTCCAACGGATATGGGCCTATTGTAATAATAACGTCCAGATTTACTTCTTTTCGTATTCTTTCTCCCATTGATATTGTTCTTTGATATATTGTTTCATAGTATGACGAAGGTGGCAGCGAATAATCAGGCAGGTTTGTAAGATTGATGGCTGTTCCTCCTGCCTTCCTGTATTTTTTTGCACTTTCTATGAAATCACCATAATAATTCAAATGGAAATGATTATCAAAAATTCTATCTGTCATTTTTAGAAATCCTCCAAACTTTTCTGAAATATTGCTTCCCTTATTATCCTTGACCTTGAAAAAGCATCCTTTATGAACGGATTGAAATCCCTGATCAATTCTTGAGTCGTTCTGAATTTTAGAGGCTTGGTTTTCAATGCCTCCTCAGTGGTTCTTCTGATTACCCACACACCCAACGGTGAATAGTACTGGCTTCCAACGGACCTTATCACAATGATTCTGGCCTGCCTCCCAATTTTATTTAAATGTTTTATTACTGAATATCTGGCTGCATAATATGCTCCACCAATTGATGATGCATATGCTGTTCTATTTCTTATTCCCTCATAATCCTGAGATACTTCACCTTCACCCCACAGGGAGCCTCTGTTCCACTTTTCAAGCATTTCGAAGGAGAAACTTCCAGGAATGAGGACAATATTAAAATCATTTCCAAGAAATGAAGATGAGTAAACCTCTATTGAATCTACCCATTGAGAATGTGCCACAAGGCTTTTCATTTTTCTGAACAGAATATCATCAACAGCTGTAATGGCCCATCTTGTGGGTACCATCCTTCTTTCATCTTTAATTCCGAGTATACCAGCTGAAAGAACATTCTGCAGATAGGATACATCCAGCCCCGATCCGTAAAGATCCCAGATCGCATTGCTTGCCCTTAAGTATGGATCTTCGTAGAAGTAGTCCACTTTCCCTGGAATCTTTGGATTACTCTGAATCTTCAGATTCGCCATAATGGCCAATGGGCCGACAGGGGTTTCAAAGAATGTTTCTCTATGATTCTGTTTTTCTGCCATTCTACCTTCAAACGATATATTAATAGGCTTTATTGTGGCTGAACTCTCCATGATGTTTCTATTCATCCTTTCATCGATCTTTTTTACGTTTACCTGTTGTCCCGTCCTGTATATGTTTGAATGAATTGATATGATTTTTTCCATAGAAAGATTATACTTATCTCTGCTATAATCCCAAAAATCACGCTGAAATAATGCAGTTGGCCCCGCATATACGTTAGGATACCCATAATTACCCACAAATATTCCCGGAGGAGTCTCCGTTTCAACGTGCCCTTTTATAATACCTTTTAAAGGAAGCATGGGTTTGATCTCTTCCAGTATAGGGCATCTTCCAAGACCACACATATTTTTTGTGCCCTTGCATGAACTGCAATATGGAAACACTCTTATTAGATCGATCATTGGCTAATAATCCTATTGATTGAGCATTACATTTCCCATTGTATCGATAAGAACAATTATGGAGGTAATATTTGGTTAAAAATTAGAAAAGGTTTATTATGCTGAGAGATTAAGGGATAACGGTGATTAAATGCAACAGGGACAAATGGCTTATGATAGAGCGATAACAGTTTTTTCACCAGACGGAAGACTGTTTCAGGTAGAATATGCAAGAGAAGCTGTAAAGAGAGGGTCTACCGCACTCGGATTGAAATATAAGGATGGAGTTCTTCTCATGTCAGAGAAGAGACCAAGAAGTAAACTCATGGAACAAAATGCAATGGAGAAGATTCAATTAATTGACGATTATGTGGGGTGTGTTACATCAGGTCTAGGGGCAGATGCAAGAGTACTCATAGATTTTGCAAGAATCGTTACGCAGCAGGAAAAGGTAACATACGGATCCCTTGTGAATGTTGAGAACCTTGTAAAAAAGGTTGCTGATCAGATGCAGCAATATACCCAGTACGGCGGAGTAAGGCCATACGGTGTCTCTATAATTTTTGCAGGCGTCGACCAGGTTGGCCCAAGGCTTTTTGATTCTGATCCGTCAGGAGTTATTAACGAGTACAAGGCAACAGCTATTGGATCTGGAAGGGATCAGGTATTGAATTTCTTCGAGAAAGAATACAAGGAGGACATGGATGAAAAAACAGCAATAAAGCTGGGTTTCAACGCGCTAAAGGCATCGCTGGAAGAGGGCGCTGAGTTGAGAACTCCCGAAGTAGCTTCCATACATTCTGACGGTATTTACAGGATATTATCCAAGGAAGAGATTGATAAAATCACTTCCTAAACAAAAAAATTTTAAATGCTTTAGACCTTTATATTTATGAACGAAAAGGAACTCATAAGAAAGGTTTTGGATGAAGAAAAAACCATAGCTGTTGTAGGGATAAGTGAAAAACCAGACCGTGACAGTTACAAGGTGGCAAAATATTTAATTGAAAATGGGTACAAAGTGATCCCCATAAATCCTTCTATAGAGGAGTGGAGTGGGATAAAGTCCTACAAAACCGTAAGCGAAGCGGGTAAAGAGAATCATATAGATGTCGTGGATATTTTTAGAAAATCTGAAGCTGTTCCGGATATCATAAGGGATTCCCTCAGTGTTAAGCCTAAAACCATATGGATGCAAATAGGTGTGAAAAGCGATCAGGGAAAGAAAATCGCAGAGGAAAATGGCATAAAAGTAATTATGGACAGATGCATGATGGAGGAGCATAAAAGAATTTGATGTCGGGGTAGCCTAGCCTGGTAAGGCGGCAGATTCGAGATCTGCTGCTCTCGTAGCTCGGGAGTTCGAATCTCCCCCCCGGCGTATAATAATCTGCCATAATTTTAAAGGATGATAGGAATTGGTTCTCGCGTCTAATAAAACCGAACCGCATGGATAATTTTTGATCAAAAATTTAACAACACGTAAAAATGGAAGTGTAAATTAGAATATTATCTTGCAATAAGCACAGAGACTGGTGAATTCGCTGAGACCCTTTCTGAAACTGAGCCAAGTAAAATTCCTTTTTTGAAGCCATGCTTTCTGTTGCCCATAATAACCAGGTCAGGTTGCTCTTTTTCTATTGCATGAAGAATCTCTTCAACTGGATTGCCCATAACAACTATTCCATTGCACCTTTCTATTTTATGATTCTTCTTAATATCTTCAACTACTTTGTGAAGTTTTTTCTTACTGTTTTCCATCGCTTCTTCATTATCCTCCAGGAAAGAATCTGTGGCTCCCGTAAAATCTCCAACAGGGGTTGGTATTGGCTTGTAAACGCTTAAAATGGTAAGTTCGCAATCTTTGATAGATTCTGAAAGGAAGAAAGCCATCTCAAGAGCCTTTTTGGATTCCTCAGAAAAGTCGTATGCACATAGAATTTTTTTAATTTTTACTTCCGCCATATATGACACGCTTTTCTTATAACTTACACGACCATAAATAGTTTACCTGACATATAAAGTACCTTAAAGCTCAGCAGTATCATTCTAAAATGATAAATACAAAATAAGAATCAAGCGATTAGGCTGGGGTAGCCTAGTCTGGTAAGGCGCAGGTCTGGAAAGCCTGTGCTCTCGTAGCTCGGGAGTTCGAATCTCCCTCCCAGCGTTTTATGCAATTTTTTTCTTAATTCAATCTATATATTTTATGGTGGGAAATATAATATCGTCATATTGAGATACGAAAATATGAATCAATGCAGTAGGATTTCCGGTGAAACCTTGCAGGATCTAAGGGCGCTCTATTCAGATCCTACAAACGAAGAAAATGCGAGAATGCATAAGGCATTGAGTGATCTGGTAAGGTTTGGAATTTACAAAATATTGCTCAGGGAAGAGCTATGTGTCTGCCAGATACAGGAGATTACAAATCTGCCTCAGTCAACAGCCTCAGGAGCCATCAAGTCACTTTTAAGCGCAGGCCTGATCTCAGGACGAAGGGACGGAAAGTGGATATATTACCACGCCAATAAACAGTCCATTGAAAAATGGTTATTTGAGGTGATCAAGTGAAAGGAAAGGTTTTGTTCGTTTGTGTTGAAAATGCAGGGAGAAGTAAGATGGCTGAAGCATTTGGAAAGAAATATGGATTGAACTGCATAAGTGCAGGTACAATACCCTCTGACCACATTAATCCCATCGTGAAGGAAGTAATGGAGGAAAAAGGAATTCCAATAGATAATGAAAAACCAAGAATGATGACCAGAGAAATGGTTAACACCTCCGATCTTGTTGTCATAATGGGGTGTTCCGTTGAAGATTCATGCCCTGCTCCAATTGTGTCTTCGATGAAAAAGAAAATGATCGATTGGGAGCTGGATGACCCAAAGGGAAAGCTCAAGGAAGAAGTTATAAAGATAAGAGACAGAATAGAATTACTTGTACGAGAACTTGCAAATACACACGATTGATTTCATAGTTTCACTTTCTATCTTCATATTTTCAATGCTTCTGGTGATAAGGAAACCGAAGAATATTGGGATAGGTTATTCGGCCCTATCTGGCGCATTTCTTACCCTTATCACAGGACTTACCTCCTTTGAGGATGTTATCAGGGTCGTTTCAATCGTTTGGAATGCGACTCTTACCTTTATTTCAGTCGTGATCATATCCCTTGTTTTTGATGAAGCAGGTGTGTTTCAGTATCTTTCTGTGAAGCTCCTCAGGTTATCAAAGGGAAGCGGTGTCAAGCTCTTTGTGTTTATGGTACTTGGAGGGGCTTTCATTTCTGCAGTATTTGCCAATGATGGCACTGCTCTGGTTATGACACCTATAATTATTTCACTCCTGTACAGGGCCGGTCTTAAGGGAAAGGCCCTTCTTGCTTACATCATGGCCATTGGTTTCATAGCAGATTCCGCAAGTATTCCACTTCTTGTCAGCAATCTTGTGAATATAATTGCGGCCACATACTTTGGAATAAACTTTTTTCCCTATATGTA
>JAKADQ010000082.1 GCA_021820405.1 Thermoplasmata archaeon | reverse complement strand
AGAGGAAAAATGTGAAAGTATTCTAGTTTAACCCTTTAATTCTGAATTTGCTTTATTTTTTGCAGCATATTTTTATTAAATCTCTAGTGGTTAATACATTCCACTTTCCTTGCAATCGCTTTGCCGATGGGTTCTACAAAGTATTTCAGGATGTACATTTCAGCGTCAATTGGTACTTAGTTATCTTACTGGCATTCGCTTTTGCCATGCAGTATGATAAAGTCTTACAGCCTTATCCAGATAGTCTTTGATAAGCTGTTTATGTGGTAATAGTGGATTTTTGTGAAGTCATAATCGATTGATGGATTACTGAACTTATACTTCCATAAGAATTCGTGAAACCCAAGGACATATTCCACAAACGAGTCCGAATCGGAACATACCTTTTCATATTACGTTTTTCCATTTAGAAAGCAGGAATCCTGTAATTACTTCAAATACCTATGGATTTGAGTAAGGTTACTATTCTTCTTATAGACTCTATGAAAATGGTGGTTTAATGCGAATTGAAGTAGGTCTAACTGCAGAGTAGTCTGTGAATCTATTATGATGAAATTAGAGAAAAACATTAGTTTGTTCCCACTTAATTAGATAACCGAATCATTTTTCATCCTCTGTCATGCGCGGTTATATGTTCTTGGTTGTACTTTTAATAACGAAAATTTATTTGAGGGCCCACTAAATGAAACAGTTGATTTCATACGATCGAAACTTTTTGTATTGATATTTCTTTTTGTTCAATCAAAAATCAATCAAAGCATTTGAAACAATCTCACAAAACTCACAGATTTGTTTGTGTCTTGTATATTTCACTTTGTGACATAAATGTCAATTTCACATCCCCTTCTATGTGGTTTAATGGGATAACAGCTGATGCCTGTACATATGGAGAAAGGGTCCTGGATGCTTGGATTGCCGTTAAGATTCCAAATGCAATTTCTTCTTCCGGTGAAGCATTTAATATGACCGTTCTATAGTACTATAATGCCAAATAAAGAGGAGTTGAAATTTCCGACGTTCGAGTGTGTAATTTCCAATACGGTCGAGGACTATGATTCTGATGTGGAATACTTCTTCCTGATCAGAAATTATCTTGCAGCAGACCTTTCAGTTTTATCTATGGAAGACAAGGCATGGGCTGCAAACTATATCAGAATGATGGACTATCTCGAGGAGCTGGCTGATTCTATTGTGGAAATGAAGTCATCGCCGTCACATGAATTTCTTGTAGATCTGGCAATGGGTGAAGAGCTGGAAGATAACACAATAGAAAGGCTCAAAAGGTCAGGGAACCCAACAGTGGCTAAACTGGTGACGGCATCAACACGGGTAAGAGAAATGATGTTTTGGTACGTGAGGAATGGAAAAAATATGAAGTTCGCAAAAGGCTTCAATCCGGATAGATTTCAGGGTCTTCCATTTCTCAGACTGGTACTGACATACAGAAGCATTTCTCTTTCAAAGAATAAAAAGAAGACATGATAATTCATTTTTTTTCTATTTTGAAAAGATCCTTACGGAGGTGTTCAGTCCACCCTTACTTAAAATGTTCCAACATTAGATAGATCAGAATAGATATCACCTATCATAATCAGAGAGGGTTCTCTCTTATCGTGGCAATATGATTTGAAATAAACTACTGATCCTTTGAGATCAAATCAGATTTACCACAGAATGTTAAACAGAAAATCACCCAGGTCATTTCTGGAACAGGAAAATGTATTCGTGTTTGAAGACATAGAACCCTCCAGCCAGTGCCCTGTATCTCCACAGTTCCTGCTGGCTCTTCTTTCCCCTGGTCACATCAAAATTCTTTACTATTGTTGATTTAAGCCTGTATCCCTCCTTCATAACTTCATTCATTGAATAGAATCCAAGCGGAATCCATTCTCCTTTACTGTATTTGTCTCCTATGACCAGAGCTAGGTATCTCTCCTCTTCAAGGACAGAGTGGATTTCATGGGCTATTTTCCGAATTCCCTGAAGAAACTGTTCTACATTTCCTGCATTTGAAAGGTCCCGCTCATCCTCGCTAAATTTAATTATGTCCCAGTAAGGAGGATGCATAATGGCTAGATGGATAGAATTAATCCCATATTTAGCCAATAAATCTCTGTATGAAACTGCTGTACTGTCAGCATTTACAAGATGAGCTTCCACTCCATAAGGGTTTTGCTCCCTGCTTAAATTTATTTTAGCTTTGTTTAAAGCTTCCTCGGACAGGTCTATACCCAAGGAGTTTCTTCCAGTTCTCTGGCATTCGATGAGTGTTGTTCCGCTTCCTGCAAAGGCATCCAGTACCCAATCGTTCCTCTTGGTGTATCTTTTGAGAAGTTGCTGTGGAATCTGTGGTATAAAATTGCCCCAGTAACTTGCATTATGGGCGCCTGACCTGTCCCTTTTGCCCACTATCCAGAGGCTGTCAGTTATTAAGTCGGTATAAGATTTCCATCTATTCAGGTTTAAATCATTGATCTTGCCTGTCTTCACTGATGTCAGAGATTTGAGTGCCCTGTGAACATAATATCTGCATCTTTCAAGGGAATAGGCTTTTAATGCCTGTTCCAACCCACTAAGTAAGGAAGTGTCAAAATCATCGAACTCAGTTTCTACTCCTGCTGTTCCCTTTAATTTTGCAAAAAAATTCTCCTTTAAATAATAAATGGTATTGGTGATCTCCTCCTTCATTCTTTTCAGGTTTTCAATTTCTTCAATGCTTTTTAGCCTGTAGACTAAATCCCGATTCTTCGTGGAAGGACTATCCTTATCAGTTTTTACACCATTTAATCCCGAAGAATCGGTCTCCATTAAAAAGTAATATGGAGAAGTCCGATTAATATTTTCCACCGTTCTTAGATTCTGTCTCAAAGAGAGATTATGCATTTAAAAAACTGTATTGTACTACTGATAGACTATTTTCGGGTTCCAGATAACAAATCCATGCTGTCGCTGAACTATGATAATTAGACTCTTCCACTTTCACTATCTATTTCTCACAATGTATGGTCAACTAAATCGCTTTCTTACATGAATTCGCAGGGAAGTGAATATTTGGGTTTAACCTATCCTAAACTTCCTATTTCCTTCAAATTTTTTCATTGTTGAGAAGATCGCAATTCGGTTTATAAGAGTCAGGGATTACCTGCTTTGTCAAAATCCGGAAAATGCCATGTCATCTCAACTTTAATGCCTGAATTGGTTCTCAGCAAATCTGGAAACCTAAGGTATCCAAAGATCCCTCTTGTGTTTACTGGAATGTGAAACTATGTGGCTTTTTATCTTCTTTATTTTCTTGGCGGCACTAATAAATATCCCTAGATATATAGATTATATATGTTATATAGTCCTATTGAGGAATATATTTTCAATTTAGATAATATTCATAGTCATAGTACCTATGAAACTCTGCTATGGTAGAAAATCAGAATAGTGTAGACCTGTTAGGAAAAGCGGACAGGGCTCCTACTGGCAGATTTCACTACAAGGTGATGTTCACTGCCAGTATGGGGTTCTTCACAGACGCTTATGATCTGTTCGCTATATCAACAGCCATTCCACTGATTGTTTCGGCATCGATATTCAATGTGACAAATTCGTTTGTCTCAGGAATGATTGGTGCTGCTGCACTCATAGGGGCGGTTATTGGTGCACTAACGTTCGGAAGAATCGCTGATGCAAGGGGAAGAAAGTATGTATATGGATTGGAGATGGCAATTCTTGTCGTTTTCGCCATTGTATCAGCACTCTCCGTCAACGTGTGGATGCTTATAATTTCGAGGCTGTTTCTGGGAATAGGTGTGGGAGGAGATTATCCTATCAGCTCAACAATAATGAGTGAGTATTCCAATGTCAAAAGCAGGGGAAGGCTCGTTCAGGTAGTGTTTGCAATGCAGGGTTTTGGACTTCTGCTAGGGGCAGTAGTCGGATTAGTGGCAGTACACTTTACCTCCGCAGATATAGCATGGAGAATCATGCTCGGCTTTGGAGCAATACCTGCTGCTTCAGTAATATATCTGAGGAGGAAACTCCCGGAGACGCCAAGATACTCTCTGCAGACAAAGGGAGACAACAAGGCTGCAGCAGAGGCACTAGAAGGAATAACTGGGGCAAAAGATGTACCTTCCTCCTCCTCTACAAGTGTGCCAAGAAGCACAAGGGGATTACTTGCAAAGTATGCGGCCCTTCTGATCGGAACAGCCGGAAGCTGGTTGCTCTTTGATATGGCATTCTATGGAACTTCAATCAATAACTCATTTGTGTTTGCCGCAATGGGATATGGAAGCGTAAAAAATGCCGTTCTCCTGGCCCAGCACACTGCCATAGGAAACATAATCCTTGCAGCAGCTTTTGAAATTCCTGGATACTGGATCGCCTGGGCGGCTATTGACAAAGTTGGAAGGAAAACATTGCAGTGGGTTGGGTTCATAGTTATGGGTGCAGTATATCTGACATTTGCAATAGCCCTGACTCCCCTTAAAGCAGATGTACCTCTGTTCATAGGAATATATGGAATCTCATTCCTGTTCGGAAATATAGGCCCCAATTCAACAACATTCATACTGCCTACAGAACTATTCCCAACTCAGATAAGGACAACTGCTCACGGTATCTCAGCAGGTGCAGGGAAAACAGGGGCAGCAATATTCACGTTCCTCCTGCCTGCTATTGAAAGCGCCTATGGGCTTCCAGCTGTATTCTCAATACTGACAGGCCTCTCTCTGATTGCAGTGATTCTGACACTGGTATTCATTAAAGAGACAAAGGGACTGAGCCTTGAAAGAACCAGCAACCAGGAAATGGCAACTGCCCAGATTATGGCTGGGTCAAGCAATAACAATGTTCCAGGGAAATAGATATTTTAACCCATTTCTATTTTTATTCAAATTTTTACAAATTTTCCTAACACAAATATACAAATTATAAAGAGCAAATTATCAAAAGATAAACTGCAATAGAAATATATCGGGCTATGGCTATGCTATACCATGGTAGATGAATTTGATCTCCGCATACTTGATATTCTCAAGGACGACTGTGATCTTCCATTGTCTGAGATTGGAAAAAGAAT
>JAKADQ010000081.1 GCA_021820405.1 Thermoplasmata archaeon | reverse complement strand
AAAATGAATGAAATAGTTGAGGGTATAGTGGTATCGGTCGTTCCAAAAATAGGAGCGTTTTTACGCTTCGGCCCATTTGAAGGATTGTTGCACGTTGGGCAAATAATGGATGACAGAATCGAAATAGACGAAGGAAACAGGAGACTTGTTGGTAAGGATACGAACCGTGAGATCAGAACTGGCGATAAGCTCAGAGTAAGGGTAGTCATGCTTAATATTTCATCATCTTCGCCTAATGACAGGAGAATAGGGTTTACAATGAAACAGCCTGGTCTTGGTAAATTACAATGGTTAAAGAACGATCCTTCCGAGGCAGTTAAATCAAATGTACCTGAGAATTCAGGTTCAAAGAAGAGCGTCAGGAAGAAGTCAAAGATTAAGCATACAGAAACAGAGAACAACCTGGTATCTGACTCGCCTGTACCTGAAGAAGATGCGGAAGAGGAACGCCTGGGCGAAGAAGAGGACCTCGGTGAGGAACTATGACTGTGAAGTCCACTAAGAAAAAATACATGGCATGTAAGATCTGCAAGAGAATTTATCTGGATTCTCCGTGTCCCGACCATGGGGATTCACACATGACAGATGATTGGTACGGATTCCTTATAATAATAGATCCAGTACATTCTGAGATTGCAAAGAGGGCAGGAATTTCTGAAGAAGGAACTTATGCAATTAAAGTCAGACAGTGATTATTTACTAAATGATGAGACAAAAAATCTCATACAATCAAATAACGGTCGTATTATAGATCCAAAGATCCTATTGGATTTCGATTGGTCCAGGTTATATGCCGTAGGTGATTATACCTGTAAGGTTCTGGATGAGATGGGAATCAGGCCGAAAATAAATGTATATGATTTGAAGACTCAAAGAGGAAAGGAAACATTTCAGGGCAAAGAGGGCTCCATAAAAGTTAAGAGTGGACAGGGCGTGGTATCTTCTGATCTTATAGGGCAGATAAAAAAAGCTATTGATAGTCCAGATTTCATAGATATTCAGGTTGAAGGGGAAGAAGACCTAGCTGTATTACCAATAATTTTTTATGCTCCAATTAACTCACTGGTAGTTTACGGCATCCCAGATCAGGGTATGGCAGTAATTACGGTTGATACGGAAAGCAAGGAATTGGTAAAAGAAATATTTAGCAAAATGGATGTGAAGAAGAATGAACTTTAAGATAGTGGATTCAAAGGAAAATAAAATACTAAGAAGGAAGGAAATCAAATATACGTTGGAGTATGAAAATAGCCCCACTCCATCCAGAGAAGTCATCAAGGAGATAATATCAAGAAATACAAACAGCAATAAGGAACTTGTAATTGTAGACAGGAATCTTCAAAAGACTGGCTTACACTTACTTGAAGGGTATAGCAAAATATATACTAAACGAGAGGACGCCATGCTGTATGAGCCAGATTACGAACTTTTCAGGAATGGTTTGAAGGTAAAGGAGGAGAAAAAGTAATGCAAAAGAGAGAATTTTACAAAGTAGAAAATAACAAACTCATGAGGCAGAGAAGGAACTGTCCAAGGTGTGGCGTTGGTGTATATCTGGCTGAACACGAGGATAGATTTACCTGTGGAAAATGCGGGTATACTGAGTTCAAGAAGAAAAAATAATTTTTTGATTCAAATCAATTTAAATTTGTGAATAGAATAACATTTTTTTGAATCATACACGAATTTTTCTATTATTTGTTTAATTTTAAATTCATTCCTCTGACTAATGTGTATAAAGCAATTTAAGCGTTTATCTGCTCCTTTGTAAAAAATGACATATTGGCAAATTAATAATTAAAATATAATCTTCTAGGGGAAGGGTGATGTCTCTTTATAATTCTACAGTTCGACTATTTTCTTCGTGGTTTCTCCTGCGCTCTTTTCTATTTCTTTGTATTTCTGATTATGGTATATCTTTTCGTCATCGCTCTTCGGTTCAATTCTAAGGAGATTCAGTAAATGAGTAAGCTCAGAATCAAGTATAAGGGAATACGTTCTTAGATGTTCCTCCTTTGATGGGTCTATACTTCTTCTTTTAGCAGATATGAAACAGTCGAAATGGACCGCACCCATTTTGGTAAAGGTAAACTTCTCACCGGTTCTTACTTCCTTCTTGCATTCATAGCAGTTAAATTGCGCCATATGCTGTTATTATGTACTCATACTAAAAATCTTTGTCAGAAACCCTCTGGTGGTTGCCACGATCGTTTATTAGGTAGTTTGAATTAACTATGTATGGAGCGTAGAGGTGTATCATATTTACCTCTTCATTATGGAAAACCGCCGGAAAACCTTTACCGAAAGATGGTAACCTTAACGGGGCAAATATGTACACTTATATGCCAAACTTATTCCCCTGAGGAACTTGTTAGAAGATTTTCAGATCCGATATGGTTTCAATCCTTGAGCCTTGTCACAGGCTTTGACTGGAACTCAAGCGGTACAACAACCACTACAATTCACGCTTTGAAGGAATATTGTAATTCTTCAGATACAGATTTCTTCGTATCCGGTGGCAAGGGAAAAAGTATGAAACTTAAGTCCGGAGAGATAAATGATCATTCACAGTACATGAATTCCACTAATATAGCTAAGAACCTGATAAGGGAAAGCGATTATATCGCAAGGATTGACAGCAATCTATTACAGGATGGTTATGATTTATATATACATGGCCTTATTGCGGATTACAGGGGCAACTATAGTGTTATTCAACAGGGGTTAAATTCAGAACAGAAAATGGCAAGGAGATACCACTGGACCAACCTGGAAAGCTCCAATCCTGTGGAGGAACAGAGAAATGGAATCAGTTCAACCAATATGGGAACCAGTACGATGGATCTGACATCTGTAAATAACAGAAAAATAAGAGATAACATATTAAAAGTTATCAGGGAAAAGCCCTCAATCATAAGGGGAAATCAATTCACTCTTGACAGTTTCGGCGATACACCTGTCCTGAATCTTACAATGAAGATTCCCTTTGAAAAAATAAGAGAAATATATGAATACGAGCCATCAAGCATTATGGAACTCATATCATTTCCGGGAGTTGGTAAAAGTACAGTCAGAGCCATAGCCTATATTTCGGAAATAATAACAGGCGAGAAAATAAGCATGGAGGATCCAATAAGATATTCCTATGCCCTGGGGGGAAAAGACGGAATACCAAAACCTGTTGATCACAGAGACTATGATATGGTAATTGATTTTTTCAGAGAAGTGTTAAACTCTTATGGAATGAACAGATCCGCAATTGACGAAAAAATTAAAAAATTGGCTCGCTTCTCCGCAGGTCAAACAGAATATACAATCAGGCGCGTGTAAATGATGCAAATGATTATATGGTAAAACTCTGACAAACCTTTTATACTGTTTCAAACTGAACCAAGGATCAATACGGAAAATAAGGAAACTGTAAGGAAAGGTATAGGATATGAACTTCCATTTCTTGACGATTTGATCATAAAATGGTTTGACCAGAAGTATGAATCCCTGACTGTCCCTCAAAGAATGGTCATACCTATGATTCATATGGGACGAAATGTCCTTGTCTCAAGTCCGACTGGAACAGGAAAAACATTAACGGGTTTCCTTGCAATCATTAATGAACTATTCCTTAAGGCCAGAGCCAATAATTTGGGTGACGAAATATTCTGTGTTTATATAAGCCCACTTAAGGCTCTTGCCAATGACATAAATAAGAATTTGAATGCTCCTCTGGAGGAAATTTACCAGATAGCAAGAGAGAACGGTTTGGATCTTCCACCAATAAGAGTTTCAGTGAGAAGCGGCGATACAAGCCAGAATGAGAGGCAGAAGATGTTAAGAAAACCCCCTCATATTCTGATTACAACACCTGAATCATTTTCCCTTGCCCTTACTGCTCCTAAGTTCAAAGAGAAGTTTAAAACTGTTAAGTATGTAATTATTGATGAAATTCACGAAATATCATCTTCAAAGCGAGGGACGCTTCTTTCCCTAAACATGGAACGTCTTGAAGAGGTGGTTCCAGGATATATAAGGATCGGACTTTCAGCCACTCAGGCACCACTTCCGACAATTGCCCAGTTCCTGTGTGGTTTTGAAAACGGTAATCCAAGACCATGTGAGATAGTCGATGTAGATATTAAGAGAGGCCTGGATCTTGAAACGCTCACACCGGTCAAAGATCTGAACAGTGCAGGTTTTGAGGTTGCAAATGAGAGGATGTATGATACTCTGGCAAAGCTTGTGGAGGAACACAAAACCACGTTGATATTCACAAATACAAGAAGTGCAACAGAACACGTGGCAATCCGACTTAAGGCACGAGGAATCGAAAGTCTGGAGGCTCATCACTCCTCCTTAGGGAAGGAGACAAGAATTGGCGTGGAGGAAAAATTAAAGAAGGGCGAGCTGAGGTGTGTCATCTCCTCAACCTCTTTGGAGCTTGGGATAGATATTGGGAGTATCGATCTTGTGGTTCAAATAGGAAGCCCGAAATCTGTCTCAAAGGGTTTGCAAAGGATAGGTAGGGCGGGGCATTCAATTAATGAACTTACCAAGGGAAGATTTGTAGTATTCAATCTTGATGATCTTGTTGAATGCTCTGTGCTTACGAGGGCCGCATACGAGCGAAACATAGACAGAGTGAGCATACCTGAGGGTGCACTGGATGTTCTCTCTCAGGCCATTGTAGGAATGACTCTGGAAAAAACATGGAGCACAGATGAATGCTACAATCTCATCCGACGTTCATTTCCTTATAGAAATCTGTCAAAGGAAGAATATATGTCGGTAATCATGTACCTCTCGGGAAGGCTTGAAAATAACAGTGTCTATTCAAAGATATGGTACGACGAGAAAGAAAACACAATCGGGAAAAAGAAAAGCACAAGAATGATCTATTTCATGAACGTGGGCACAATACCTGACGATTCTGATTATAAAGTGATCGACGTCAATGGTAGAAATCTTGGTCAACTCAGCGACAAATTTGTTGAAAGGATGGTCCCCGGGGATATTTTTGTTTTAGGGGCAAGAACATATTCCTTCATAAAGTCCAGAGGAAACCGTGTAATAGTCAGGGATGCAACAGGATTGAAACCGACCATTCCATCCTGGACTGGCGAGATG
>JAKADQ010000080.1 GCA_021820405.1 Thermoplasmata archaeon | reverse complement strand
ACGTGGTATTTGATAAAATTAATATATTTGTTATATATCAAGTATATCAGTGTACTGAAATGGCAAAGAAAATCAAATGTAAAAAATGTGGAGAGATATTTAAGAAACCCATATTTGGACTGAAGCCCTTGGAATATAAGGCAGGGATAAAAATGGACGGTGGAATAGTTGCCTTAGGTGCCATAATAGTGTGCCCGAAATGTGGTTTTGAGGGGCCCTTAAGAGACTATGAATCTGTTGAGGATGAATAATTCCGATGGTGATTGAAATGACGTCATTAACGGTCGATAATTATTCCACAGGCTATTCCGGAAAGGAAGTACTGCATAATATTAATTTCCATATATCTACACCTGGTATTTATATTGTTCTCGGGGAGAACGGATCAGGAAAGACAACCCTTTTCAGAGCAATAACAGATCTCCTGAAACCATTCAAAGGGAAGATCAGTTTCAACGGAATGCCTATTCAGGATTCAAAAGTTAGAATTTCATATCTTGGGCACAACGATGCAATCCCTGTGGGTATGAATGTATTCAGGGTCATGAAATTTTTTGCAGCACTGGAAAATGTGAGCAATGATGTTCTGGAATCTGTAATTGAAAGATTTGGTTTGAGGGATATTCTCGGGAAACAATATAATGAATTAAGCAGGGGCCAGAAGAAGAGGGTTTCGCTGGCTAAAAGCCTGCTCGTTACGGGAGATATAATGATTCTTGATGAACCAACTTCAAATCTTGATCCGTCGGTTTCATCCATGATACGAAATTTAATAAAGGAGGAATCAAGGGATAGAATAATTCTGTACTCTTCACACAATCTTTATGAGGCCATGGATCTGGGTTCATACGTGTTGGCATTGAGAGGCGGAAATCTGGATTATTTTGGAGATTTGAAAGGATTATCTGTGAGGAATTATAAGATTGGCATTCGGGCCGATGGAATAGAAAAATGTGACTTAAGATATAAAAGAGAGGGGAACTTCTATGTTTTTGATGTGGAGAGCCCTGAAAAGACATCGGAATTAATAGCATCACTGGTGGCACAGGGAGTTAGAATATACGAAGTTAAGGATATGTCGAATCCACTGGAGTCATTCTATGAGAAAAAATAAATCCTGGGGTGAAAAATTATGAAAGAAACTTCCAGTGCTTTTAGATATTTCATAAGATTTGAAATATTAAGAACGTTTTCCACAGTTTATGGCCTGATGTATGTTTTTTTGGGCATACTTATTCCGCTTATACTTTATATAAGCACATTTCAGCCACTGAGTGCCTCATCTCTCCCGTCCCTGGGATTTCTGTTATTTCTGGTTCCCATAATGCTTCCATTGTTTTCGCAAATAGGAAGTTCCGGCACAGCATACCTTTTTTCCTCTGATAGGGCGAACGGAGTTTATGAATACCTGCTGGCCTCAAAAACGGTTAAAGTTTCCGATATATTTATGACATATTCCATCTCAGGAATAATAATCACTTCAGTAATACTTGGCGTGAATCTTGCCATATTTTACGGTTCAGATTCAATCAGATTCTTAACAGTACCATGGGAAGTCACTGAGTTCATAATCATATTCACAGTTCCCATCTCATATTTTTCAACTCTGATATCAATCCTGTCAATGCTCACTTGGGCGTCTCTAACAAAGAGATATCCCGGAGTTAATGCGCCAGGAGGAATTGGAACTATTATCGGGATGATTCCAGTACTGGTTTTCTTTATCCTTATAATGAAGTACCTATGGTTTCAGGAAAATATCATCTTTGCCGGTGAGATGTTCTCCGTCATTCTTGGTGTTATTTTCGTAATTCTGACTGTGACTGTTATAAGGCTCATGTCCAATGAAAGGATGCTCCCATAATCTCTCCAGTGATTTTTTTAATTTGTAACATCATTGTGGAAGTTACAAAGATCAGTCGCGTTTTCTTCAATTTTTTTGGGTTTATTGAAGTTAAGATTAATGTTCTATCTGATATATATCAGATATAAAATTATTTAAATATGTTCTTCATACTGTTTTATGGAAGTATATCAGTTTTCTCAACCAGGAATCGTCGCAGATATTGGGTATGCTTTGATTTTCATAGGGATCGCAATTCTTCTTATTGGTGTAGTTTTGATTCTGATAAAGAGATTGAAAAAGAGGAACGTCAAAGGAGGGTCTATCGCAGCATTGCTGATTGCGGGATTGGTGGTAACCTTCTCTGCAATAATCATCGTTCCCACGGGAGGAAGTGCTCAGAACAGTATCTCAATAGGCGATCATTATATTAAGATCAATGCTCAGTATATAGGAAATCAAAACTTCACCACAAGCGACATAAAATATGCCTTTGTAGAGAATATAAATAGCGGAAATGTTACACTTAGTACAAGAAATGAGGGGACATCCCTTGGAAATTACAACGAAGGGCTTTTTACAACAAACAATGGTGCAAGTGCCTACGTAATAACAAATAATCTGACAGTTCTTGTGGTATTAACCAATTCGGATATCTATCTGATTATGGGTAACAATAACACTGATGCTATGGCACATTATTTTTCAAAGGAGGTATATCCTGTAAATTTTTCATGATGCATTACAAGGAGTTGATTGGGGATTTTTTCCTTAAAGTAAACAGGAAAAATGATTCAGGAAAAGAGCCATTATGGAAATCCGGTACAAACAGACAATATTTATTTATGCCCTTTGAAATCACATTCACATGGAAAATGCTGATTCCTCTGACCACACAAAGACAAATGTCCACAACTTTTCAAGGGGAAAAATCGAAATGAAGGGAAATGAGGGTGGAAACAAAAGTTTCGTGATTTCCGTAGATCTTTCATCCAAAAAGCCCATATTCGAACAGATAATCGAAAATATAATTGACCTGATTGCGTACGGCGAGATCAAGCCCGGTACCATTCTGCCCTCTACAAGGAAAATCGCATCCCTACTTGGGGTGAATTATCATACGGTGAACAAAGCATATGAAGTACTGATCAGGGAAGGCTACGCCATAATGGAAAAGCGGAGAGTAGTCATAGTTGATCAGAAAAATCACGGAAACGATATTGTTTTTCAGGAAAGATGGGAAGATAAGGCGAAGAGCCTCATTGCAGAAGCAATGTCAAGGGGGTATTCAAAGGAAGATCTCCTCGTTTCCCTTCAAAAAATAATGGAACGGATCGAAAAGGGAGAAAAATGATCGGCCAGGAAATTGCTGCATACATTATATGGGATTTACTTCCTTTGATAATAATTTCTGTGTTTTTCTCGCTCCTTCCATTTATCACTCCACCTCAAATCCAGTTCGGGGTCAGAGTAGGATCAGATTTAGGTGGTTCAAATATTATTAAGAACATGAAGTACGAATACTCCCTTATGGAGGTCCTGGGAATTTCCATGATAATACTATTTCTCACATACATTTTAGGCCCTGGCATATTTGTGGAACTATCTGGGATCGTTATTTTCATGGTATATTCATATTTCTTGTACGGAATGTTCAGGGTGAGGGTTTCCAGAATTAAGAAAAATAGAGGAATATCCGAGGAAAATGATGTTGCCACTGCAGTTATTTTACAGGAATCTGTAAAGGTAAGGAAGTGGCTGGTGATCATTCCATGGCTTATCATATTGCTTCCAATCATAGCAGTAGTCGCAGATATTCCTGTTCTTCGATCAATTTTTTATTCTCCCGTATTTTTTCAACTCCTGTCATTACCCATATTCGGAACAATAATAATGGAAGGCATTGCCTTTCTTATCCTTGGCGTTTCTCCATTTCAAAATTCAGTGTCGCCGGTAAAAAATGCCCTGCAGATGTCTAAGTTCAACAGGATGAACTTTTACCTTTTAATATTGCTGTCATCTGTAATAAATATGAACATAGTACTATCCAATTATTTCCTGTCAGGAATCAACGCGGACTTTTACTTATACTTCGATTTACTTCTGCCATCATTTATCGTGCTTGCTATCCTGGTGATTGGCATCAGGTATGGGCAGGTAGGTTGGAAACTATTTCCCAATGCAAAGGAAAACAATCAGAGCAAAGGTTCAAGGGACGACGATAAACTCTGGATATTCGGTGTTTTCTACTACAATCCAGAGGATTCCTCCATCATGGTCCCAAAAAGATTTGGCTTTGGATACACAATTAATTTTGGAAACCCTATCAGTCTGATCATCACGTCTTCCATCCTTTTAGGAGCAGGATTTCTTTTATTTTTTGCCATGGGAATATAGGTCGAAAATATTGCCCTGAAAGATTATGTAAGATCTGTAACATCAAAATGGTTAAAAGATGCCTGTGAAATTCCTTGAAATTGCTTATTTGGCATTTTTATCTTTCACCGGTATTTAATTCTTGAAGATACTTTACCCTTGTGCTAATATCTGGATGGGATGAATTCCAAAATTTTGAAATTTTCTTAGGGATGAGTCCTAAATCAGACAACCTCAAAAGTGCACTTATAAGCCACTCTGGATCTACTGTTTTAGCGGCTGAAATGTCAGCTTCCTTTTCAAAGTGTCTTTGGAGAAAAGGCAAAAAAAAGATCAAACCGACATAGATAAGAATAAACCCTGTAATTGCAAATATCAGTGACAAATTACCCTGTGTGGGGTAATATTGAGCGAATAGAAAAAGATTTATTATTATGAGTATCATCGATTCCGCATATATAAACGTCTTCTGCAGATGCTTGTGTGCCGCATGAGAAATTTCATGTGCCAACACAGCAGTATTTTCCTCAAAAGTAAGGTTTTCTTTCAGATAATTTGATATGAATATAGTGTAAGTCCTAAAACCGGACTGAAAAGCATTTGGAATCTTTTGTTTTTCCCAATCGATGACCCTAACATCGGATATTTTAACCCCAAGCTTCTCAGATAGCCTCTTTACCTCCTCGACCATTTTCAAATCTGTTAACGGATAGCTTTTACGTTTAATGATCAGTAAGAATGGATTTGACAGGGTAAGAGCCATAATAAATAGTATAACTAAATCAACATATACTATCGTGGTTGGTCCCTTTAGAACAGTCCTTATGTAAAGAAGCAACCAGATTGGTATCACGAAAATCATATAAAAAATGGCATCTTTTAAAAAATACAGGTATCCTAGCTCTACATCTTTGTATTTCTTTTCGGTAAGAAACATTGCCATTGCGGAAATTAGGATTCCAATAAAAATAATAGCAAGTA
>JAKADQ010000011.1 GCA_021820405.1 Thermoplasmata archaeon | reverse complement strand
AGAAATAATTAGTAATATAATGAAAGATGGCGGAGTTCTGCAATCGCCAGACGACTGTTCCTATACAAGGATCAGTAACAGATGCATTCTTACCACAACTGATTCAATTACTCCTGAAAATCATATTCCGGAGGGTGTTGGACCTCTTGAAGCAGGTGAATTCTTCGGATCTGTGAATCTTTCTGATATTGCCGCAATGGGCGGTAAACCTCTCTCCTTTATGGCTGCTTTCATTATTGGAAACGATATTGACATGGATTACCTTGAACAATTTTCAAAAGGCCTGGGAAAAATTTTATCAAGATATAACACAGAATATATAGGTGGTGATACAAAGCCTGGAAGGTCTACGGCCTTTTCAGGTTTCTGTATAGGAACTGCCAAGTGGAGTGAGATAACATTCAGGAAAAACATAGGAAAGAATCAGATTCTGTGCATGACCAATGATCTTGGACGAGTGGGATCTGCATATATGGATTACATCAATGGCGTCAACGTTAGGGAAAGTGCCAGGGAGATGCTCAAAATAACTCCAAGGATTAAGGAGGGCAGTCAGATTGCAAAATCAGGTGGAAAATTTATGATGGATATGTCCGATGGGCTTTTTGGATGCCTCAGCCAGATGAAAAGGGACTATGGATATGGATTCAGGCTGGTTGAAAGTGAACTGCCATTTCATCAGTCAGTGGCAAAAACGTCCGACCGGTATGGTATTTCTAAAACTCAAATAGGGTGTAACATAGGGGGCGATTATGAACTTCTGTTTACAATTGACAATAATGATTACGGGAAATTCTCCAGAACGATGGAAGACAAAGGTATAAGAATAAGCTACATCGGGGATGTCTGGGAAGGGGACAATATAATTTTCGACGGAGAAAGATGGACAAAAATTGAAGGAAAAGGGTGGGAGCACTTTAAGTAAATATTACACTACTTCTATATACACCTTCTCTTCATCGATTTCCCACAGTCTCCCGATCTCCTTCGTGTCCTCGAATGCGGTTAATGTTGAGGCGAGTGTCTCTGCCATTATTTTATCCCTGAATTTTTCGATAGCCTTAATTATTCTACTTCCTGCGTGTATATTCAGGTTAATTGTGGCATCATACTCAAGATTTTTCTCCTTCCTCATCACCTGAACTCTTCTGATTATTTCCCTGCTAAGACCCTCAAGTTCCAGTTCCTGATCAATTGCGGTGTTGAGATAAACTGTCAGGTTCCCCTCGCTTTCCATCACGTACCCTTCTGCAGCCTCTGCTTTGAATTCCACGGCATCCTTCGGTATCTCTATTCCTTCAAAGGATATGCCGGCATTCGTCATTTTATCAACCTCTCCAGATTCGTTTAATTCCCTTATGAATTTTTCAAATTCGGAAAACCTGCTCTTAAGTATGGGTGCAGCCTTCGAATTGATAATTTTTATGAATACCTTTTCAGGCTTTTCAGACTGACTTATAATTCTAATGCTTCTGGCATTCATTTCCTCCCTCACCGGGTCCAGATCGGACTCCGTTAATTTCTCTGAGAGAATCAGCAATTCTTTAACAGGTTGCCTTCCCTTGATACCTGCATTTTGTCTTGCCCTTCTTGTAAGTTCTAATGCTAATCTTGAAACTCCGATTTTTGCCTCTATCTTTGTATCAATTAGCTTGATGTCCGCTTCCGGATAAAGTGCACCGTGTACACTCAACTGATCAGGGTGAAGTTTTCTGTATATATATTCGGACGTGAACGGTGCTATGGGCGCCAGGAGTCTACATACATTATCGATTGCGTAGAACAACGTCGAATAGGCTTCCGATTTGTCATTCGAGGACTCCCAGAATCTTCTTCTCGACAGGCGCAGATAGAAGTTCGAAATTTCGTCTATCAGATTTGAAATTATTCTCTGTGCCTCATGAAACTCGTAAAGATCCATGTATTTTCTGCATTCTTGTATGGTAGTATTCACCCTTGATGTTAGCCATCTATCCAGGATGTTTGAACTTTGCTTCAAACCTGAATAACCATAGTTGTCCAGATTGGCATTGGACGCAAAGAAGCTGTAAATATTCACCAGAGTTCCCAGTATTTTGGTTTCATTCTCCTTAACTACCTTCTCTATGAGGGGCTTCGGTTTCCACGGTGCCGATGTGAAAAAGAATAACCTCGATGCATCTGGACCGAAGTCATCCATCATCTTCATCGCCAGAACCCCATTTCCACGGCTCTTGCTCATTTTCTTTCCTTCCGAGTCAAGAATAAATTCTGCACAGAATACGTTTGAATAGGCATTTATCTTGAACAGTATTGTTGAGAGAACATGAAGAACATAGAACCACCCTCTTGTCTGATCAATGGCTTCCGTGATAAATGATACGGGCAATTGTGGCATATTCTCATTAAATGGATAATTTGTGGCTGCATAAGTAGAACTGCCGGAGTCAAACCACGTGTCTATTACAAATGGTTCCCTCTCCATTTTACCACCACAGTCTGGACATTTCATGGTTATTTGATCCACATAGGGACGATGAAGTTCCTTTGGCCTTGGCATTCCTGATCTTTCCATTAATTCCTGTATAGATCCTATTGCTTCCTGATGCCCACATGAACATGTCCAGACGGGAAGAGGTGTACCCCAGTATCGGTTTCTAGAAAGATTCCAATCCTTGGCATCCTCTATAAAATTCCCGAAGCGGCCTTCCTTGAGATGGGATGGAATCCAGTTGACTTTCTTGTTGTTTTCAACAAGTTCCTTTCTATATGCTGAAACTCTTACAAACCAAGCATCTATGGGATAGTATAAAAGAGGGGTATCGCACCTGTAACAGAAAGGATATGAATGCTCGTATTTTTCACTTCTTACTAAAAGATTTTTTCCTTTCAGATATTTGATTATATCAATGTCAGCATCCTTTACAAATTTCCCATTCCATGGAAGACTTTTATCGTTGAATTTACCCTGAAGATCCACCGGATTAACTAGTATAAGTCCTTGCTGTTTTCCCAATTCGAAGTCATCAGCTCCAAAAGCCGGTGCGGTATGGACTATGCCAGTTCCTTCCATCAGATTTACGTGATCACCATGAACGATTTTGCATGCGTTATCTGGAAGCTGAAGGAAATCAATGGGTCTTTCGTACTTCAGCCCCACTAATTCCTTTCCGCTGTATGTCTTGAGAATCGTGTAATTGTCTTTCAATACCTTTGAGACCAGCGATGATGCGATTACATAGACTTCCTTACCGTATTCAACATCAGCGTATTTTTCGTTCTCATTTACTGCAAGCAACATGTTGGAAGGCAAGGTCCAGGGAGTTGTAGTCCATGCTATGGCGTACCTTCCGTCCTGAACAAGCCTAAATTTTACATAAACTGACGTATCCTTAACGTCTTTATATCCTTGCGCAAGTTCATGCGAACTAAGGGTGGTTTCACATCTTGGGCAGTATGGAGATATTCTGAAATCCTTGTACAAGTCACCAGAACTGAACATTTTTTTCATAGCCCACCACTCACTCTGGATATAATCATCCCTGAGAGTTATGTAGGCATTTTCGTGATTTATCCAGAAGCCCAACCTGCTATCCATTGTGTGCCACTCATCAATGTACCTGAAAACACTCTCCTTGCAATATTCATTGAATTTGTCTACCCCGAAATCTTCTATTTCTGATTTGTTCTTAAACCCGAAATGCTTTTCAGCTTCAAGTTCGACAGGTAGGCCATGGCAATCCCAACCAGCGTCTCTGCGTTTTATACTGTATCCCATCATTGTCCTGTATCTCAATGCTGTATCTTTCATGGTTCGTGTAAGTGCGTGACCGACATGCGGCCTTCCATTTGCCGTCGGTGGTCCTTCCAGGAATATGAAGGGTTCACCATTTTCCCTCATTTTTTCTATCTTTTGAAAAACATCGACCTCATCCCAGTATTTACCAATTTCTTCAGCGAAATCTTTTATTTTTTTCCCCTGTGGGATTAATTCAAAAGCCATATCCAACCTTACCTAAATTATTATTCCATTAAAAAAGTGATCCTAATTACAGAAACTGTGATAAAAATCTGACAATTACCCTTACTTCTGGATTCTGGCAGCATTTGTAGGAAATGCATATGTTGATTGAAAAACAATTTTCAGAGGTGGTGCACGTGCCTTAAGAATGATTGTGTGTTGCATAATTCGGCCAATCGCAAACATATGATATTTTCTGATAAATAGATAAAATAAGGAGTTTCTGTGATTTCTAAAAGAATTAAATGTATAAAATGCTACTTTTAAAATAAATCTATTTGCAATATTCTGTGGCCAGAGTTTTAAAAACCAGAGATAATTTTAAACTGATCTCCCATTATCGTCACCTTCAAAGATTTTAAGTAATATTTTCTTATATTGACAATTTTCAGAAAGATTTATAAATATTTTTTTTATATGATTAATATGGAAAGTGAAGATGTTCAGATAATTATTGATCGAACAAATGCAATGTTGGACAGGGATGGACTGGACGACGATTTTTTTCATTCGCTGGGAATTAAAAGGATTGATGTAAAAGGAGTCAAGGGGTATGTTACTCCGTTCGATTCAGAACAGGCTAACCATGTAGGACTCGCTGACCTAGAAAAAGATCAGGCAGATAAAACCATAGAAAAGGTGATAGAATTCTACAAAAATGAGAAAAAATCCTTTAGCTGGATCGTTGGCCCCACAAGCAGACCAGATGACCTAAATGAGAGATTGATAAATCACGGATTCAATTATAGAAATGAAATTTCGGCCTATGGTTTTTATATGAATACTACAAAAACTGATTTGCGTGTAAATCCGGAATTCGAAGTAACAGATGTCCCTCTAGAATTTCTTGGCGGTAATATAGACCTGATGGTAAACGCTTTTGGAACTGGAATGGATAAAAACGTGGCAATGTCCCTAATAGGCATCAGTATGGCCATCAACTCCACAGAGAGATATAAAAATGAGGTACGGGCATACGTTGCACGTGAAAAAGCTACTGGGAAATACGTGGGGTTCGCCATAATGGAAATGGACAAAAAAGGATCTTATGCTATTCTGGATGGTGCGGCTGTGCTGCCCGAATATAGGGGAAAAGGTATATACAGGAACATGGTTGCGGCGAGAATAGATGATGCTGCAGAATCAAATATAAAATATTTGATAATCCATGCTATGAAAAGTACATCAGCGCCCATATGCGAAAAGGCTGGCTTTAAGAAAGCCTGCGAATTGAATCTGTATTCCTATAACTTCTGAGCGATGAGTTAAAAAATAATGAATATGCTCCCATACATATTCATTATGATTTATGCCATACTGGCAGCCCTACTGATTTATGTTGTATGGAATATATTCGAGAATGACAGAAAAACGAAAGTACATTGGTATGCCCAAATTGCAATACAACATTCAAGAGCTCAATAACAATTATTAGGAAGTCATCCTACGGAAGAAGTGTATGATCCTTACGATACCATGCAGAAGAACTTCATAGAGACAAGGGTTACGAACAAAATCGAAATTCGCAGCTATAAATTTCATGATGGCTTTTTAACGGGATCCACCGAAGCACTTTTTATGACATTTTGATAAATATCAAAGAACCATGATCACCCCCTTGTAGAAGAATACTATCAGAACCTTTCATGACTCAGAAATACATTGGGCGTCCTCTACCTGGCCTTTGAAGCCATTGACTTTGAAAATTTATTGGGAGATTCCTACGGATCTCAATAAAAGGGTATTGAAAAAAGAGGAAATCAAATATTTTTCCAATTCTCGTTGTGAGGAGGATACTATTATATCAGCAAGCCTATAACCTATTCTTTCTTAATATTAGAAAGGAAAATGATAGCAGGATATTACACCCCCAATTTCCTTATACATCTTGATAGATTGTCAGATCAAAACGGCACAATGCATTTCCATAAAACATTGCTCAGAAAGGGGAAAAGAACATTTAGATGCTTTACCTCATCCAGTTACACAAAAGCCAACCCTGAGTTGTTCACAGGTTGCGCAGGACAAAGATGCCTAGATTGAAAAATTCATTGGAAGACAAATATTTCAAGGAAGGGAGAAGATGAAAAGAGCAAATTAATCTAAGCATGAGTGAGATGGGGCTGATCGGATTCGAACCAATGACCACCTGGTTATGAGCCAGGCGCTCTACCTAGCTAAGCTACAACCCCTTAAGAAAGCCAATGTTAAAATTTCACTTAAACTTTTCCAATGGTGTAACAGTTTTCCTGTTAAATATACTCATTTTGTGCGTTTCCTTCTTACGTCACCATATTTCAATATATAAAAACTAATTGTTATAATAAAGATGGCCGTCCACACAGACAGGAAAGCAATTCTGTCAGATATATTATCTGGTATGGTAACTGACCCCAACAATAAAACCAACGTTAAGGAAAATATGGTTGAAATAATAAAATCCCGCTTGGTTCTTGACTGCACACCACGATATTAAGTTATAATTAATAAATATTTTTCAACGCCGCCGGTCGGGTTCGAACCGACGACCGCTCGCTTAACAGGCGAGTGCTCTACCAGCTGAGCTACAGCGGCTTGTTTTGGTTAATTAATAGGTGGCAATTAAGTTTTTCGAATTATGAAATATTTGAAAAAACGATTCAGTTTCCTTTTATTGAGGTCTGTTTACTCCCATAGTTGTATAGTATCGATATCAAATCCAGCCATCTGACATATTTCGTCATATAATTTTTTAATCCTTTTAGCTGCTTCCGGAAGATTTTTTTCATTATACCTACAGACCTGCTCATCAATGCTGATACGCTTATTTCCCTTCACCAAATTGTCAGCAGTACAAACTACCTTCTCTTCAATTGTGATTGGGATCAAACCCCTTTCCTTTATGTTCATGGTCTGAGCTTCTTCATCAGTGATCCCGCCACCTATATGTCGTAGCACAACGCTTTGGACTCTCTTTGAAATCCTCTCCTTTTCCAAAATTTCAGAACCCTTTATCCCGTGCGTTATTGTGTTATCAAATGTTCTACCAATATCATGAAGAAGAGCTCCAGCTGAGACCAGATCATAATTACATTCTATACTTTCACATATTTTATGTGCAACATATTCCACGGCAAGACTGTGTTCCAAAAGCTCCTTGGATGCCCCATGTCGTTTTAGAATCTCTATACATGAGGATTTATTTGGAATAAATTCTATAGTCTTGCCTCTTTCGTTAGGGATTATTCTTGTCTGGCCCCACTGATGAGTGTCGAGTTCATTACCCTCATAGATTCTGTCTAATATTATTGCCAGAGCTGATACTTCACTTATGGGCTGCTGGGAAACCGCAACGTTTAATGAACTTTTGGAGTATACAATTCCAGGGACCTTTTCAGCTCCAACAAATATGTATATGTTATCATTCTTATCCAATAATTCTCTTATACTCTTCTCGGCATCCTGAATCGGCTTCCCATACATGGTAAGATGGATGAATTTTGGTTCGGAAGAGAGAAACTTTTCAAGGGAAACTCCACTTTCCACTTGAAATTGGCCACCAAAATTTTCCACGACCTTCTTTATATTATCCTCAATGTTTTTGTCCGGAGTGTCTATTATTATATTACTAGCCCCAAATGCCCTTGCAGTTAAGGCAACGTGAGTTGTTATCCTCTTGTCCCTTGCCGGTCTGTGGCCATATCTGTAAATACTGATTTTGGCAGTCATTCTTCAAGAACTTTTTCTATTTTAAAACCCTTAATCTGAAGATTTCTAGACCTCTTTACTAAACCCTTAAGGAGCGTTTGCGAAACACCCAATTTTTCAGATACTTCTCCGAGAAAAACGCCCTCACCAGATGTCATCATTCCTTCTATGTCTTTTTCATATAATTCCAGTTGAGAATCAGAAAGCGTGGTGGCATATATTATGTCGGCCAGTTCAGTCATAGTACCCATTAAATTTATTTGTACATTGTTGTAAAATGTGTGATATGCCTTCTCCGGGCCGTTTTCACCATTCATCCACTGGCTTTCAAGCATCTTTATCTTGTCCAGATAGCGAAGAGCTTGTTTTCCCTCCATACCATATTTTTCCTGAATTTTTGGCAAGGTTATCCAACTTGTGGAAAGATCGATCAGTAATTTTCTTTTAATATCTGTGTCAGATGCCCTGAATACAGATACAAGTTCTCCAGGGTCGTTTATAACTTTAATTCGTCCTGCCATCTGTAAGGTATTTCTTTAAGCTATATTTTTATTGCTAATATCTTTAAGATGGTAATATAGATCAGGTATCTTAAATTGGAACGGCCATAACGAAAGATGTGCCATCCTCTGATCTTCTTGTTTTGTCTTTGTTCCTTTTTTGTCATGTTTCACATGCCCTGGATCTGATAGGATGAATTTTGCATCCCTTGCTGATCCTTTTTTCACTTTTATTCCTTTCATTTCAAGTTGCCTCTGTGATTCATTCCATTTGATTCGATCCTTTCATGTTTTTGATAACCTCTCACTAAATAACCATATGATTCTTGCATCAGGATACTGATCCAGATCACCTGAAAAGTTCATGAAACGATATCATGTCACGTATGAGTGTCTCTGCCTGTTCATCAATCATGATAAAAATGCTCCGTAAGAACAATACTCCGATCATGTTATTTATAGATCATCCAACAATGGTGTGAATGCATCCCGGTCTATGACATTCTTCACGAATATTAATGGAACATTTATTTTCATTGAATTGTATTTTTATTTAACTACATTGATCAGGTAGATCATTCATAATATAACATGAGAGTTTAATGAATATAGGTTAAGGTGATTTCTGTTAGGTTATTAGAAATCCTCTACGGTTTTCGCTGATACTTATGATACTTATTTAACTATTTTCCTTATGCGAGAACCGGGATTCGAACCCGGGTTAAGGGCTTGGGAAGCCCCTGTGATAACCACTACACTATTCTCGCGATAGTATTGTGCGTATGAATATGTCTTATAAAAAAATTGCGAGATGTGAAACACCCGCCTTATTAGATCAGACTAAGGAAATGAAAAATAAATGATAGTTTTAAAAAAAATGTGGTAACTCTAGTACCAGCCTCTTGCTTTCATTGCGTCAGCAACTCTCTGGACCGAGATAACGTATGCAGCAGTTCTTGGATCAACCTTGTACTTGTCTGATGTTTGGAGAACGGCCTCAGCTGCTGCTGTCATCTTCTTATCTAGCCTCTCGTATACTTCTTCCAGCGTCCAGTAATAACCTCCAATGTTCTGGACCCATTCGAAATATGATGTTGTAACTCCTCCTGCATTTGAGAGAAAGTCTGGAAGCACAAGAATTCCTTTCTTATACAATATTTCATCTGCTTCAGGCGTTGTTGGTCCATTTGCCAGCTCTAATATGATCTTTGCCTTTATTTTTGAGGCGTTTGATCCTGTTATCTGGTTTTCTATTGCAGCAGGTATCAGAACATCTACACCCAGTTCAAGTAGCTCCTCATTCGTTATATTCTTCGCACCGGGGAAATCCTGTACTGTTCCATGCTTTTGCTTGTGAGCCATAAGCTTCTCGAAATCCAAGCCACTTTCAAGATAAATTCCTCCTTTTGTGTCGGAAATTGCAACCACCTTAGAGCCAAAGTGCTCCTTTACAAGTTTCAGAGCAAACTGTCCTGCATTGCCAAAGCCCTGAACAGCTACTGTTGCTTTTGAAAGATCTACTCCTTTCTTCTTTGCTCCAACCTTAAGAACGTACATACCTCCCTTTGCGGTAGCATCTCCTCTACCCTGTGAACCACCGAGAGTAAGTGGCTTTCCAGTTATAACTCCAGGAGCTGATTTTCTCACAATGTTCTCATATTCGTCCATCATCCATGCCATTATTTGAGGAGTGGTATATACATCTGGAGCAGGGACATCAACTTCAGGACCTATGAATTCACCAAGAGCTCTTACGTATGCCCTGCTCAGTCTTTCTAATTCACCCATACTCATCTTCTTCGGATCACAGATGATTCCGCCTTTTGCACCACCGAGAGGTATATCTACGACTGCAGTTTTCCACGTCATCCACGCAGACAGAGCCTTAACGGTTGAGAGAGTTTCTTCGGGATGGAATCTTATTCCGCCTTTTACAGGCCCACGTGCATTATTATAATGCACTCTAAACCCAGTAAAAACCTTTATTGTTCCATCGTCCATTCTTATAGGCAGACTCACCTGAAGAATTTGCTGTGGAGCCTTTAAAATCTCAAGAGCTTGCTGATCTAGTTTCATAACCTTCGCAGCCTTTTCTAATTGCTTTAGTGCTATATCAAACGGATCTAAGTCTTCAACCATTTAATCACCCTATGGTTGGATAGGTATGCTTTACAAGAGTTTAAACTTTTTAACCTTTTTATGCCTCTTTTTTAAAATGTAATGATTATGAAAGAAAAAAAATAATAATTTGCTTCCACTCAGTCAGTGTATACCGTAGCTTCCAATTCAATCAGAGCATCGGGATTAGGGAATGAACAAACAATGGTTGTCCTCGCAGGAGGATAATCTTCAAAATATTCGTTAAATAATTTGTTCATTTCTTGAAAATATGATGAATTGGAAATATAAACTACCATTTTTACAATATTTTGTATGCCAGAACCATTAGCTTCACTTATTTTTATTATATTATTCATAGCAGTTCTGAACTGACCCGAAAAATCACCCTTTGTTCTTTCGTTAATACCCAATTGCCCAGATATAAATAATAAATTACCAATTGATACAGAGTGAGAATAGTTTCCTGCCCTTGGAAGATCCGAAAGATTAAGTCTTTTGATTCCCATAAACTAATATCACTCACATACTAATACATATTTCCATCAAATTAAAACAACTGTCATCACGTAAACCTCTCTAAATTTGTAATATAACTGAAATTAGTTATATTAGTTCATATTTTGCTACTTGGACAACTTGATGGAGGCCAGTATTTCTTTTTCAATGCCGCGATTATCAAAAGGAAACATCCTCATTCCTTCTCTATCGAATATAATCTCTCTTTCCTTTTTTTGATCGATAAATATATCGAAACTAAGTGAAAAAATTTCATCAAAACTTGATGGAATACTTTCAATAACTCCGACTTCTCTTCCTTCACCTAACTTTACTTCGGCAAATGAGAACCTGAGGTCAAATTTATCTAGATGAATATCACCACTCTTGGATTCTGAAAGCAGGCCATACAATTTTTGTAATATCGTAACCGCATCTTCTGACTTTATCTTTGATGATTTCTCCAATCTGCTTTTTCTTTCTTTGTCGAACATAGTTTCCCTATAACTTTCCCAATAATAACTTATTCCATTTAACAGTTCTTCTCGCTAAATACTTCTGTATACCGTAGAATCTTTTAAGATCACCAGACACCAGATGATGTGTGATCATGGAAGATAACAGCTTTAAAGCATTTTCTAGATCTAATTATTGCATTTTTAATATCCCATCGTCAAACGCGCCCACCATTTAACGTTTATCTCAGAAGTTCTCACTTTATTTAACATTCGTTAAGCTAAGTTTTAATTTTAATTTTTGATAGCCTTATATGGTCGAAGAATCATTTGACTCATTTGAGAAATATGAGGAGGCGCAAAAAAGAACCTCTGGTCCAAAAAGTAACCTGATAAACTCTGTTTTGGGACTATGTGGTGAGTCAGGAGAAGTCGCAGATCTAATTAAGAAGAAAGAATTTCAGGGACATCCTCTTGATCGTGAAAAACTTGTGGAAGAACTTGGAGACGTTCTATGGTATTTAAGTGAGGCGGCGAGAGCAATTGATTCAAACCTTGCAGAAATAGCACGCGCAAATATAGAGAAACTAAGGAAGAGATATCCCGATGGATTCAGCGAGGAGAGAAGCATCTTTAGAGAAAAATGAACCAGTTTAAATTTTTAGGGGATTATAAGTTTGTTACGTTGATTCAAACAAAAGATTATAGCTGATAAACACTTTCCTAAATTAAAAATGTGGGCCCTTTATGAAAAAGGTCCTACGGCATTTATGCGTTCGTCCCCATCTTATTTATTTTTTCTTCATTATCGGTTCTATTTCTCCTTTCTTTCAGAATATTTCTGACGCGATTGATGCGATCTTTCCACTGTGATTATTTTAAGTGGCCTTATAGCCCCTTATTTCATCGTGTCTATCTTTCTGTCTGTAAGTTGAACGATCTTATCGATCAATTATTGCCTTTTGTGAGAAGTGTGAATATGATCTCAATAAGGATTCGTACGATTGCAACACCTGCACTCTTTCTGTGTCTTTTAAAAAGACTGCGATAATTCTTCCACATTCGATCCAAATATTTCAAAAAGTATGTCCAGCATTTACCGGTATGTTTCTTGACACTGACAAGTCATTTTTTATAATATGTCTTCGTACACCTTGATTACCGGATCGATTCTCTCCTGGAACAATACCTGCATATGAATGCTAGATTCTCCATTGAATTGAATCCGGATATGCCATGAATCTCTGACGAGATTGCAACAGATGAATATATGCCCATACCCGAAGCTTCCATATTCCGATCCGCGTTCCTGCCATTTATCACGGATTCGATATCTGATCCTCACTGAGAAACCTTTTTTCATCAAGTATGGCTTCAACAGAAAGTTACGTTAGACGGCTTTCTTAAGTGCAACAACATTCGTCTAATTAACAGGTAAAAGTGCGGAGGGCCGGATTCGAACCGGCGAACCCCTACGGAAACAGATCTTGAGTCTGTCGCCTTTGACCTGACTCGGCAACCTCCGCTCCCTTACACATTTCAATCAGGAATTAAAATATTAAGGTAAGTGCCGTGGTATATTTTTTATAGATTCCTGACATGTTTTCACATTGGAAATTACAATTGAGATAAAGGATAAAATGGAGATTCTTCAAATTATGCAAAAAGCATGCTCCCCTGAAAACGATCTTCTAAGCACTTTTGCCTTGGAACACGGAACGTTAAGATTCCACACAACTATCAAAAAAGTAGGAAACATTTACAGCTTGACAAATGAAATATTACGATGTTATGAATTGATTAAAAAAATTAATTGATTATTCCTGAACATCCAGGTTCAACTTTTCCGTGAGCTCTTTGTATCTGTTTCTAATGGTTACCTCTGTAACACCAGCAACTTCAGCGACAGACCTCTGTGTCCTTCTCTCTCCAGTAAGAATCGACGCGATGTATATCGCAGCTGCAGCTACTCCTGTGGGACCCTTCCCTGATGTAAGATCTCCGTCCTGTGCCATTTTAATAATTTCCGCAGCCTGTTTTCTGGTTTCCATTGACAGTTTCAACTTACTGCAAAATCTGTTGAGATAATCTTCAGGTTTTGAAGGAAGTATATTCAGCTGCAGATATCTGCTCATGATTCTGAAAGTTCTTCCGATCTCCTTTTTCTTGACTCTGGTTATGGATGCAATTTCATCCAGTGTTCTTGGCACGTTCGTGATTCTGCATGCAGCATAAAGAGAACCTGCAACTACACCTTCTATACTTCTCCCCCTTATCATATTCTGTTTAACGGCTCTCCTGTAAATCACCGCAGCAGTTTCTCTCACATCATTAGGTATGCTTAAGTTGGATGCCATCCTCTCCATTTCCTGTAAGGCCTGTGACAGATTTCTCTCTGCCGCGTTTGAGACCTTAATTCTTTTTTGCCATTTCCTCAATCTGTAGAGTTGTGCCCTGTTTCTTGTTGGTATCGATTTCCCATAGGAATCTTTGTTTTTCCATGATATATCTGTTGATAAACCCTTATCATGTATTGTAAATGTCATTGGAGACCCAGCTCTTGCCCTAGATTCGTTCTGTTCAGAATCAAAGGCTCTCCACTCCGGTCCCTGATCAATGTAACTATCATCTATAACAATACCGCATTTATTGCAAACAAGTTCACCCCTTTCATAATCCCTGGATAGATCGGTTGAACCACATTCTGGACATTTCTCTATTTGCTCAATACTCTTTTTGTTCTTTTCTTCCATAAAAACACCCTCTAAACCTTCACGAAGAATTTTTCGCCCTCAGCCTTAACCTGATCAGATGCGGATACCAAACCATAAGGCTGATTAACGGGACCCATAATCCTTATAATCTTCCCAATTTTATTTCCATACTGATCAAAGACAGGCCTATTCATCATGTCCACAGTGACCTCACTTACCACAAATTCTTTATTAATGGCATGAAGCCCCGGAATCGGTTTAAACATTAATTAATACAATGGTTAACCTGTATATAAACTTATAGTAATGTTCTTAAAAAAATCTAAACTTTATCCATAAACACTTATTACGTAGGATTATTCTTACTTGCATTGTAATCCCTTATATGTCAGAAATTATCTTCACATTAAAATTTTAAATATAAAATTTACACTCTTTATAATTAGTTAAAACTAAATAGTGGATAAGTAATATTTAAACCCGATGGAGCATGAAAAATTCGGACTCAATAAAACGATGCAAAGATTGCAATTCAGACCAGGTATTTACGGATTATTCTAGGGGTGAAATATTCTGTGGGAATTGCGGTGCAATCTTGGAGGAAAACTTATTAGAAAAAGATCCGAATATTTTCACCAGTACTTCTGATAGTGATGATAAAGGCCTGCCAAGTCCGAATACAAACACTTACATGAGTCACGATAGGAACCTGAGAACAGAAATTTCCACTGGAAGGTATGATGGTACCGGCAAACTAATTAAGGGAAAAAACAAAGAAACCGTATACAGACTACTCAAGGCGCAGAATTTAAGTAAGGTGAGCTCCAGCAATGAGAGAAGACATATCAAAGCTATTCAATGCATCAATGGATTCTCTTCAAGATTAGGAATGCCTGATGATATGAGAGAAATGGTTGGAAAAGCATTTAAGGAGGCACTTTCAAGAAAGATTACCAGGGGAAGGAATACCGAGTATATCGTGGCAAGTCTCATTTATGCAGTATTCAGGAATTATGGATACCCACGAACACTCAATGAAATATCAGAGGAACTGGGGCTTGAAAGAAAACGAATAGGAAGATATTATAGAGAATTAATAAAAGACATAGATATTGAACAGAAAATGCCAGATATACAGTATTTTATATCTTCCTACTCCAGAAAATTAAATCTCTCTAAAGATGTTTCCACTGAAGGCATTAACATTTTTTTTATGGCTGATTCTGCAGGTATAAAGGATGGAAAAACTCCGGCAGGCCTTGCAGCAGCAATATTATATGTAGCCTGCAAAAAATGCGGTTCGAAGGTAACCCAGTCACAGCTTTCAAAAATTTCGGGCGTCACTGAAGTTACCATAAGGACAAGATATAAAGAGATAATTAAGAGGTTAAACATTACCATGCAGGATAAGGAATGAAGATCTATGTAGTGGATAATGGTGGACAATGGACACACCGTGAATGGAGAGTATTGAGAACTCTGGGGGTTGATTCTCAAATAATAGATAACGATTCTGAATTTCGGGGTGTTAAAGATGCGGATGGATGGGTTTTATCAGGTGGGGCGCCAAGTATTATAGGTGAGATCCCCAAGCTGGGAAAGATAGCCCAGATAATAGATGACCCTCAGGTTCCGGTTTTCGGTATCTGTGTTGGGGCACAGTTTACTGCACTTCACTTTGGAGGGGATGTAAGAAAAGCACCATTTCCTGAGTTTGGAAAGACCGAAGTTAATTTTATCGATAATGGCGGAATATTTGGAGGGATTCCGGAGAAGATTACAGTGTGGGAGAACCACAATGATGAAATAACAAGACTTCCAGAGGGCTATAAACTTGTGGCCACTTCCAAAAATTGTAAGGTTCAGGCCTTCTATGATACAAGAAATCCCATATTCGGAGTTCAATATCATCCGGAGGTTGACAATACTATGTTCGGAAGGGAAATATTCAAATCCTTCATAGAATATTGCAAGAGGTGAATTCATATGGAATACATGAGGGATATTATAGAACTTCCAGTCTACACGGATAAAGGTATACTTGTTGGGAATGTATATGACATAATTCTGGACAGCGATTCAAAATCCATATCAGGAATATTAATTAAGGAAACTAACAGGGAACTTGTTGAAGATGGAGTTGCAGTATCTATTCCATACAGGTGGGTAAAATCCATTGGTGATGCTGTACTTCTGCACATATTCCCAGATCATGTGAAAAAGCCCCCAATAAGGTAAAGCATCATCTGTGCAAGAATAGGCCAGTGTGATCACCAACTACATTTATAAAGGCATACCTCTCCATCTGGAATATTCCCCTTTTGTTTAGCAATAATGGTTCAACAACTCCTGTATCCGTCGTTCCATCGGGCTTTAATATACTGAATTCAATTCCATCCCCTGGAACCCACTGGATTATCCTTTTTCTTGATCCGGTGTTTTCTTTGCCAGCAAATTTGAATGATTCCCCCTCCTTTTTTATGTTGTATAGATCCTTTAGCCTTATGATCTCCCCTTCGCCAAGATCTTTCAGATCTGAGCCAGGTACAGAGATTACTGGATTCCTTTCCACACTATATTTTCTGTATCCCCTGCTATCATCGTTGGGATAGAGGGGTATATTGGAAATTGTTTCGGGAGCATCCTCAACCCTGATCTTTACCGGGTTCGGGACGAAGAAATACCTGTTAGAACTTTTATCAATGAATTGACGATTAATTGAGTTGAAAATATCCCATGAGAAGTCGGAATTAACATCCTTCAGACCCGAATCAATCCAGTATTTTCTAAATGTTTCCGGTTTATAACCTCTTCTTGCCAGGGCCCTTACCGTTGCAAGCTGTACGTCGTCCCATCCAATGTACTGGCCCGATTCAATACCCTTTCTCATCAATGAGGTTTTCAGGATTGTATCTCCTATGTGTATTGTTCCATAGTGGAAATATTCAGGAATTTCCCAGCCAAAATACCTAAATATGTATTTTTGCCTCTCAGTATTGTTAATATGATCTGAACCCCTTATGACATGAGTTAGCCCCAATTCGTGATCGTCAATAGCGACACTGAAATTCATTAAAGGGTAAAATCTGAATCGTTTTCCCGTATGAGGGTGCTCCTTATCTATCACTCTGAATGCAATCCAATCCCTTACAGCCGGATTAGGGTGGAAAAGGTCAGTCTTAATAATAAGCACGGGAGATTTGCTCTTTTCTTTTCCATTGATTACATTCCTGAACATTTCCAGGTGCTCTTCAGGTTTCATTTCCCTGTGTGGGCATGCAGTTGAATTCATCAGATCCCTTTTAAATTCTTCAACATCACAGGTGCACATGTATGCCTTTCCCATCATTATGAGCTCCTGTGCCCTCTCATAATACAGAGGAATTCTTTCTGACTGTATTACAAGGCTGGTGAAATTGACACCAAGCCACTTGTTATCTTCCGGAATCATATCATATGCAGGAGGATATATGTTATTGGGATTGGTGTCTTCTATACGCAGTATAAGCTCACCACCATACCGTTTTACATACTCATCATTTAAAATACACATTCTTGTATGCCCCAGGTGAAGAGGACCAGACGGGGAAGGAGCCATCCTCATGACAACCCGGCCCTTCACATTTTTCAGCTGGGCCAGTGGATGTTCGTTGCTCTTTTTTTCGTCTACAAGAATTTCCGGGTACTTACCCGTGGCGAGATTCATTTGCTCATCAATACTGAGTGAGTTGATCCTTTCAACACTTGCCTTTATTTCACCCATCACTTCCCGGATTCTTGGTTTCATTTCAGGGAAAACTCCAACAAATTTGTTAACAACACTGCCTACGTCCGCTTTGCCATCATGCATTATTGCGTTTTTAAGCACAAGTTTTTCAATATCACTATTGCTGCCCAATGATTTCACCAGCGTTTATAAATATGAAATTCCTAAGCTGTTCTATGCCCTCACCTGTGTAGGTGGATATGGCTATATCCTCCTGTTTCTGGCTAATATCAATTTTAGCCTGTATCTTGAAGACTTTTTTATGAAAGGTCTTTCTTATTTCCTCGTATAGATTCATCTGTTGTTCAACACTGTAACCAGATGTTCCTGAATAATCCATGAGAAACAGAATTATCCCCTTGATGTCCCTCAGGCTCAGAATTGATCTTCGTTCCAGTTCATTTCGTTCCGCCATCGGCCTATCAAGTATTCCGGGTGTATCTACAAGTTGCACTCTTACATCCTCCTCCATCATGTGTCCGATGTAAACAGACTGTGTTGTGAATGGATAAGGAGCGGTTTTTACATCATTTCTTGTCAGTGAATTTAAGAGTGAACTTTTTCCTACGTTTGGCATTCCCGCTATTATAAAGGTTGGTTGATCAGGATTTATTTCAGGTAATGTCTTAAGAAAGTCCCTGCATTCTCCCAAAAGCAACAAATCCTTCTCAATGCCCTCTATTACAGAGCAGAATCTTCCATAGTACCTCTTCCGGATATTTACCATCTCGAATGTTTTCTTCGACCTCTTTAGTTGGTTTATGTTCTCCGTTGCCAGTTCCACTAGCTTCTGCCCTGCCCATTGCACATTACTCAGCGCTATTTTGTAATTATCTACCCCAAACTTAAGATCGATAAAATCTTCATAAAATGGGTGCATCTTCTCAATTGCGGGAAATTTTTTCACTATTTTCATCAGATACGGGGCTGCAACACTTTCTACTGTTGCGATCCTATCTATGTTCTCCTTTCGGATTCTGTTCTCAAATACCTTATCGTATGGTTCCTCAATTTTTGATGCTTTTCTGAGACTTTTATTTATGATTTCATCAGATCTTAAAATTGTGGGAATTTGTCTCATTCTTTTCACTTTTCCTCTATGGCCGCATCAATTTTCTTCTCCCACTCCGGTGGAATATCAAACTGGTTATGAGCATATCTGTTGTGTATTCTTATTTTTGCCCATACGTCCTTTTTTGTCGGTTCGTTAACTGAATAACTGCAGTCAAAGCCTACGTCCTTGCACTTATAATAAAATCGTGTCATAGTTCAGGTAATCAATGCTGGAATAAAAATATATTATTTCCTAACAAGCTAATAAAATAGTATTAAAAAACTGACTATAATAAAAAAATTTATTCGAATTAAAATTGGTGGGTTGATCCCTCCTTATTTTCAGAACATCTTCTGTGCTTCGAATACTTCGTGTTTTGTGGGCGGATTGACTTTTTCAAGGAGATCTTTCATATCCTTGACGCTTGGGGCTTCCCAGTTGCATATTGCTGTGTTTTCTCCCTTTAGAACAGATATGGACTTCAATGTGAAGCCTGCAGGAAGTTTTCCATTTTTCTGCATATCTATTATACCCCCAACTACCTTAACTACTTCCTCTCCGTTCTTTTCCTTCCACTTATGCTCAACTATTACGTCTGCCATTTTTTCACCAATACAAATATGTAATAGTAAGACATATATTTTATACCGGCATGTACCGGTATGGATGAGATAACAATTGAAAGCGATAACGACATGCTGTTCAATCATTTATCGAAACAGTTCCCGGAAGTCAAATTTTACAGATGGTGCAATTCAACTGTTGATTTTCTGGAATTTATTATTGATACAGACAATGGAGATTATATTAAGAATGCCATTGATAAGGCTATCGATGGTGTTGGTAGCAGAATAATATCCTATAACAGGAGCGAAAATAGGATGAGCATTATGATGGCATGCAGATGCAACGTACATAACTCCACTATAAGAATGGTTGAGTCTGAAAGTTGTATGTGGAAAGCACCAGTTTCATATTATAATGGAAAGGAACAGATAACAATATATTCACCTGACTCATCCTACGCAAACAGGGTATATGACAAATTATCCGAGGCAGGCCCTGCGGAAATAGTTGAGAAAAAATCAATGAGAATTTATGGTTTCATCAATTCATTCAATATTTCTCTTGATGATCTGTTTGGAGAACTCACAGAAAAACAGATGGATTCTATGATCAAAGCTATAGATTCGGGTTACTTTATCTTTCCAAGAAAGGTTCATCTGGAAAATATTGCAAAAGCTATGAATTTATCAAGATCTACTTATCAAGAACACCTCTCAGTTGCATTGGAGAGAATTATGTCTAAAATAGGTCCACTCCTGTCATTATACTCTTCAACGGTAGATATCAGTGAAACGGAATAAATGCATAAATGTGGTAAATCCACGGGAATGAGGTAATTGCAGATATATTTACCATGATAAAAGAGAACATCCTTCCTATCTCTCCTGACGCTCCTATAATGTCGCCGTTAATTTTCTTGAACACACCCAGAATATAGAAACGAAATATGATGGACATCAAAATGGATATTGAGAAAACGATAATGAACTGTGGAATTAGAAAAAATAAGATTAAAATAAGTGGGAGTAAATTCAGAATTATGAAACCTCTCTTTCCTGTCACCTCCGAAAAATAATTTGCGTAACCAGATTCAGTTGTTCTACTTTTATAAGAAATCATTACCATCCATAGAACTGCATCCATCTGCCCAAATAATATTACAGGAATAAACTCGCTTTTATTCACACTCAGAAGGGATATCAGCGAAATGGCATATACCGAGAAAAATGAGAACATTCCTCCTGATCCGTTTGCCGAATCTTTCATAACTTTAAACCGAACCTCAGGCGAGCCTCTTTTCATCAGTCCATCTCCGAGATCACTTAATGCATCTACATTTTGTAGGCCCAAAAACAGACATATTCCAATAAATGACAATATAGCAGATATGTAATAATTAAGAAAGCATGAAAAAAGAACGTATAACATTATGGCGAAAATTGATGCCGCAAGATAGGGTACCCATAGTAGATTTATACTTTCCTTATCGAAATTTTGATCGTTCATCGGTACAATGGTAAAAAACCCGAAGGATGATTTTATTGCGTTTACAATGTTCATCATACCATAATTGTCAACCTCTATAAATATGAAAATAATTACATTCTTGTGAAAGAAAGTTCACATAATGAATTTGAACACGGCGATGCTTATTCCAGAAATTCTCAATCATACGGTAAAATTATGGATTTCAGTGCATCGATTGCCTTTAAAAAGGATACGAAAAAACTTGAATTGGATATTGAAGATTTAAAACATTATCCAGTGGCCAGTGACGAGATGAAAAAATTAATAGGGAATGTCTCAGGTTTTAACCCAGATAATATAACGCCAGGATACGGATTGACATCTTTGATTTATGCCATTTATAAGATATACTCCTGTGGTAGAGTTCTTTTTGCAGAGCCGATTTTCTCTGAACACAGGCGTTCCGCCTCAATCGAAAAGATGAGCATAAGCAGGATCCCAATAAAAATAATCCTCAGTGAACCAAAAATGATTAGGAATTATTCACCGGATATTGTTTCAATCAATTCTCCCATAAATCCAACCGGTGAATATGTTCGTTATGAAAACATAGAAAGAATCCTTGAAATTCTGTCCGAATCAGGAGGTTACCTTTTTCTTGACGAAGCATTTATTGATTTTGTTCCTTTCAGCATTAGAGGAAACACCCAGAAGCTCATTGAGAAATATTCAAACCTTATCATTGGGAGATCCTTTAGCAAGATTTCGGGCCTTGCCGGTATAAGATTGGGATACACTATCTCCTCGGTAGATATTGCGCGTAAAATAGAAAATAATATGGAGCCGTGGACAATACCGCAATATTATTCCCGCATATTACCAGAGCTGCTTACAAGTGCAACTGATCCAGATGCCCTCAGCAGAGAGAGAAATTATGTGATAGAAAGGCTTATTCGGTCAGGATGTGCCATTTTGGGAAGGCCCGATGCAAATTATATTTCCTTCAGGCTACCTGAAAATATAAATGGAAATACTTTCAGGGAAAAACTACTGAGGAAGGGATTTTTGATACGTTCAATAAGCAATTTTTACGGATTCGAAGAATCTGACTTCAGAATAGCAATACTTGATCGGGAATCTGACCAGAAATTGATGGAAGCCATAGACAGGGAGATAAAAAATGGCAGGTAGACTTATTCATATCTTAGGAACTTCATCCAATGCGGGTAAAACGACAATTGCAATGGCGATTTGCAGGATATTAAAAAGAAAGGGTTACAGCATTGCACCGTTCAAGGCAATGAATATGTCTCTGAATTCGATTTCTACCCCCAAGGGCGAAGAAATATCCAGAGCTCAATGGTTGCAGGCAAAAGCATCAGGGATTGAACCTGACTGGCGAATGAATCCGATCCTTCTAAAACCAGAGGGAATGGAGAAATCCCAGGTAATATGCAAAGGGGTATCCCTGGGGAGGATGACTGTTGAACAATATGGACATTTTCTCAGACACGAAGGAAGGGAAATTGTAACCAACGCATTGAGTGATCTCCTTGAGGATTATGACTTTGTGATCGGTGAAGGATCGGGTTCCTGTGCTGAGATCAATCTTTATGAAAGGGACATATCAAACACGTGGATCACAAGGAGGTTTAATGGGGTCGGCATACTTGTAACAAATATTGAGTTTGGAGGATCATTTGGATCACTTTATGGAACAAAAAAAATTGCCCAGTATTCTGATGTCATCCACTATTTTGTAATCAACAACATGCGAGGAAATAACAGGATGCTTCAAAGCGGTATTGAATTCCTTGAAAATGAAACGGGAATGAAATGCCTGGGAGTGATTCCCCATATGGAACACCAACTTCCCGGGGAAGATTCACTGGATTACATGAAGGAAGGACAGGGAAAGGTTGGAGTTGTAAAATATCCATTCTTTGAGAACTACAGTGATATTGATTTCCTTTCGGCTAACAAACTTTTCAGGTATATCAGATTGCCACAGGAAATGAATGGTATAGAAACGTTGATTCTCCCGGGTTCAAAGAATGTTAAAGAAGATCTGAAATTTATCAAAAGCAATGGCCTTTGGGACAGGATTTTGGAATTTCGCAGATCTGGAGGAAGGATAGTGGGGATATGCGGGGGTTACCAGATCCTTTCAAAAAGAATCACGTTTCAACAAGGAGATAGGCCAGTGGATGGACTAGGACTTCTAAACACAGAATTCATTTACTCCAGCAATAAAACTGTGCAAATGGGAAAATATTCTTCCCTGAGGGAGAATCCAAATATCCAGGGAGAGGGGTATGAGATACATTATGGCCAGGTAAGTAAAAATGAAGAAGATCCCTTCCTTATATTCAGAGTAAAACCGGAAGGTGCAATAAGCAGAGATGGAAAGATCATTGGCACCAACGTTCATGATATACTAAGTAATAGGGAATTTATTGAATATCTGACAGGAGTTAAATTGAAGGAGACATACGATGAAATACTTGAGAGAAACATTGATGAATTTTCACAAAGAGTATCGGCAAATTTAAAAACAACCATACTTTCCCAGATCATAAATGGACATTGAACTTTTGAAAATTGCTCTTGAAGGATTCCTTGTGGCCCTTGCCATAGATCTGGTATTTGGGGAGCCCAGGGGTTTCTTTCATATAGCAGTGATTTCAGGCAATATCTCCGAGCGAATATCCAGGAGAATCATCAATAAGCATAGGAGTGAACTGGCGGGGACTATTTTTCTAATAGGCATAATTATTCTTATACTCATACCATTGATGGTGCTTTTTGACATTTTATATACATTTGATGAAATATTTATAATATTTATTCTGGTTTTTGCTATATTCCTCAAAAGCACCTTTGCTCTTACATCCATGGGAAAGCATATCAACCCCATAGTAAAGAGCCTCGAAAAGGGCGATCTTGAAAGTGCAAGATTCCATCTCTCAATGTGCGTCAGGAGGGATACTTCTCAACTTGACCCGGAAGGTGTGTGCTCTGCTGCGATTGAAACGGTGAGTGAAGGCATAACGGATTCCTTTGTTGGCGCTCTGTTTATGTATTCCATATTTTCAATCGCCGGTGCAATAGTTTACCGAATAGTAAATACGATGGATTCTATGTTCGGATACAGAGATGAAAAGTATCTTCATTTTGGAAAGCCAACTGCCCTTGCAGACACTGTGCTTAACTATATTCCGGCAAGAATTACTGCCGTACTGGTTTATGCATCGGCCTTCCTCCTGAATTACAATATGAGGAAAACAAAATTGTCGAATGTAATATATGCTATTCAGAGCAGGAATGCGGCATATTCCATAGGGGCTATGGCAGTTCTTCTAAATGTGAGGCTGGAAAAAAAGGGAAAATATATCGTTAACAGAAATGGCTTCCCACCAACAGTCACAGAGGTAAAAAAGGGGTTGAATATCTTCTATCTTTCCTTTGTTTTAATGACCCTGTTTATATTTTTCCCGGTACTCCTCGTATTTTCCATATTTGTATGGCCCCACATTCCCTTTATATTTCTAATTAAAATACCATTGTGATCTTGAAATGACCGAAAGTATAAACATACTGCTGGCTGGTTCCACTGAAATTTCCAGAATTCCAGGAATTTCAGCAGCAGGCAGTACTCCTGATATGTCCATGGTTACCCCTGCCCTTGACGTGGAAATATTAATGGAAGGAAAATGCATCTCAATGGATGTACCTCCAATGACACCCGATGGAATCCCCACTCCATCCTTGATCACGAGGGCATGCAATGAAATCAATGGCATTGAAGTATTCCCGGTAAATGCGGGT
>JAKADQ010000079.1 GCA_021820405.1 Thermoplasmata archaeon | reverse complement strand
TGAATCCCATCCTGGAAGATTTCCTTGCTGCCTGTATCGGTCTTTCATTGTAAATGAAGGCAGAATCAAACTTCACATTCTCCGGAACCATTGTGGAATTCCTCCTCAATGGTACGATGTAATGCATATTCAGCTTTCTCAGATCCTTGATTGTGGATTCTGAGAAGGGGCCACGATCCATGATGAATCCAATATCCTGATCCCTGAAGCGGTCTATGAAATAACCAAGGGATTTGATATCCTTTATTGAACCGTAGAACACATCCACTGCCACAGGTATTCATGACTTCACGGAGAATGCTGTTATTACTGTGACCTGATTCTCATGTTCATGACTGGGATTATAACCTTTCTCTGCAAGCTTCAGGTTCTTTGAGTATGATATTATGGATGTCATGTCGTAAAACAGCAAACCGCCGGGTTCCATGATCTTCCTGAACATCTCATACATATCCGGGAAATGATTGCCAATGTATCCCAGTATACGGGAAAGATCATCTGGATCAAGATTCGTTTTCAATGATCCTGTACATCTCCTGGCACAGATTCCATACAAGCTGTGAATTGCCATATTCATAAACACTGGAAGAGGAGAATATCCTCTTTGCTTCCTTCTTCGTGAATGTTCCATTCGCATCTATTGAACCAAAAAGGACGGTTTTCTTGACAGGCTTCTTTCTCTTCTTATCCCACACACCCTTAGCGATGTATAGGTAGTAGTTTCCCCCTATGAACTTGAGTTCAAGCTTCTTTCCATGATCCGATCTAATCCTGAGGTACGTCTCCTTCACTGGATCTGGAATGTTATCTATAACTGCCATACTTATTCGTATTTGTGTTAATAGTATTTACATGTTTCCACTGACAATGGCTGGAACAGAAGATTTGTGAAGAAACAGTGAAATTCAACGGAGAGATGAGGGAGCTTTAAAATGTAGCTATAATGCGAGGTCAGTGGGATAAAAAATATGTGTTAAGTAGGAAGTGTTCAGGTTATAAGTATAAACCCTTAATTCTTCCAGTTTTTCTTATGGCGGCGAATATCATTTTGAGTCTATTTTACCCACACAAAAGTGGGAGGAGTCAGAAAAATTTCGAGAGATATTGTATGATATTTCCTAAAGAAAAAACTTAAATTAAATTAATCTATGACTTTTCATGTCATCTAAGTTTCTAACTCACACTAAAGACGACGCCATAGGAATGACCACGGAAGACGTTTTCAATGACGAAGAAGTCGAAAGAGTTTTTGTGGATCTGATGGTACAATATCATCTGAAAGCCAGCGACAAAGTGGTCTTAGGTCATAAGATTACTCTCAGGAATATGAAAGATTCCGAAGAGGTTTTTGAATACAGTGAGCCCATTGGAGAGACTATTAAGACAATTTCAAAAGGAGCGCATCTTTACGCTCATAACATTAAATCAAAGAGGTGGCATTAATATGTCAACTTTTTTGTGTTATAAAAGGGAAAACGGACAGGTGGGAATAAGGAATCACATATTGATCATTCCTATTAATGCCCTCTCAATGGAAACGGACTCAGGGCGATGGATAGTTAATAAAATATTAAAGCACCATGATGTAGCACCTAGAAAATTATATATATCGGAATGATTAGATAAATATGACAGAAGTAAGCGAGAGTGGAAAGAACCATTCCGGTAACAATCGAGGAACAGAAGAAAAGATCCCGCTTTCACTAAAAGCTTATGACATGATTATGAACATGATCTTGAACGGTCAGCTGCGAATGGGGCAGTCTATTACAGAGGAGATGCTCAAAGAACAACTAAGAATGAGCAAGACGCCAATCCGCGAAGCCATAATTTCCCTTGAGAATGATGGAGTAGTCTCAAAAATTGGACGCTTCTATAATGTAGTCTACCTCACAAAAGAACAACTGGACGAGATATATGAGATAAAGGTGGAACTAGAGGCGCTTGCCGCTTATTTTGCCACAATCAGAATGACCCCTGCCATGAAGAAGAACCTCAAGCAAATAAGCGAGAAAATCTCCAAATTGTCGGTTGAAGAACCGGATCCAATTGTTCTTGCAAACCTTTCCGGTAAACTTCACGCACTTGTTGCAAAGGGAAGCGGAAATTCATACCTTGAGAAGAATGTCAACATGCTACGGTTACGGTTAAGGATTGTTAGAATCACTATCTTCACGAGCTCTGGTCGCACGGCCGAGGAGAAAGCAGAGCACGAGGAGATCACCGAAGCCATACTTAGTAAAGATCCACAGAAAGCATCTGAAGCCATGAGAAGACACCAAACAAATGTCTGGGAATATGTTAAGAATGAGGTTGTCCCAAAATTTTACTATTAGTGATAATTATGGACAACTGGAAAATTGGAATAATTAAAGCTGGTATTCCTCTGCCTGTAACTGACCCGCCTCAGAAATGGTCAGAACAGTGGAGTTATCAAATTTATGCAAAAGCTCAAGCCATTGGAAAGGTGGACTGGGGAGAAACACTTCATGTTGCATTGAACTCTCTTGACATATATTACATTTTAATGCATGGGTTCCTGAAAATTATTGAGGTCTCAGAACACAATGACGTGAGGGGAATATGGAAAAAGATGTCAAAAGCCTCATTCACTGGAGGATATGGAATAACCACTGGAACCATTTCAGCAATAGATAATGCACTGTGGAACCTGAAAGCAAGAGAATCATCTCTGTCACTGAGCCCACTGTTTGGCGGAACGTCGGGAAATGCCAAAAGATATGCCTCCTTGTCCAGGTATGACATTTGGGAAGAAGCAATGCAGGTTGTGTGTAATCCTATGGATCGGGGATACACAATGGTGAAACTTCACCAGAGTTCCATCGATATTATTGACGCTATTAAGCTTATTAAAAAGGAACTTGGAAATGAAATAAGAATAGCAGCGGACATGAACTGCGCCTTCAATTTCAACCAGGCAAGGGGGCTTGTTGAGAACTTAGCAAAATATGAGTCCTTCTGGATAGAGGTGTCACTCTTGCCCTACGATGATTACGACAACCTGGCCAGGTTAAACAGAACCACTCCCATTGTAGGGGGTGAAAATGAATGCAGCATTAAACAGTTTTCAACATCGCTAAAGAAGGAATCCCTTTCGTATTATCAGCAGGATGTTTCAAAGATTGGGTGCATCACCTCCCTACTGGAACTAATATCCATTTTCAAAACTCGTAATGCCGGAATTGCATTTCACAGCATACCGCACAATGGTTTTGTGTCCATTATTGAATCTGCTTGTGTCGCAATTGGAACCAACATTGGCGAATGGATTGAAACCCCACCTACAGAAATTTCAGAGGAGTATTTCCAGCACAGCATAAAAATAGAAAATGACATTATCCTACCCGAGGAAAATAGAATTTCTCTCTCTCCGAGGGAACATATTCTTGAACTTGGTTCATCAGCGACATTAACTTTCTATGTGGAAAATCAGAGGTGTGCTTTCCAAATTTACGAAATAAGTTAATAAGATATTGAAAAATAGAGGGAAAAAATGTATGATATTATACTGAAAAACGGGAAAATAATGGATCCGATACAGAAACTTGAATCGAAATCAGACATTGCAATAAGCAGAGGTAGGATCAAGGCGATAGGCTCTTTTGCTGACAGCTCCGCCAACAAGGTTGTTGATCTTGGTGGTGCTATTGTTACTCCAGGTTTTATAGATATTCACACACATATAATGGAAAACCTCACATATCTCGGGGTTTCCCCCGATGCACAGTTACATGAAGGAGTCACTACTGTTATGGATGCTGGCAGTTTGGGACCTGGAAATTATGCTTCTAGCAGAGCACTGATCAACAATGCCAGATCCACTGTTTATACTTTTATCAATCTGGGATTTGCAGGTATCCCTTTTTTTATGCCCAATGGTCAGACACCAGATATTCCATTCAAGGAATCTGTGGACGTGGATCTTCTGAAGACTGTGATAGACCAGAATCCTGAGATAAGAGGAATAAAGGTTAGACCAGGCAAATTCAGCTCTGGGGAACTTGGTATATGGGACATAGAAACTGCCGCGTCGGTTTCCAGTGAAATTGGTTTGAGAACTGTTTCACATGTTGGGAATCCACCACCTGAAATTGAGGACATTCTCAACGCACTTGGTAATGAAAGTGTCTTGACACATGCCTTCAGGGGAGGCAAGAATTCATTGGTAGATTTCGTTGACAAAGCAAAGAATATGCAGAATGCTGGAATGATAATAGATATTGGGCACGGAAAGGCTGGTTTCTCCTTTGAGTCTGCAAAGTATCTCATGAATAACGGACTGATTCCAGATACCCTGAGCAGCGATATACACATAAGATCAATTACCGGACCATGCAAGGGACTTGTCGAGACAATGAACAAATTCATTGCCCTTGGCATGGAGTTATCTGAAATAATACCAAAAGTGACTGTGAAACCACGAGAGATTTTTGATCTTGACGAGGGAACTCTATTCCCTGGAAGCAGTGCTGATATAACAGTTTTCACACTTGAGAAGAAGAACAGGCCTCTTGAAGACACGGAGGGAAACATTCTGTACTCAACTGAAGTAATTTCGCCTAAATTAACCCTCAAAAATGGTGTTTTTGTTCAGAAATAGTGATATCTATACATAAATTCGTCTTAAGTGATTACACCTAATTTGGTCAGTTCCCTATTCGGTTTTGAGTATTTGCTGAATTCGCCTACAAGAGCGCCTCCCAGATCACTGAGCAGTTGGAAATACCTGTTGTGGTTTGCATTCTTCTTTACCAGTTTCCACACCCTTCCCAGGAGTTCAGCTTTGGCGATTATGGAGGAAGAAAGAGAAGATCAATGTCTGTCAAAAATGCGTAATCCGTGATTATGCCAGCATGGTGATACATTGCATTGTCCAGTACAAGAACACTGTCAGGGAATCTTGCATGTACCGTTGAGAGGAACTCCAAGAATGTGAGCGCATTGTACCTTTCAGTGATCTTTGTGATAAGCCTTCCGATCCCTATATTTACGTCACCGAACACGCATATTCCATTCCTGTTGAGTTCCTGCATCACCATGGGTTCAAGATCTTCAGGGATATCATGCCCCTATCTCTGTACCGTGTTCATAGAAATGGCACTCGTCCATGAATACAATGGATCTTCCATCAAGGATCAGTTCTATGAGTTTTTAAATTCATCCTGCTTTTCGGGATCGCCCTTGGCGATCACCGGCCTGGGTTTCCTCAACCTGAAGCGAAGTTTCCGGAATATCCTCTGGCACTG